>JADGOC010000175.1 GCA_017883165.1 Acidobacteriota bacterium
CTTCAACTCGCTGCAGTCCGGCGCGCCGCTCACCAACGTTCCTAGGCTGATCTCAGAGCTGTACTTCGTGGACGCCTCCGCGCCGGGCAAGCCCCAGGGACGCCGCCTCGCCGCCGACGGCCGGTTCGTCGCCGCCGACATTCCCGGCTGGATGCCGGCGCCCTACTGCACCGCGTTCGCCAACGAGACGCCGCCGGCGATCGTCGCGCCGATCTTCCGAACGCAGACCGTCGAGACTTCACCCAGCACCAGCGTCCACGTCTTGCAGACAATCAACGCGAAGTCCGGCAAGTGCTTTGTCGCGCGCATCGACCAGCAATACCTCGCTTCGATGTTCTTCCCCGACGCCATCCGCCGCGCCTTCGGCGATACGCTCGTCCGCGACTACGACTTCGCTGTCGTCTCGCGCCGCACGCCCGGCCCGCCGATCTATGGCCGCGCAATCATCGCCGACGCCAAAGTTCCGTTCTTCGCCGCCGCGCCGCGGATGACGCGACGCCCCACCTCCACCTCGACGCCGCCGAATTCCACCGTGATATTCGTCCAGCGCATGGACTCGACCATCGTGACCCGCTCAACTCAGGCGCCGGGTAGCGCTGCCTCGGCCTCCTCGCGCATCCCGCCCATTACGGCTTTTGGCCCAGACATGTGGGAGCTGCGCGTCGCGCACAAAGGACGTCCGTTCGCCGCCGCCTTCGAACGGACGCGCTGGCGCGACCTCGCGCTCGGCATCGCGGTCGAAGTCCTGCTCGCGGCCGCCATCTTCTTTATTGTGGCCAACGTGCGCCGCATGGCGCAGCTCGCGGAGCAGAAGATGCAATTCGTCGCCGCAGTCTCGCACGAACTGCGCACGCCGGTCTCGGCCATCTCCATGCTCTCGCGCAACCAGGCCGACGGACTCGTCGCCGGTCCCAACAAGGTCCGCCAGTACGGCGAGCTCATTCATCAGCAGAGCACCCGCCTCAATGACATGGTTGAGCAGATGCTCCAGTACGCCGGCATCCACTCCGGCCTGTGGCGTCCGACGAAGGACCAGATCGATCTGCGCGTGCTCATCGAAGAAGCCGTCGCCATCCGCCGCCACGACCTCGCGCGCGCCGGCTTCGAAATCGAACTCGCGCTGCGTCCCGGCCTGCCGCCCGTTTATGGCGACGCCAAGCTGCTGCGCACCGCCATCGACAATCTCATCAGCAACGCGCAGAAGCACGCCGGCAGCGGCCGCTGGATCCGCGTCTCCAGCCTCTACTCCGAAGCGGACAAGGAAATTCAGGTCAGCGTCGAAGACCGCGGCCCCGGCATCGATCCCGCCGCGCAGACGGAAATCTTCGAGCCATTCTCCCGCGGCGAAGCCGCCACTGAGGCGCAGATCCCCGGTTCCGGACTCGGCCTCTCGCTGGTTCGCAGCGCCACGGAAGCGCACAGCGGCAGGGTGACGCTCAAGAGCGAGCCCGGGCGCGGCAGCGTATTCACCATCCACTTGCCCGTATGACCAGCATCCTGTTCGTTGAAGACGAAGAAGCTTTCGCCATCGGCACCATCGACCGCCTGCGCTCGGAAGGCTACGACGTCGAGTGGGCCGCCACCGGCCCCGACGGATACGCGAAGGCCGTCTCGCGTCACTTCGACCTGATCGTGCTCGACGTCATGCTGCCCGGCAAAAACGGCTTCGATATCTGCCGCGACATTCGCCGCGAAGGCGTGACCGCGCCCATCCTTATGCTCACCGCGCGCGGCGAAACAGTGGACCGCGTTCTCGGACTGAAGCTCGGCGCCGATGACTACGTCCAGAAGAACTCTCCCGTCGTCGAACTCATGGCCCGCATCGAGGCGCTGCTGCGCCGATCGGGAGGCAGCGTCTCCGCCGGCGCCGCCAAGGTTAAGTTCGGCAACATTCGGGTTGACTTCCGCAAGCACGAGGTCACGCGCGACGGGAAGCCGGTGACGCTCTCGCCCGTCGAGTTCCGCCTGCTCGAATACCTGATCGATCATCGAGGCACAATCGTCTCCCGCGAAGAGCTTCTCGAAAAAGTCTGGAGCCTCAGCGGCGAAACCCTCAGCCGCACCGTTGACGTCCACATCTCCGGCCTCCGCAAGAAACTCGAGGCCGACTCCCGCTACCCTCGCTTCTTCCTCACCGTTAAGGGCTCCGGCTACAAGCTGGCGATCTAGCAATATGCAGCAAGCTTTAGCTTGGCGCCTTGCTGCTTGCCGCTTGTGGCTGCCTTTACATTTCTTACACAGAATTTGCGCACCGAACGTCCGCGCTAAGCCATACTCCCGCACATGAAATCCAAACTGCTTTGCGCTTTCATCGTTCTCACGGCCGTAGCCGCCTTCGCGCAGGCCGGCGACAAGCTCGCCTTCGAAGTCGCATCCATCAAACCCGCCCCCCCGCAGCCGATGAATCAGACTCGCATCGGCATGCAGACCGACGGCGGCATGCTGCGCTACACGAACGTCTCGATCAGAGAGATGATCCGCGTCGCCTACAAGGTCAAAGACTTCCAGATCGAGGGTCCCGACTGGATGGGCACCACGCGCTTCGACATCAGCGCCAAGTTTCCCGCCGGCGCGACTGAGGACAACGTCCCCGAGATGCTCCAGGCGCTGCTCGCCGAGCGCTTCAAACTCATCCTGCACAAGGATTCGCAGGAGCGGCCGGTTTACGCCATGGTCGTCGGCAAGAACGGCCCGAAGCTGAAGGCCGCTGAAGTTCAAACGAACGCGCCGACGGACGGCGGCGCGAACCCGTCCGCGTACGGCGCGACCGTGTCAACACCAATCGGAGGATCCAGCCCTCCGGTCCTGCGTCCCAGCGGGCCGGTCCGCCGCGGCGGCGCGATGATGATGTCGATGGCTGCCAACGGCATGACGTTCAATGCTCCGTCGGCTACGATCGCGCAGCTCGCCGAGGCGCTCTCCCGCTTCACCGAGCGTCCCATCCAGGACGCGACAGGCATCGACGGGCAATATGAGTTCGAGCTTACGTTCATGCCCGAGACCATGCGCGGCATCCAGCGCCGCATGCCGCCTCCCGCCGCCGATCATCCGGGCGACGCCGCCGATACTCCGCCTGCCGAATCGATCGCCGAAGCCTTGCAGCACTACGGCCTCAAGCTCGAACCGCGCAAGTCGGCCGTTGACGTCCTTACCATCGAGCATGTCGAGAAGACGCCGACCGAGAACTGACGACGCCCCATGACTAAACGTCGGATTCCCGGTCTGTTCTCCTCCTGGCTTCGCCTCTGCGCCGTCGCTTGCCTCCTTGCGACGGCGCACGCGGCGGAGCACCACGGACGCGTCACCTTCAACGGTATGCCGGTTCCCGGCGCCACCGTCACCGCGTCGCAGGGCTCGAAGAAGGTCGTCGCCGTCTCCGATGTCGCCGGAATCTACTCCTTCCCCGATCTCGCCGACGGAACCTGGGAGCTCGAAGTCGGCATGTCCGGCTTCGAGATCGCAAAGCAGCAGGTCGCCGTGGCGGCGAACGCGCAACCGGCAGCTTTCGAGCTCCAGATGCTTCCTTTGCAGCAGATGAACGCACAGCAAATGAAGGTCGACGTCGGTTCTTCCTCTTCCCAACCGCTCATCGCCACTACCGTTCCTGTCGAAACTGCGCCCAAGCCGGCTAATGCGCCGCAGCCGCCGCGTCCGGCCGAGGAACAGCAGAAGAATTCCGACGACGACATGGCACAGCGTGCCGCCGACGGCCTGCTCATCAACGGCAGCAGCAACAACAGCGCCGACTCACCGTTCGCGCGACCTGCCGCGTTCGGCAACAACCGCTTCGGCATGCGCAGCGCCTATAGCGGCAGCTTCGGGTTCATCGTTGACAACTCCGCGCTTGACGCCCGGCCTTACTCGCTCGCCGGCCAACTCGCGCCCAAGTCCGATTACAACTTGCTCACTGGCTTCGCTTATTTTGGCGGCCCCGTCAAGATTCCGCACACCACCGGCTTTCCCGCCAACTTCTTCGTCGGCTACCAGTGGACACGCAACAGCAACGCCGTCACGCAATCCGCGCTCGTTCCGACCCTGACGCAGCGCGGCGGCGTATTCGATTCGCCCATCGTGAATCCCGCCACCGGCAAGCCTTTCGCCGGAAACGCGATTCCCGCGTCGTCGATTAGCCCGCAGGCGAAGGCTCTGCTCGCGCTCTATCCGCTGCCCAATGTCAGCGGCAACTCGCGCTACAACTTCCAGGTGCCGATCCTGACGCCAACGCACCAGGACGCGCTGCAAACGCGTCTTTCCAAGAACATCGGACGCAACAACCGGGTATTCGGCAGCTTCAACTTCCAGAGCACGCGCGCGTCGAGTCCAAACCTGTTCGGCTTCGTCGACACCTCCAGCGCGCTCGGCTTCAACGCGGATCTCAACTGGACGCATCGCATCAACAACAACTGGTTCCTGAACGCCGGATACCAGTTCAGCCGCTACGCCGAGCACGTCACGCCGTTCTTCGCCGGCCGGCAGAATGTCTCCGCCGACGCCGGCATCGCCGGCAACGATCAGGATCCGCGCAACTGGGGACCGCCTGCGCTGACCTTTACCAGCGGTATCGCCTCGCTCTCCGACCAGCAGAGCTCGTTCAACCGCAACCAGACCAACGGCCTCGCGTACTCGATGAGTTGGCTTCGCGGCAAGCACAACATGGCCTTCGGCGGTGACTTCCGCCGCCGCGAATTCAACTACCTGTCGCAACAGGACCCGCGCGGCTCATTCACCTTCACCGGCGCCGCGACCGGTTCCGACTTCGCGGACTTCCTCCTCGGCACGCCGACCGCGCTGTCCATCGCCTTTGGCAATCCCGACAAATACTTCCGCCAGTCGCTTTACGACGCGTACTTCGCCGACGACTTCCGTTTGCGCTCCTCGCTGACCCTCAACGTGGGCCTTCGCTGGGGGTACGCAGCGCCCTTCACCGAGCTGCACGACCGGCTCGTGAACCTCGACATCGCTCCCGGCTTCACCGCCGCCGCGCCCGTCGTCGCCTCGAGTCCCGCGGGAGCGATCACCGGCAAGCAGTATCCCGACTCCCTCGTGCGGCCCGACAAGCTCGGCGTCCAGCCGCGCATCGGCATCGCGTGGCATCCGTTCGCCGGACACTCGATGGTCGTGCGCGCCGGCTATGGCATCTACGAAGACACTTCCGTCTACCAGACGATCGCGCTTGCCATGGCGCAGCAGCCACCGCTCTCGCGTACCCTCAGTCTGCAAGGCACCGCCGCCAATGCCTTGACAATGGCCGGAGGCTTCACCGCGCCGACGTCGCTGTCGAAGAACACTTACGCGATCGATCCCAAGTTCCGCGTTGGGAACGCGCAGAACTGGAACCTTTCCGTCCAGCAGAACCTGCCTGCGGCATTCCAGATGACCGCCACCTATTCCGGCATCAAGGGTACGCACGCCGTGCAGGCATCGCTGCCCAACACCTTCCCCGTCGGCGCGGCGAATCCATGCCCGGCGTGCCCGCTCGGCTTCGTTTACCTCTCGTCGGGCGGCAACTCGACGCGCGAAGCCGCACAGTTGCAGTTGCGGCGTCGCCTGCGCAGCGGCCTCGCCGGATCGCTGACGTACACGTTTTCCAAGTCCACCGACGACGCGGCTGCGCTCGGCGGCCCCGGCGGCGGCAATCAGAATCCGGCTGCGAACTCGTCGTCCTCGACTCCGCCAGGAATCCCGAGCCTCGCCATCGCGCAGGACTGGCGCAACCTGCGTGCCGAGCGCGGGCTCTCCAGCTTCGATCAGCGCCACGTCCTCTCCGCGCAGATGCAATACACCACTGGCATGGGACTCGGCGGCGGTGGGCTGATGACAGGCAAGACCGGTGCGCTCTTTAGCGACTGGACCGTCTCGACGCAGCTCTCCGCCGCCAGCGGCACGCCGCAGACGCCGCTATACCTCGTCCCTGTGCCCGGCACCGCCTTCACCGGCAGCCTGCGTCCTGACTACACCGGCGCCGACATCACGGCCGCTTCCGCGGGACTTTTCCTGAATCCAGCGGCGTTCACTCCTCCCGCCGCCGGACGCTTCGGCGACGCTAGGCGCGGCTCTATCCCCGGCCCCAGCCAATTCATGCTCAGCGCGTCGCTGGCGCGCACCTTCAAGCTGAAGGGCCGCTACAGCCTCGACCTTCGCGTGGACGCGAACAACGCGCTCAACCGCGTCTCTTATCGCAACTGGAACACCAACATCGCCAGCTCGCAGTTCGGAGTGCCGGCCGCCGCCAATACCATGCGGACGCTGCAAACCACGCTGCGAGTGAGGTTCTAACCGATGCGACGCGCGTTCATGGCTCTCGTCCTCTACTCCCTCGCCGCCGCCGCGCAGCACATCGGCGAAAACAGGCCGCAGAGCGGCGCCGACTCCACGCCCATTTTCAAGTCGGGTGCACTGCTCGTGGTAGAAACCGTCGCCGTCACCGACAAGTCGGGCAAGCCGATCGAAGGCCTCACCGCAAAGGACTTCACCATCACCGAAGACGGCGTGCCGCAGGCAATCAAGATCTTCGAATACCAGCGCCTCTCCGACGTCGCGCCGCCCGCGCCTTCGACCGAGTCCGAGCACGTCCGCGTCTACGACAAGCTCGGACGTACGCGCATCTCCGGCGGAACGCCCGGCGACACGCGCTATAAGGACCGCCGCCTGCTCGCCCTGTACTTCGACATGACCGCCATGCCGGAGTCTGACCAGATCCGAGCCCTCAGCGCCGCGCTGAAGTTCATCCGCACCCAGATGACGGCGCAGGATATGGTCGCCATCCTGCGCTACTCCGGCGGATCAGTCGAGGTGCTCGAGGACTTCACTGCCGACCGCAACCGCCTGATGAGCATCGTGCAGACGCTGATCGTCGGCGAAGGTCAGGGCTTCGGCCGATCCACTGACGAGGCTGCCGACCCCGGCGCCGCCTTCGGGCAGGACGACAGCGAGTTCAACATCTTCAACACCGACCGCCAGCTCTCCGCGCTCCAGACCGCCGCACAGATGCTCGCGCAGCTCAGCGAGAAGAAGGCGCTGGTCTATTTCGCTTCCGGGCTGAGGCTGAACGGCCTAAACAATCAGGCGCAGTTGCGCGCGACGGTCAATGCGGCGATCCGCGCCGGCGTCGCGTTCTGGCCGATAGACGCGCGTGGGCTAGTGGCACTGCCGCCGCTAGGCGACGCGACGCAGGGCTCGCCGGGCAGCGCTGCGATGTACTCGGGCGTCGCCATGACGTCGCTGACCACCAACTTCCAGCGCTCGCAGGACACGCTCTACTCGCTTGCCGCCGACACCGGCGGCAAGGCGCTGCTGGACACCAACGACCTCGAGCGCGGCATCGTCCAGGCCGAGCAGTCCGTGTCGAGCTACTACGTGATCGGCTACTACGCCTCGAACAAGGCACAGGATGGAAAGTTCCGTCGTATCAAGGTCGCGCTCAACGACGCCGAGGCCAAGCTCGATTACCGCCAGGGATATTTCGCAGGCAAAACCTTCGCCAAGTTCACCGCCGCCGACAAGGAGCGCCAGCTCGAAGACGCGCTCATGCTCCCCGACCCGATCACTGAGCTAACCATCGCGATGGAGATCGACTACTTCCAGATCAACCGCGCCGAGTACTTCGTGCCGCTCGTCGTCAAAATTCCCGGACGCGAGCTGGCGCTCGCCAAG
>JADGOC010000054.1 GCA_017883165.1 Acidobacteriota bacterium
ACCACGCATTGCCATGATCGATCTTGTTGAAATCATGCGGAATTCATCTTGGATGACGTTTTGGCGAAGGACAGCTTCCGCATACAATGGCGGCTGAGTTTTCCGGAGAACCTCCCATGCCCCGACGCCTCGTCGCTCTGCTGTCCGTCGCGCTCCTCGTTCTGCCCGCGGCGGCCTCAGGCGCGCCGCACGTGCTCGCCGTCCGCTGCGGTACGCTTATCACCGACGCCGCCCGGCCGCCGCTGCACGATGCGACGATCGTCATCACCGACGGAACCATCACCGGCGTCGGCGCCGGCCTCGCAATCCCCCCGGGCGCCGAGGAGCTGGACCTCCGGGCGTACACCGTCATGCCAGGCCTCGTGGACGCGCACGCGCATCTCTGGACCGGTCCGCTCACCAGCCAGACGGTGTCGGATCCGCTGGCCACACTGCGCGCGTCGAAGGCCGTCGCCTTCGCTCTCGAGTCTGGCGTCGTCGGCATGCGGACGGTCGGCGGCCAGGGGTTCGTCGACGTGGCGATCGCGGCGGCGATCGACGAAGGCACGATTCCCGGTCCGCACATCGTCCCCGCCGCTCACGCGATCTCGACGCCCGGCGGCCACGGCGACTTCATCCCGCTGCCGCCGAGCCTGCCGCTCGCCGACTACTACACGCCGATGAACGGCTTCATCAACTCGCCCGACGACGCGGAGAAGGCCGTGCACCTGCAGATCAAGTACGGGGCGCGCGTGATCAAGATCCTCGCGTCGGGCGGCGTGGCATCGCCGCTCGACTCGCCGACCGCCGAGCAGGTGTCGTCCGAGGAGATGAAGGTGATCGTCGAGCAGGCGCACATGGCCGGCCTTAAAGTGGCCGCGCACGCCGAAAATCTGAAGACGATCCTCGATGCGCTGTACGCCGGCGTCGATTCGATCGAGCACGGATCGGATCTGAACCAGGACGCGATCGACTTCATGAAGGCGCACCACATCTACCTCGTGCCGACCGTCAACATCGTGGACAGCATCGTCCGGATGACCGACGCGCGCTTCCCCGAGCACATGATCCGCAAGGGCAAGGAGCTGGCGGCAAAGCACTTCGCCAGCTTCAAACTGGCACTCGCCTCTGGCGTGACGATGGCGGCCGGCTCGGACGACTTCTACCAGCCGGATCGGCCGGCCGGGCTGCCGAGCGAGCTCGTCACCGACGTGAAGTACGGGATGACGCCGCAGCAGGCGCTCGTCACCGCGACGACCAACAGCGCGGCGCTCCTCGGCCTCGACGCGCTCGGCGCGATCGCGATCGGCAAGGAGGGGACGCTCATCGCGCTCGAGGGGAATCCGCTGACCGACATCACCGCGGTCCAGCGCGTGCGGGCCGTCGTCAAGGCCGGCCAGGTGGTCAAGCACCCCGCTTCGGCGGCGCGCTAGAATCACGACCCTGATCGATCGGCTGCTGATGCGGCGTTAGCGGGGTGAAGGACAGGCCTCACCGTCGCGATTCGAGTTGCTTCAGGCGCTCTTGCGCCGCCCGGTACGATGGATCGGACGGCGCCACCTGCAGCAACAAGGCGCGCGCCTCGTCGACGCGCCGCTGGCCAATGCGCGCTAGGGCCAGCAAGAACTTCGAGGACGGCCGATCCGGCTTTAGTCCGATGCTGATCTGCAGCGCTTCTGCGGCGAGGTCGAACTCTCCCAGGATCAGCTTGGCCAACCCGAGGTCGCCCTGAGTGTCCGCGTCGTCCTGGTCCAGACGCGCCCGCGCCGCGAACTCTGCGCTCACACGCCGAACGCTCACGTCTTCTGCCGGGCTTAACGGCCCCCCGCCACGGTTGAACAACGCGATGAACGCCGGGATGCGCACCGCGCGCCGCGGGTCATCCAGCGCGGCGACAAGGGTCGCCCGGGAAGCGGCTATGTCCAGTCGTCCCAGGCTCGAGATAGCCGCCGCGCGAATCGCCGGGTGACCAGCCTTCGCGGCGGCGAGAAGGGCGGCCACCGCGCGTTGATCCGGGTAGCTGCCAAGATACCCCGCCGCATTGGCCTGGATGAGCGGACCTTGTGTGTCGTCGGCGGCAATCGCGATCAATCGATCCAGCGCCTCGGGTCGACCGGCGCGGGCCGCGGTGAACGTCTGGGCCCGATCAACCAGCTTCGCACGGCGCCCCTGCGGCCACCACTGCTTGAGCGTCTCAACAGCCCAGGCTGCCTTCTTGTCCTTGTGGCACTCGGTACAGGCGTTGGGGATGCCGAATGCGACGGTGTTCTCCGGGGCCGGCACGCTGATTGTGTGATCGCGCATCGTCGACTTGATGGCCATCACGGTCTTCGGCATGTGGCATTCGACGCACGAGCTGCCGGCGCTGTCAGCGCGATGGCGGGTGTGCGCCGTCAGCCCCGCGCCGACTTCCTGGTGGCAGCGCGTGCAGAGCACGTTGTTGCTTGACGCCAGCTGTGCGTTCCTGTCGATGTCGGGCTGGTGGGGATCGCGGTGACAGTTCGTGCACGTCACACCACCACGCAGGAAGCACTGGCTTTGCCAGAGCCCAATCGCGTCGTTCGAGAACCGGCGCGGACGGCCGTCGACCCAGTACGTGGGATCCTGTTTCTTCCGCAGTCCGTATTCGAGCAACGGCAGGAAGTAGTCGTAATAATTCGCGCCAGCTGTGAAACCGGGGGCGATGGTGTCGCGCAGCGTGTGGCATTGCGCGCACACCATGCTGCTCGTGTTCGGATCGAGCCGCGTCGGCCGGACGATCGCGCGGTCCGTGACAGCCGCGGGGGCCTTCGTGGCCGTGTACGTCTGAACATGAACGCTCCCGGGGCCGTGGCAGCGCTCGCACGATGTACCGAAATCCGTCCAGCGAGTCGCATAGGTCTGCGTCGCCGGGTCGTAATGGTTCTCCTGCCCGCTGACGTGGCACCCGAAGCAGTTCTTGTTCCATTGCTGCACGGGCTTCTGGTCGTCTTCGTCCGGCCGGACAATCTCCATGTTGTCGAACCACTGATGCCGCTGCACGTCCCAACTCGGCGGCAGAATGATCATCCGGCCGTTCTCGATGGTCGTCAGGTAGTGTTGGATGCGGCGGCTGCCCAGCGTGTACTCGACGCGGTGCTCCTGCTCCTTGCCCGTGAGGTACGACTCGGTGATGAAGTACTGCCCATTCGCGACCCGCAGCCGATACGGGCTTCCGTGCAGGGTGACGTTTTTGACCGCGAAATCGCCTTCGACGCTCGCCGCCGTCGCGGGCTGCAGCATCTTGCTGTGCCGGCCGTTCTTCCAGGTGTCGTACTTCTCGCGATGACACGACGCGCAGGCTTGCGCCCCGACAAACGTGGGGCCTGCTGCCGGCGGGACGGTGGCCAGTCGACCGGGCTGCGTGCGGGTACGTGCCGACCAGACGAGTGTCAGCAGAAGAGCGACAGTGACAACGGAGAAGCGCCCCCGGGACATGATCAGTGCCATGATAATCCGTAGGTGACGAGTTGCGCCCGTAATGTCCCATTGCTTGACCGCCGCCTCCGCGGGGACGATACTCATCCGCCTCAGGTGTGAACCAACTGAAAAGGAGCTGGCCCATGTCTTCGTTCCACGATCAGAGTTGGAGCAGGATCGATCGGCGTGTGTTCCTCCAGGGCGCCGCGGGAGCGGCCGCGCTCGCCTTCACGCGGCGGGCGAGTGGGGCCGACGTCCCCGATGTCAAGGCGATCCAAGCCGAGATCGCGAAGCATCATGACGAGTTTGTCCACCGGCTCCAGGAGTGGATCCACCAGCCCACCATCGCGGCAGAAGATCGGGGCATCGCGGAGGGCTGCGACCTGATGATGGGGCTGCTGCGCGACGCAGGATTCGCGCAGGTCACGAAGATCCCCACCGATCGTCATCCTGGGGTCTTCGCCACGCTCGACGCGGGGGCGCCCAAGACTCTCGGCGTGTACTTCATGTACGACGTCAAGCAGGTGGATCCGTCCGAATGGTCGTCGCCGCCGTGGGATGCCGCCCTGGTCGACAAGCCGGGACTCGGCAAGGTCGTGATCGGCCGCGGCGCCACCAACTCGAAGGGACCGCAATGGGCATTTCTTGCCGCGATCCACGCACTTCGTGGCGCGGGGCGCAAGCTGCCCGTGAACCTGGTGTTCGTGGGGGAGAGCGAAGAGGAAATCGGTTCGCCGCACTTTCCGCAGGTCGTGCAGCGCCCAGAGGTCCTGGCCGCGCTGCGCAAGTGCATCGGCGTGCTGGTGCCCTCAGCGTCGCAGGCGCTCGATGGCACCGTGACGATGAGCCTCGGCGCCAAGGGCGTCGTGGAACTCGAACTCGTGTCGACCGGCGAGCGCTGGGGCCGCGGTCCGAAGCTGGACCTTCACTCCAGCAACGAAGCGCGCGTGGAGAGCCCGGCGTGGCACCTCGTCCAGGCGTTGAACACGTTGGTCGGGCCTGATGGCCACACGCCCGCCATTGAAGGGTACGCGGACACGGCGCGGCCGATCTCGGCGACCGAAAAGGAGATGGTGCACGAAGCGTCGCAGCGGCAGAGCGAGGCGATGACGAAGCAGCAGCTCGGCGTCCAGCGATGGGTGCACGATGTGAGCTATCTCGAGTCGCTGGAACTCCTCGTCTCGAAGCCCACCGTGAACATCGAAGGGCTCGTGGCCGGGTACACCGGGCCGGGCGGCAAGACGATTCTGCCGCACCGGGCGGTCGCGAAGATCGACATGCGGCTCGTGCCGGACATGACGGCGAAGGGCTCGCTCGCGGCGCTGAAGGCGCACCTGGCCAAGCACGGTTTCGGTGACATCGAAGTGAACATGACTGGTGGCTACGATCCCACCAGCACGCCAGCCAACTCCGTTGTCGTCCGCGCGGAGACCTCGGTCTATCGTCGTGCGGGCATCGATCCGATTCTGTGGCCGCGCACCGCCGGCTCCTGGCCGGGGTACGTCTTCACCGGCGATCCGCTCAGGCTGCCCGCCGTCCAGTTTGGCCTCGGCCACGGCAATGGAGCCCACGCGCCCGACGAGTACTACGTGATTAACTCGACGAATCCGAAGATCCAGGGAATCGACGGAGCCGTGCTCTCGCATGTCGAGTACCTCTACGAGCTGGCGTCGATCACCTGACGCGATTCAGAGGCAACGCTGCCGGCGTGCGCGCGGCATGCCGGCAGCGCCTGTTCGGCTGACTCGGACGGACTAAGAGCCGGCTGGACGCCTGATTTCGAGCGTCTCGTCCTGATTCAGCGCGCCTGTCGGAGTGCGTTTGCCGTCCAACGCCAGCGGTCGCGGAGTGCGGACGTGCGCCCCATCGTAGGCGAGCAGCAGCAGGCCGATGGCGCCGGCGGCAGCGGCGAGCCGCCGGTCACCCTGCCGTCTGGCCACGCCTCGAACCGCCGCGCTCAGGGCGGCGCCCTGGAAGACCCAGATCACTGGGAGATACGCCACGCCGAGCCGCACGTAGCCGTAGAACAGCACGGTCGATCCGACGAGCGCGGCCAGCGCGGAAGCGAGGACGGCAAGCGCGACCGATTGACGCCGCAGCACGGCGAAGCCACCAGCCAGCAACGCCAGATGAATGGGAAGGAGCCACCAGCGCTGCGGATCGACGAGATCCACGCGCCGCCTCGTCCCGTCGACGTCCGGACCGACATCATCGATCAGATAGCCATGGGACAGGAACCCGGCCATCATCTCCACCTTCGACGTCAGCAGCGTCAGCGCCGCCGCGGGGTCCGTCAACAGCCACCGCGCGCCGATCGCATACCCGTGGACGTACAGGTCGTACACGGCGGGGCACGAGAGATCCAGTTCGCCGCTCGACAGGCGCGAGTCGATCGCCTGGCTGCACTGGTCGAGAAGGGGGTGATCACGATTCGGTCCGCCGTCGGCGAATTCGTGGTTCGCGATGGCGAAGTTGAAGGGCCCGTACGACGTGACCGGCGCGAAGCGTGGCAGCGGGCCGGCGACGCGGCCGACGTGCGAGGCGTTGAAGGCCGACAGCGTCCGCCAATGCCAGATCGTCGTCGGGGCCAGGACGACGCCGCAGGCGAGAACAAACGCCGCGGTTCCGTAGCGCGAGCCTTTCAGGCGAGCGCCGTCGATCCACCACGCCATCACGACGAGCACGACCGCGCACGCCAGGAACTCGGCCCGTACGAGCAACGCACAGCCGCCAATCGCTCCCGCCAGCGCGGCCCACAGGATCCGGTGGCCGCTCTCGTGCCGGAGCCATCGCCACGCCGTCCACAGGGCGAGGACCAGGAGCAGCCCGTAGAGCGCTTCCGAATTGGCAACGGTCCCCTCCACGATGTGCCCGAAGTGGAAGGTGCCGAGGAGGGCGACGGCGAGCATCGCCTCGAGGCCGACCATCTCGCCGGCCAGCAGCGCGGCGCACCCCACGGTCAGACCACTGAGACTCGCGATGAAGAGCTTCACCGCCGCAATCGGCACGACCACGTCTGCGCCCTTCTCGGCGCCCGTGACCTTAAGGAATCCGGCGAGCACCAGCGGCCATCCCGGCGGATGAAACGGGATGCCGTTGTCGAAACTCCTGCCCTGCAGGATCGCGACGGCGTAGTCCACCAAACGCGGCGCATCGCCGTAGTAGAACGCGCTCCAGAGCGATCCGGCCTCGTTCCACGCGCGTCCGAACCACCATCGTTCGAGCGTCGCCGCGACAACGGTGGCGACGAACACGACCGCAACGAGGGGACGCGTCGGCGTCCGCTCGACGCGCGGGCGCGGGAGGGCGGGCGGCCGCTTGTGTTTGGTATGCGCCACGACAAAAAAAGGCCGGCGTGCCAAAAGCACGCCGGCCAAATTATACGGCCCGGAGGGGCCAACTCGTCAGGAGATCAGAATTCGATGCGCACGCCGAATTGCGCCGTCCGCGGATCGACCGTGGCAGTAATCTTGTTGTAGTTTGCGCCGTTCAGCAGGTTGAAATTGGTGACGGCGTTCGTATCCAGCACGTTGAACAGGTCGAGCATGATCGTGAACTTCACCGCCTGGACCTTGATCGCTTTGTCGACGCGCAGCGCCATCAGTTGAATCGTGTCAGACCGGTTGTTCGAGATGTTCTCGGCGAAGAACGTCGTCGAGCCGGCGTTCGGAAGCGTGACGGAGATGGCGCGCGCATACGGCCAGCCACTCTGGGCGCTGTAGTTGACGGCCGCACCGATGTCGTACTTGAAGACGTAGCGCGCCTGCAGGTGGGCGGCCCAGGTCTTCGTCTGCTGCCGGTTCGACACGCTCGGGTTGGCGTTCAGGAACGGCCCGACGCCGATCGGATCCGAGTTCAGCGGATCGGTGGTGCCGTTGGTGAATGTTCCGCCGAATCCACCACCGCGCAGGTCGTCGCGCAACTGGTAGTCGAAGCTGGCGTTCAGGAACAGGCCCCTCGCGAACCGCTTCGTCAACGCGGCTTGGAATGTGTTGTAGGTGTAGTCGCCGCCACCCAAGGAATCGGGGATATTCATGATCACGTTGCGCGGCGTGATGGGCGCCGGGATGTCGTTCACCGTGAAGTTCTGCACCCCCGCGACGCCGCCGTCGAACGATCGCATGGTCACCGGCACTGTCACCGGCACAGTGTACTGACCGATGCGCGCGACGTTGAGGTTGGCGAAGTCGCTCCGCACCATCTTGCGGACGTAAGCGACGCGCGCCGACGCCTCGCCCCAGAACTGTCGGTCGAACGACGCTTCGATCTCGTCGGCGTACGGCAGTTTCAGGTTGGGATCGACCGTCGTCGTCGCTCCGCCCGCCGACGCGGTCGGGATGGACGACAGGAACTCCTGCGGGCCGTCCCAGATGCCGTTGCCGTTCAGATCGGCCCAGCGGAACTCCTTGTAGTTCGGGCTGCCCGGATTCGCTGCCCCCAGCACGTCGGCGAAGTTGTAGTAGAAACGTCCCCAGAAAGCTTTGACCACCGACTTGCTGTCGCCCTTCGGATCCCAGCTCACGCCGACGCGCGGCGCAAACGTGTTTCGGGTGATGAGCGACGCGCCGGGAATCGTCGTCGGCGCCCAGACGGAGGTAATCAGCGGATTGCGGATGGAGTTGGCGTAGTACGGCCGCTGGTAGTCGTAGCGAAGGCCGAGCGTCAGCGTCACGTGCTTGGTCGACGCGAAGCGGTCCTGGACGTAGCCGGCCAAACGGCGGTCGTAGTTGGCCGATTGCGTCCAGCCGGTGCCGAACGCGCTCGGGTCGCCGAAGTCGGTGATGCGCACCGTGTTCGGCGCGCCGTTCTGGTCGAGATACAGAATCGGACCCGACGCCCCGTTCCCGACGCTCAGCGACCGGTCGTTGAGGAACTCGAATCCGAACTTCAGATCGTGGCTGCCCGCCGATGATGGCAGATAGTAGGTCGTGTTGAAGAAGGCCTGCGGCTTCGAGCGCGCGATCTCGCCCGGACCGCACCCGGGACTGCACACGCCGGCGTTGACCCAGCCGGCACCCGAGTCGACACCGTTGCCGTTGTCGTGATGCGGCGGACGCGTCGTGTAGGCGACGTTCGGCGCCATCGGCCAGTCGTAGCCGAAGTTGCCGACGTTGAGCTCCGAGAACAACCGGTTCGACCAGGTGCGCTGCCAGCGTCCGTTGTACACCCAGCTCGGGCTGTTCTGCGCCAGCGCCGACTCGGGCGGCGTCGTCGCCGAGAGGCCGCGGAGCGGCTTCTCCTTGCGGCCGAACTGATAGTAGCCAAGCAGTGTGTCCTTGCTGCTCAGCTTGTAGGTTTCCTTCGTCGTGAAGTTGTTGAAGAGGCCGAGGTCGGTCGCGACCGCCTGGTTGACGCCCGAGATCGCCTTGTTGATCTTGAAGTGGTTGTACGACGCGTAGAACCACGCCTTTTCGACCATGATCGGCCCGCCCAGGTCGAGGTGGGTTTCCCAGAACTGGAGGTTCGGCTGGCCGGTGAACCCGCGTGCCGTGGTCGCACTGTCGATGTTGTTGCCGACCCACTTGCCCGGCTCGTAGGCGAGGTTCTCCAACCCCGAGAACCTGTTCCCGCCGCTCTTGACCGAGGCGACGATGGCCGCGCCCGGCGTGTTCATCGTCACGTCGCCGCCTGCGGCGCTGACCGCCACCTCGTTCTGCGCGAAGTAGTCCTGATAGAAGCCGGCGCCGCCGCTTCCTTCGGTCGTGTCCACGCCGTCGTTGACGACGCGCGCCTGGTTCCGCACGCCATACGCCTCGTAGTTCGACTGCTGGCTCTTGTGGCTGCCGCCCACGTCGACACCGCCCATGCGGATGCCGGGGGTCTGAGTGAGCGCACCCCAGAGGTCGGTCGAGCTCGGCACGCCAATCAACTGCGCGGTCGTCTGCACGTAGCCGACCGAGGTGGATTGCGTGTCCACCACCGGCGCTTCGCTGACGACCGTCACGGTCTCCTGCAACGTCGCGATCTGCAGCGTGGCGTCGATGCTCAGTGTCTGGCCCATCGACAGGACGATGTTCTCGCGCCTGAATGTCTTGAACGCCTGCAGTTCGAACGTCAGGGCGTACGTGCCTGCGGAGAGGTTCGGGAACCGATAGTCGCCGTTCGCCTCCGTAACGACCGTCTGCTTGCCGAGCATCGCGGGCGATGCCGCCGTGACGGTGACACCGGGCAGAACCGCCCCCTGGGCGTCCTTCACGGTGCCGGTGATGTGTGCCGGATTGATCTGTGCGCTGGCAGTCGCGACGCCGAACGACAGCGCGAGAGCCGCCACGAACGCGCCTGTTCTACTGGAAATCATGCTGGCCCTCCTACGGACAACAACTCTTCCGGCCTCCGCAGCGGGAAGAGTCTAACAGTCTAACTTTGAATGGAGACAGATATTCGCAGAAACAAGGGGACTTGTAAAGAATCGAACATTCGCGGCCACCCTCCCCATTCGACGCGGATAGTACAATCGCGTCGTCATCCGCGTGTCATCCCGTCGATCTCCTTCCCGAGTGCCGCCATCGCGCACGCACTCGCCGCTCGCGTGGCTCTTCCCGGTCACCGTGGCGACGCTGACATTCGTCGCATTCCTGCCCGTGCTCGCCGCGGGATTCGTCAACTACGACGATGACCGGCTCGTGCTCCACAATCCCTATCTACGGCTCCCATGGATTTCGTCGCTCGAGTGGATGTGGTCGACCACTTACATGGGACACTACCAGCCGCTCTCATGGATGTCGCTCGCCGTCGACCACGCCATCGCGGGCACCAGTCCGCTCGCCTACCACCTTGACAGCCTGCTGTGGCATACGGCGGGCGCACTGCTTCTGTACTTCCTGCTCGTCGAGCTGCTGACACGCGTATCGGCCACGGCGTCGGCGAGCGGCGCCCTCGTGCGAGCGTCCGCCGCGCTCGGCGCCCTCTTCTGGTCCATTCATCCGCTGCGGGTCGAATCGGTGGCGTGGATTGCCGAGCGGCGCGATCCGATCAGCCTCGTCTTCTGGCTGTTGGCGCTGTTCGCGTACATTCGCAGCGTCGATGTCGGACGCGTCCAGCTACGCTCGCTGGCCTGGTACCTCGTGTCGTGTGTGAGTCTGGCGCTGTCGTTGCTGGCGAAGGCCTGGGGCATGACGTTCTTCGTCACGCTCGTCGCGCTCGACTGGTATCCACTCGACCGCATCCCGCTCAGCCGAACGGCCCTGACCGATCCGCGCTACCGTCCGGTCTGGCTGCAGAAGATGCCGTTCGCCTTGCTCGGCGTCGGCGCGGGCGCGCTCGCGTGGACCGCGCAGCATGCGGCGCCCGACACCATGCTGTCGACCGCGCAGTGGAGCATCCACGCGAGGATGCTGCAGGCGGCGTACGGTCTCTGTTTCTACCCGCTCAAGACGCTGTGGCCGAGCGGGCTCGCCGCACTGTACGAATTGCCGCCACCGCTCGCCGCCGTGCCCGCGTCGTACATCGTCTGTGCCTGTGTCGTCGCCGCCGCTACCGTCGTGACGGTCTGGTTCGCGCGGAAGATCGCGCCGGTCACGGTGGCGCTGATCGCCTACGCGGCAACCGTTGCACCGGTGCTCGGGTTCGCGCAAAGCGGCCCGCAGCTTGTGGCGGACCGCTACTCCTATCTCAGCTGCCTCGCGTTCAGTGCTCTTCTGGCCGGCGGTTTGCTCGCGCTCCGATCGCCCCTCGTGATCCGCGCCGCGCGACTGGCTCTCGGCGCGTTCCTGGTGGCATCGGCCGTGCTCACCTGGCGGCAGGCCACCGCATGGCACGACTCGATCGGGCTGTGGGCCCACGCGCTCGATTCGGGGCACCCCGGATATGTCGCCCACCTCAACTACGGCCAGGCCCTGCGCGCCGCCGGCCGCACAGACGAGGCCATCGCGCACTATCGCCAGGCCCTGGCGATCCGTCCCAACTCGGGGAACGCGTGGTACAACCTCGCCAATGCGCTCAAGGCGCAAGGTCAGGACGATGACGCGGTGCGCGCGTACGAGGCCGCGATTCAGTACCTCCCGCGCAAGGTGGAAGCGCAGGTGAACCTCGGCAACCTGTATTTCGACCGGCATCAGCTCGCCCTGGCGATCGAGCAGTATCGGCGCGCGACCGCCGCGCTCGATCAGGTGTCGGCGTCGGAATTTTCTCCGGAACCGTACTTGTATCTCGGGATGGCGCTGGCGGACAGCGGCGATCGCGACGGTGCGCGGCGTGCGCTGGAGGTCGCGCTCCGTTACCCGGCCACGCGCGCGCGGGCCGAACGGGAGTGGCGCCGCCTGCGCTAGGTCCCGGCGTTCCTGCCTGTCCTGCCTGAGCGTGTCACTGACTGCGCGTTGTCTGGCTACTTCGGATCCGACACGGCGGGAACGGTATAGACCTGCTTGAGCGCCGTTTGATACTCGCCAAAGAGCACCTTGATCCCGTCGAATTCCTTCTTCACCGCTGCGCGGTAGTCGGCGTGCGTGGCAAAATCAACGAGCAGCGCCGTCATCGCTTCGGCGTCAATCGTAAACCCCGTGTGGCCGATCGCGGTGAGATTCTCGGCGTCCATCTCGTAGGTGTGGTTCGGTGCCGTCGAGGATTGCGCCTGGAAGCCGAGGCCGGGGATGTCGCGCGACACGCTGCCCGTCTCCTCATATCCCTGCGGCTTGCCGGGCACGGCCTGCGCGTTGGTGGCGCCGAACTTCTTCATATACGCGAAGCCGACCTCGGCGAGCGTCGCGCTGCCGATCCCGTCGCGGGCCTTTCCGTAGTGATCGATCTTGACCTTCGTGCCAGTCGAGAGCGCCGCGGCCTTCGCCGCGTTGTCCACGAACTCGGTGACCTGCTCAAGGTACACCTCGTCGGGATAGCGGATGTAGAAGTCGGCCGCGGTGCGATCGGGGGTGACGTTGGGCGCCGCGCCGCCTTCGGTGATCACGCCCTGAATCCGCGCCTCCGGCCGAATCGAGCTGCGCACGCTGTCGATGTTCTCGAACAGATGGATGACGCCTTCGAGCGCGTTGCGGCCGTTCCACGACGTCAACTGGTGCGCCGGCGCGCCGCTGAACGTGTACTTCACGCCGTCGATGTTCATGCAGCAGGTGCCAAATCCGGCCGCCGGCCTCGCCGTGGTGCTCGACGAGTGACTTCTCACGATCACGTCGGCGCCCTTGAACACGCCGGCCTCGTGCATCACGGTCTTCGCGTTCGGAGGCATCATCTCCTCGCCGGGCGTCCCGTAGACGACGACGCTGCCGGCGGTGTGCGTGCGCGTCAGAAACTCGGCGAGCGCCACGGCGGCGGCGATCCCGACCGGCCCCTGCGCACTGTGCTGATCGCCGTGAAAGGCGCCCTTCGTGCCGCGCAGCGCGTCGTACTCGAGGATGATGCCGAGGGTCGGCGCGCCGTTGTTGCGTCTGTATTTCGCCACGAACGCGGTGTCGAGCCCGGCGACGCCGATCTGCACGTCGAAGTCGTGCTGCTTGAGATAGTCGGTCAGCTTCTGGATCGATCGCTTTTCCTGAAAGCCGATTTCCGGATGGGTTGCGATATCGTCGGCCATCGCGAGCAGTTCCTTGTCCATCAATTCTTTTGCGCGCGCCACGACTCGATCGCGCTCGGCGTTGGGGCCCGTGAGACGCGCGACGAGTCCCGGCACGTCGAGCGATTGCTCGAGCGCTGCCATCCTATCGAGCATCGCGCGCGCGGCTTCCCGCTCGGTGGGTGTCTCCTGCGCGTGCGCGGGCGAGGCGAGGATGCACGCGAGGACGATCGATCCGATGCCGGCAACAGTGAATCGCATGCGGCGACTTATGGCATACCGCTCGAAAGCTGTCAATGACATTGAGAGTGCCGCGTTCGTCGCCCACTGCCACCGGGAACGGAACCACCAGAGCTAGGCGGGCTCCTCCGTTTGACATTCCATGGGAACGAGCGACATGGGGCCAGATAATTGGTGGTAGAATCCTCTGATCTCCTCTTCAACAAGCCTTTTCAGTGGAGTAAGTGTCTATGACACGCCGCACACCCGGATTCCTTCTGGCGGTGATCGCTGCCGGTATTGCCGGCACGCTCGCGCTCGATCCGACCGTCGTCGCCCAGCGGCGCGGCGGCGGCACGACGGTCAGCGAAAGCGCCGGGCCGTTCGGTGCGCTGCGCTGGCGTAGTATCGGGCCGCAGCGCGGCGGGCGATCGATCGCCGTCGCGGGCAGCGTGCAGCGTCCGCTCGAGTACTACTTCGGCGCCACTGGCGGCGGCTTGTGGAAGTCGACCGACGGCGGTGCGACGTGGCGGCCGGTCACGGACAATCAGCTCACAAGCTCGTCGGTCGGCGCGGTCGCCGTCGCACCGTCGAACCCTGACATCGTTTACATCGGCACGGGCGAGAGCGAGATCCGCGGCAACATCGCGCCCGGCGACGGCGTCTACAAGACCACCGACGGCGGCAAGACCTGGATGCACATCGGGCTGAAGGACGCGCAGAACATCGCGAAGATCCGCGTGCACCCGACCAACCCCGACATCGTGTTCGTGGCGGCGTTCGGCCATCACGCCGCGCCGAGCGCGGAGCGCGGCATCTTCCGTACGAAGGACGGCGGAAAAACCTGGGAGAAGGTGCTGTACCGCGATCCCAAGACAGCCGGCATCGAGGTCGTGTTCGACCCGAACAACCCGAACGTGCTGTATGCCTCGATGTGGGAGGCGTTCCGCAACACCTACATGATGTCGAGCGGCGGCCCGGGCAGCGGGCTGTTCAAGTCGACCGACGGCGGCGATCACTGGACTGAGATCTCCCGCAACCCGGGGCTGCCGAAGGGCGTCCTCGGCAAGATCGGCATGGACGTCTCGCGCGCCGACAGCAACCGCGTCTACGCGCAGATTGAGGCCGAGGATGGCGGCACGTTCATGTCGGACGATGCGGGCGCGACGTGGAAGAAGGTGAGCGAGAACCGTGACGTCCGACAGCGCGCGTTCTACTACACGCGCGTGTTCGCCGATCCGAAGGACAAAGACACCTTCTACGAGCCGAACGTCGGCTTCATGAAGACGACGGATGCGGGCAAGATGTGGACGCAGCTGCGCCCGCCGCATGGCGACAACCACGATATGTGGATCGACCCGACGAACCCGAAGCGGTTCATCGCGTCGAATGACGGCGGCGCGACCGTGACGGTCAACGGCGGCGAAACCTGGACCGACCTCGACGTCCCGACGCCGCAGTTCTACCACGTCATCACGACGAGCGACGTGCCGTACCACGTGTGCGGCGCGCAGCAGGACAATTCGACGGCGTGCGTCGGCAGCCAGGTATCGGGGGGATTCGGCGGCGGCGGCGAAGGCGGCCCGGGCAGGGCGGCAACGGCCGATCAGATCTTCTACACGGCCGGCGGCGGCGAGAGCGGGTACATCGCGCAGGATCCGAAGGACCCCGACATCCTCTACGCGGGAAGCTACGGCGGCTTGATCACGCGGCTGAACCGCAAGACCGGCCAGCTCAAAGAGGTGAACCCGTTTCCCGACAACCCGATGGGCTACGCCACGAAGGACATCACCGAGCGATTCCAGTGGACGTTCCCGATCGTCTTCTCGCCGGTGGATCCGACGGCGCTGTATGTGGGCTCGGAGCACGTGTGGGTCACCCACAACGGCGGCCAGAGCTGGACGAAGATCAGCCCCGATCTGACGCGGCACGATCCGAAGACGATGGGCGATTCCGGCGGGCCGATCACGCGCGATGAAACCGGCGTTGAAACCTACGCGACGGTGTTCTCGATCGCGCCGTCCCCGAAGGACGGCAACCTGATCTGGACCGGATCCGATGACGGATTCGTGTTCGTGACGCGCGATGGCGGCAAGAACTGGACGAACGTCACGCCGAAGGAG
This sequence comes from Acidobacteriota bacterium, assembly GCA_017883165.1. GTDB lineage: Bacteria > Acidobacteriota > Vicinamibacteria > Vicinamibacterales > CAVVIG01 > JADGOC01. The sequence continues at coordinate 15,265 of JADGOC010000054.1, forward strand.
ATGCCCGACTTCGCGCGCATCAGCCTCGTCGAGGCCTCGCCGCACCGGCCGGGAACGGCGTACGTCGCCGCGAACCACTATCAGTTCGACGACTTGGCGCCTTACGTCTGGCGGACCGACGACTACGGTCAGACGTGGACGAAGATCGTCAACGGCATCGGCGCGAACGACTACGCGCGCGCGATTCGTGAAGACACCAGGCGCGCGAAGATGCTCTACCTCGGCACCGAGCACGGCATCTACGTGTCGTTCGACGACGGCGCGAACTGGCAGTCGCTCAAGCAGAATCTCCCCGACACACCGGTGCACGACATCAAGGTCGAGGAGCGGGATCTCGTCATCGCGACGCACGGCCGCGGCTTCCACGTGATGGACAACATCTCTCCGCTCCGGCAGTGGGGTGCGCAGACGACCGAGCTGCACCTGTTCAAGCCGGACGACGCGCGGCGCGGACTCGACCGGGCGCTCGCCGTCGATTACATGCTGAAGAACCCGGCGCAGAAGGTCACGATCGATTTCCTCGATTCACAGGGGAACGTCATCCGCAGCTTCACCGGCACGGCCGCCGACGCGGCGAAGCCGGCCGGCCCGCCGTCTCCGGAGGAGATGTTCCGTCCGCGCGACCCGAAGCCGCCGGTTGGCGCCGGCATGCACCGGCTGAACTGGGATCTCCGCTACAAGGGCGCGGCGGATTTCCCCGGCCTGATCATGTGGGCGGCGAGCACGCGCGGTCCGGTCACGCCGCCTGGAACCTACCAGGTGCGCGTCACCGCCGACGGCCAGACCGAGACGCAGTCGTTTGCGATCAGGCGCGAGCCGCACATCCTCGCCGACGTCACCGATGCCGATCTGCAGAAGGAGTTCGACCTCGCGATGCAGGTGAATCGCAAGACGACGCAGGCGAACGAGGCGGTGCTGCTGGTTCGCGGCATCAGGCCGCAGATCAAGGATCGCGAGAGTAAGCTGGACAGCAAGACCGGGCCGACCGCGAAGGCGCTCGACAAGCTGCGGGACGATCTGACGGCGGTCGAAACCTCGCTCTACCAGGTCAACAACCAGAGCGGCGAGGACCCGCTGAACTTCCCGATCAGGTTGAACAACAAGGTTGCGACGATTCAGGGGGTCGTGGAATCGGCCGACTCGGCGCCGACCGAGCAGAGTTACGACGTGTTCCAGATGCTGGCCGGCCGCGTCGATCAGCAGCTGAACAAGCTCGATTCAGCGGTGAAGACGCAGCTGCCGCAGGTCAACCAGATGCTGCAGAAGCAGAGGCTGGTGCCGATCAAGGCAGAGCCGCTCGATCCGAACAAGACGGAAGAAAAGCCGAAGAGCCAACAGCCGTAACGGCTTGCCTGTCCTTCGCCAAAGACTTCGTCCGGCTGCGTCATGACCGTTGCCGGTGCCGATTGAACGGTTGGAGCTGGGCGCGTCAACCTCCCCGGAAGTCACGGTCCAGGGCCAAGTAGCGCCGGTGCTGCGCACGGCGCTCGAGGCGAACGCATTCGTGAGCGCGGCCGTCCACCCGGGAGGCCCGCCGTAAGAGAGACGACGGGCCTTCTAAGCCGGGGGTCGCAGGTTCGAGCCCTGCCGGCCTTCGGCCTTCGCCCCGCCGAAGGCGTTTAGGCGCCGAGCTCGAATACCAGAAAGTACTGGTAGGGAAGAAACGTCGGCTCCCGCACAAGGCGGTATCCCGCCGCCCGAAACTCGTTCACCACGTCATCTCGGCGCACCCTCATCTCAGGCGGCGGACCGACCGGCGTCGGCTTGGCCTGGAAGTCCACGACGACCACCTGCCCCCCGGGATCCAGCATGCGCCTCATGAGCGCCAGGTACTTCGATCGATTCTCGATGTGATGCCACGTCTCGCAGATGAAGAACAGATGCACGGAGTGATCGGGGAGCAGTGGATCGTCTGGCGGGGCGAGGATCGTGCGCACGTTGTCCACGCCGGTGTCGCGAATCCGCCGGTTGAGGTGCACGATCATATCGGGGCTCACATCGACGGCGTACACGACACCCGTCTTGCCGACGTGGCTCGCGAAGCGCAGGGTGAAGTACCCGCTCCCCGAGCCGATGTCGGCCACGCGCTCGCCTTCGGTCAATCCGAGCGCCATCACCACGTCGTGCGGCTTCTGGTAGGCATCGCGCGCCGGATCGTCGAGCATCGCCACATAGGCGTTCGGATCTTGATGCAACCGGTGCATCTCCTCCATCGTCATCGGCTTGCTCTGGCCGATGACGCCGGAGGGCCACAGCAGCACGTACGAGAAGGCGGCCAGCAGCGTCACAGATTTCATCGTGTCCTTCACTCCTCCACTCGGATGATGTCGAGATCCTAGTCTCACGTCAGGACCTGCCTCATCGGAGCGCCGACAAATGCGTTGTGCGATGTCGTCTCGCGACTGTCCCGTTCGCCGCCACGCCTGCGGGCAACGTTTCGAGTAGTCGCGCACGGCGCTCTGCCGGCGAGGCCGCCAGCTTCCCGTCCCAGATCCGCAGCGTGCGCCGCATGATACGCGCGGCTTGACCTTGGAGTCGACTCAAACGTCTAGCATCGTCCGCATGCGGAAGGACGACAGATGACCGCTGTCCAAGCTCGCGCTGAGAGGCGCGCACGCGTACGTGTGCGGCGTTGGCGCTCGTCGGCGTGAGCGAATTCTCGCTGACCGGCACCGGAGACGCCGAAGGTCCCGGAGCGGATCACGTTCCCGCGGCGGCGTTCGTGCCGGCGATACGGCCCTGCACCGTGCAGCGCGCGAGGCCGTGCAGGCTGAAGCCGCCCGCGGATTCACCCCCGCAAAACAAACCAGGGATGACATGGCCCTGCATGTCCACCACCTCGCAGCTCGCGTTGATCCGCAGGCCCGTGCGTGTGTCGTGGATCACCGGCGTCGCCCAGGCCGCGTAGAACGGCGGCGTCTGGATCTTGTACTTGGGCGCCGGCTTGCCGAAGTCCTCGTCGCTGCCCGAGTCGACGAAGGAGTTGTAGCGCGCCACCGTGCTCTGCAGCGTCGCGGCCGGCAGGGGCGTGCGCTGGTACTTGTTGTCGATGCGTGTGGCCAATTCCTCGAGCGAGCCGGCACTGAAGAAAAATCCCGCGGCGGTGTCCACGAAGGGCGGCGCCACGGTCCAGTTCTCGCGTGTGACCGCCTCCGAATCGAAGATGGCCCAGATAGGCCCACCGCCGTTCACCGCGTCGCCCGGAACGCCCGCGAGCGCCGCATTGAGGTAGTCGGCCGGGTTGTACTTCATGTTCGCCGCGTTGCGCCAGCTGTGCGGCACGTAGTTCTTGATCGCGTTGTAGTTGTTCGCGCTGAACTGCCCCTTGGCCTCGTCGTAGAACCTCGTGCCCGCCTTGTTGATCAGGATCACGTCCTGATAATCGCGCACCGCGAGACCCACGGCGCGCGCCAAGTGGAAAATGGGACTGGTCGGTTCCCACACGAGATTGACATAGCCGTACTGGCAGCCGACACGACCCGGCTTGGTGATAATCTGGCCGAACTCCCCGGTCTGGTTGAACCCGCCCCAGAGCGACGCGCCGATCGACATGGCGGCGAGCTCGCCGCTCGCATCCTGGACGCTGTAGGGCTCGCCCGCCACGCCGCAGTATTCCTCGGTGAGCCGCGGATCGAACATCCGGCGGAAGCTGACGTTGCCGCTCGAGCCGCCCGAGGTAATGACCACGCCTTTCCTCGCCCGGATGTTCACCGTCCTGCCTTCGCTCGTGACCGCGATGCCGAGGACTCTTCCCGAGTACTGGTGTTCCCGAACGAGGGCCGTCATCCGGTGCTTGAGGAGGATTTCCACGCCGAGCTTACGGGCGCTCGCTTCGAGCGGCCTGATCAGGCCGATGCCCGAGGAGCCGGTGCTCGCGATGGTCGCGGCGACGCGCTTGCCGGTCTGTATCTGCGGCCAATCCATCGGCGCGGCATGGTTCTCCCGCGGCGCGGAGTTGCCGGCCGCACCGGCGCCCTGGTTGTCGGGCGCCTTCTCCACGAAGATCACGCCGTGCGCCACCAGGAACTCGTAGGTCGGGGCGCTGTGGTCGGCGAACGCGCGGATGATTTCCTTGTCGTTGTAGCGGTAGTCGGGAAAGCCGTTCGGCTCGACAACGGACCAGTCGGTGAGGTCGGAGAACACGAGGTCGGGTGAATCGACGATCCCGTATTTCTTCTGCCTGCTCGTGCCGCCGCCGAGCGCCACGTTGCCGCCGCTCACGATCGCGTGGCCGCCGACGTCGAAATTGGCTTCCACCACGATCACCGAGGCGCCGCGTTCGCTGGCTGCGATGGCTGCAGGAAGCCCGGCGGCGCCAGACCCGATCACGACCACGTCGGCTTCACGATTCCAGCGGGTGGGTCGCCCCTGAGCGGTCGCCTCCCCCGCGCCAATCCCGCCGATTGTTGCGGCGCCCGCGCCGGCGCCCGCCGTTGTCCTGAGAAAGTCCCTGCGCGTGAGACCACCCTTGTCTCGCGGGTTCCGCTTCATGGCCGGCCTCTCCTTCCGCACATCATCGTGTGTCGAGCGCGGACTACTTCGGCGCTGGCTTGCTCCAGAAGTCGATGAACGTGATCAGATACGCGTTGAACTCTTCCGGATGCTCCCGGTAGGGAAAGTGCCCCGCCGCGTTCATGATGATCATGGACACCTTGGGGTTCTTCCCGGCCAGCCCGACGGCATCCATGAAGCCCAGCTCGCTGCCGAAGCTGCGCCACGGATCCGACGTCCTCCAGGCGAGCCCGTCCTGCATGCCGTGAACGATCAGGATGGGCATGGACAGGACCCCGTTCTTGATCTTCTCGAGATTCGCGGCGCGCGCGGCGGCCTGCGCCTGCGGCTGCGGCGGTCGCGCCTGGGCCTGCTGCGCGGCGCGGCGGGCATCCAGGAGCTTCTGCGTGGCGAGGGCCGGGGGTTGAGTCGACATCCAATCGTCGGCCGCCGCGTAGTCGGCGGGAAACGTCTCGGAGTTATAGCCCAGCGCCATCAGGCGGCAGTACGAGTATTCGCGGCTCGGTCCCGGCGGGCACTTGTCGAGCGTTGCCTGGAGCACGCTGGGACTCTGCTGGGTGCCCGGCGGAGTGACGGGCGCGTTGCCCGGCTGGATGGGACTGCCGGCGATGATCGTGAGCGTCTTGATGATCTCGGGATGCGCGAGTGCGAGACTGAACACCAGGTTGCTGCCGGAGGAATGGCCGACGAGGTGGATCTTGTCCGGGGTCATCTTACGGATGAATTGGTACACGTGCTCGATGCCGTACTGGCTGGTCACAAGTTTCTCGTCCGCGGGCACGCCCGTCATACCCTGCCCCACGCGGTCCAGTGCCAACACGCGGAAGCGCTTGGCGAGGCCGGGGATGTTCCGCGACCAGTTGTTGGCGGTGGACGACATGCCCATGCCCACGCCGCCGTGGACGAGGACCACAATGTCGCCCTTGCCATAGTCGAAATAGCGCGTGGCGATGCCGTTGACGTCGACGAACTTCGCCGTCAGGCCGTCCACCTCTCCGTTCGGCCCAGTGCCGGGCGGGCGCTGCGCTTGGGCCTGCAGCGTCCTGCCCGCCGGGAGCAGGGCCAGCGCGGCGATGAACGCCAACGCCATCGCTGCGCACGTGGAATGGGTCGAAGGATGTCTGGGTGCCATACTGTGTCCTCCCATGTTGAATGCTGCGCGCTCGCGTCTGGACTCAGTGAGTGGCCGATGACGGGAACGCGGTTCGATGATAGTAGCGCAGGAGCCCGCCCATTTTCGGCTAGTACGCGCGCAAGGACCGCGTTGACACGCTCGACCGCAAGGAATACCGTTTGGCCACCGCAGGAGAGGAACGCCGATGACCGACACGAAGATCATGCTGCCGGAATCCGAGATTCCCACCCACTTCTACAACATCGTCCCTGACTTGCCGACGCCGCTTCAGCCGCCGCTGCACCCCGGCACGCGCGAACCCATCGGTCCCGAGATGCTGACGCCCATCTTCCCGCTGGAGCTGATTGCGCAGGAAATGTCGCAGGCGCCGACCATTGAGATTCCCGACGAGGTGCGGAATATCTATCGCCTGTACCGTCCCACACCGTTGTTCCGAGCGAAAGCATTCGAGGCCATGCTCGACACGCCGGCGCACATTTACTACAAGTCGGAACATGTCAGCCCGGTCGGCAGCCACAAGCTGAATACCGCGCTCGTCCAGGCGTACGTCAACAAACAGGAAGGGGTGAAACGACTCGCGACCGAAACGGGGGCCGGTCAGTGGGGCAGCGCGCTGGCGTGCGCGTGCCGCCTCATGGGGCTCGAGTGCATGGTGTACATGGTGAAGATCAGCTACGACCAGAAGCCGTACCGGCGCATCATGATGAAAACCTACGGCGCCGACGTCGTGGCGAGCCCCTCGAAGCTGACGGAGGCCGGGCGGAGGGTTCTGGCTGAATCGCCCGACTCGCCTGGCAGCCTCGGCATCGCGATCTCCGAAGCCGTCGAGGACGCCGCGAAACGCGACGACACGAAGTACGCGCTCGGCAGCGTGCTCAACCACGTGCTCCTGCACCAGACGATCATCGGACAGGAAGCAAAGAAGCAGATGGAGATTGCGGGTGAATACCCCGACCTCATCATCGCGTGTCATGGTGGCGGAAGTAATTTCGCCGGCCTGGCCTTCCCGTTCTTGAAGGACAAGTTGAACGGCAGTCGGAAGAAGCTGCGGGCGATCGCGGCCGAGCCGGCCGCGTGTGCGACCCTCACGGCCGGAACACGGGAGTACGACTTCGGGGACAGCGCGGGAACGACGCCGCTGATGATGATGCACACCCTTGGGCATGGGTTTGTCCCGGCACCGGTGCATGCAGGCGGTCTTCGCTATCACGGTTCCGCGCCGCTCGTCAGCCATCTCCTCGCCGCCGGTTTGATCGAGGCGGAAGCGTATATGCAAGGCGAGGTGTTCGAGAGTGCCCTGAAGTTCGCCCGGTGCGAAGGAACGATTCCTGCGCCGGAGTCGGCGCATGCGATCCACAGCGTGGTCCAGCACGCATTGAAGGCACGCGCCTCAAACGAACCAACGGTCATCCTGTTCAACCTGTCAGGCCATGGCATCTTCGACCTGTCGGCGTACGAGTCGTTTCTGTCCGGAAAGATGGCGATGACCGCGTAGGCTGCCAGCACGCGCGTGAACGGTCATTTTCGAGTATGGCGCCACATGCAGCCGCTCCACGACCTGCTCCACCGCATCAAGTGGGACCACGAGTTCGGCAAAGGAGAGTTCGCACTCGGTTACGACGACCGGGTCGTCCTTCACGAGCAGATCGTCCCGTTCGTGTCAATCAGCCTCGACCCGCAGCGCCCCGCCACCTTCTCGTTTCCTGATGAGAACGGAATCGTTCATCACATTCCGCTCCATCGCGTGCGCACGGTCTACAAAGACGGTGTGGTCATGTGGCAACGTCCCGGTCACCCCGCTGGCGATTGATCTGCACTCACTTGCCGATCGCAAGAATCGTAAACGAGCCCGGTACGGCCGGGGCCCGGGCCCCGCGGCCTCCGCCAGGTGGCGGCGGCGGGGCCGGCCCACGCTCATCACTCATGGTCAGGATGTGGTTCGTCTTGCTATCGAACGTCACCGTCCGGGCGCCATTCATCGTCTGAAGATTCTGCTCGACCTCGAAACTCGTCGGGCTGCTCTCCTTGACAACGGTCAGCGTGCCGTTGCCGTGTGTGCTGAAGGCTTCCAGCGTCGCCGGGTTGAACACCGCGCCGTCGGAGCCGCCGGCGAGCGGCAGGGTCGTGATGATCGTGCCATTCCCGGAACTCAGAATCACCATCATCGGTTGCGGCGGCTGCGCCGGCGGGTTTCCCGATCGGGCGCACGCCGCGAAGAGCACGTGGTTCTTCGCATCCAGGGCGAGTCCGTTACAGCCGCCCTTATCGCCGAGCGGATAGTGCCCGGTCGCCTTCATCGTCTTGACGTCGACGGCCGTGACGCTGCCCTGCGCGTCCTGCATGACGACGTAGAGCATGCCTTTGCCGTCAGCCACGCCCTGCTCCGGCACGCCGCCTAGATCGATCGTGCCGAGCACGGTGCCGTCCTTGGCATCGATCACCGTCGCGTCCTTTGTCGGGTGACTGAAGATGTAGACCCTGTCGTTGAAGGC
>JADGOC010000055.1 GCA_017883165.1 Acidobacteriota bacterium
TCGGGCACCTGCTCATCGCCGGCTTCAACGGCCAGCAACTGCCCGTTGAGCTCGTGACGCTCGCCCGGGAGTTCGGGCTCGGTGGCGTGATTCTGTTCGCGCGCAACATCGCCGATCCCGACCAGGTGGCCGAGCTCTGCTTCGATGCCGCACGGCTGATGCCGGATCTGCCGCTGTGGGTCAGTGTCGATCAGGAGGGCGGACGCGTCGCGCGCCTGAAGGCGCCGTTCACCGAGTGGCCGCCGATGGCGACGCTCGGCAGGAGCGGCGACGTCCGGCTCGCCGAGCGGTTCGCGCGCGCGATGGCCGCCGAGCTCAAAGCCGTCGGCATCACGCTCGACTACATGCCCGTCCTCGATATCCTGACCAACCCGAAGAACCCGGTGATCGGCGATCGCGCGCTGGCCGAAACAGCCGAGGACGTGGCGCGTCTCGGCGGCGCCATTATTCGGACGATGCAGGCCGAAGGCATCGCGGCGTGCGGCAAACACTTTCCCGGACATGGCGACACCAGCACCGACTCGCATCACGAGCTCCCACTCGTCGAGCATCCGATCGAACGGCTGCGTCAGGTCGAGTTCGTGCCGTTCCGCGCCGCTATCGAAGCGCAGGTGGCGACGATCATGACGGCGCACGTCTTTCTGCCGGCGCTCGACGAGCATCGTCCCGCTTCGCTGTCGGCGCGCATCGTGCAGAGCCTCTTGCGCGAGGAGCTTGGGTATCAGGGCGTGATCATCAGCGATGATCTCGAGATGAAGGCGATCGCCAACGAATACGCCGTGCCGGCGGCCGGCGTCCTGGCGATCGAAGCGGGCTGCGACGCGATGCTCATCTGCAGTGGCGACCACGACACGCAGGCGGCGGCCCTCGAAGCCCTCGTCCACGCGGTCGAAGACGATCGGCTGCGCCTCTCACGCGTGGAAGACGCGCTCGCGCGTCAGCGGCGGGCGAAGGAGCGTTTTCTGGCCGCGTCCGTGCTCGCTCGCCCGCACTCGGGCAGGACGCTCCGCGAGCGGCTTGGGCGCGACGAGCACCGGGCCATCGCCGACGAGATGGCGCGATTCGCGTGATGGTGAAGCCGCGCGCCCTCACGCCCGGCGATCGCCTCGCGGTGGTGGCTCCGGCGAGCCCGTTTGTCCGCGAGGAATTCGATCAGGGCATCGACGAAATCCGCCGGCTCGGCTTCGAGCCGGTGTACGACGAGTCGGTGTTTGCGCGGCGGGGGTACGTCGCGGGCGAGCCCGCGGTCCGGGCCGCGGCGATTCAGGCCGCGTGGAGCGATGCCTCGATCGCGGGGGTCATCGGCGTCCGCGGCGGCTACGGGAGCGTGCACGTGCTGCCGCTTCTCGATCGAGCGCTGGCGAGGCGCGCGCGCAAGCCGTTCATCGGCTACAGCGATCTCACGTCCATTCTCACGTTCTTGACGCTCGGCTGCGACCTCGTCGCGTTTCACGGTCCGATGCTGGCGGGGCGGCTCGGTGCAGGCGAGTCGCGCTACGATCGCGAGTCGCTTCTGCACGCGCTCTGCCGTCGCGAGCCGATGGGCGAGCTCGCACCGCCGGCGCTCGAAACGATCCGGCGCGGCGAGGCCTCGGGCGTGCTGCTCGGCGGCACGCTCAGCCAGCTGCTCGGCTCGCTCGGCACGCCGTTCGCCTTTGCGCCGCCCGACCGCTACGTGCTCTTCCTCGACGAAGTGGGGGAGCGTCCCTATCGCCTCGATCGCATGGTCACGCAGCTGCGGCAGACGGGACTCCTCGCGAAGGCGTCGGCGGTCGTGGTGGGCGAGCTGCCGCTCTGCGACGAGCCGTCGGGTGAGGCCGTGGGGCTCACCGGGCGCGCCGCCATCGCGGACGTGCTGAGCGATTTCGGCGGACCTGTCGTGATCGGATTCCCTTCCGGACACACCATCGGGCCCGCGATGACGTTGCCGTTCGGCGTCCGGTGCCGCGTCGTCGCCGACAGCCGGCCGCGACTCGTCATCGAAGAGGCGGCCGTCGAGTAGCCATGGCCACGCGCGCACATTTCATCGGCATCTGCGGCACGGCGATGGCGACGGTGGCCGCGATGCTGAAGCACAAGGGCGTCGACGTCCGTGGGTCCGATCAGGACGTGTATCCGCCGATGAGCGAATTCCTCGAGGCGGAAGGAATTCCGACCCTGACGGGTTATCGTGCCGAGCACATCACCGGCGATCTTGACATCGTCGTCGTCGGGAACGCGATCTCGCGGGGCAACGTCGAGCTCGAGGAGGTCCTCGATCGCAAGATTCGATACTGCTCGCTGCCCGAGGCCGTTCGCGAACACTTTCTGTGGGGCGCGCAGTCGATCGTGATCGCCGGCACGCACGGTAAGACGACGACGACGGCACTTGTGGGGTGGGTGCTGACGCACGGCGGCATCGATCCGAGCGTGCTCGTCGGCGGCATCGCGCGCAATTTCGGCGCCGGTGGAGCGAGCTATCGCATGGGGCAGGGGCGCGCCTTCGTCATCGAGGGCGACGAGTATGACAGCGCGTTCTTCGACAAGACGGCGAAGTTTCTGAAGTATCTGCCGGACATCGCCGTGATCAACAACGTCGAGTTCGACCACGCGGACATCTACGCCGATTTCGACGCCGTCGCGCTGGCGTTCCGGCGCCTGGTGAACCTGGTGCCGCGGAGCGGGCTGCTGCTCGTCGGCGCGGACAGCCCGGGTGCGCGCGCGCTCACGGGTGCAGCGGTTTCGCGCGTCGAGACATTCGGTCTGGGTGAAGACGTCGATTGGCAGGCGCACGATCTCGCCGTGTCGGGCGCATCGACGCGCTTCAACGTGCGGCGGCGAGGGTCGCCGTACGGGGCATTCGAGCTGCCGCTCGTCGGTGCGTTCAACGTGCGCAACGCGCTTGCGGCCATCGCGATTGCCGCTGAAGCCGGGGTGAGCGTGGAGCGAACGGCCGAGGGCCTCGAGCTCTTTGCCGGCGTCAAGCGTCGTCTCGAGGTGATTGGGACAGCCGGGGGCGTCACGATTTACGATGATTTCGCGCATCATCCCACCGCGGTCGGTGAAACGCTGGCCGGCCTGCGCGCCGCGAATCCGACAGCGCGGATCTGGGCCGTGTTCGAGCCGCGATCCGCGTCTTCGTGCCGCCGGATCTTCCAAGACGACTTCGCCCGGGCGTTTACCGGCGCCGATGAGGTGCTGATCGCGCAGGTGTTCCGGTCGAAGCTGCCGGAAGCCGAGCGGCTGTCGGTGCCGCAGCTCGTGCGCGACATCAATAGTCACGGGGTCTCAGGGCCGTCGGCGCGTGAGGCCGATTCGATCGACGCCATCATTGGCGCCATCGTCCGCGAGCACAAGGAGGGGGATCTCGTCGTCATCATGTCGAACGGTGGATTCGGAGGCATTCACCGCAAGCTGCTGCAGGCGCTGGCGTGAGTCACTTTCGCATCGTACCGGCGGGCGATTCCGCGCTCATCGTCGAGTTCGAAGAACGCATCGATCCGGCGATCAACGCGCGTGCGATTGCGCTCGCCGACTTGCTACAGGCCGCCGCGATCGCCGGCGTCCGCGACGTCGTGCCCACGTACCGTTCGGTCGCCGTCTTCTTCGATCCCCTGCGGACCAACTACGACACGCTGCTCGAGCGCATCGAGCGGGACGCGGGGCGGCCGGCGCCCGACGCCGGGCGCCAGGCGGAGCCGCTTCGCATTCCCGTCTGCTACGGTGGCGATCTGGGCCCCGACCTGGGTGCGGTGGCGGCATTCGGCGGTATCAGCGCCGAGGAGGTGATCGCGCTTCACGCGTCGGCGACGTACCGGGTGTTCATGCTCGGCTTCGTTCCAGGGTTTGCCTACATGGGCATCGTTGACGCCCGAATCGCGGCGCCGCGTCATTCGACGCCGCGCGTGCGCGTGCCGGCCGGGTCGGTGGGGATCGCCGGCGTGCAGACCGGCATCTATCCTGCGGAAACGCCCGGCGGGTGGCAACTAATCGGCCGCACGCCGATCAAGCCGTTCGATGCGAATCGCGCGCAGCCGTTTCTGATGAAAGCGGGCGACGCGGTTCGGTTCTACGCCATCGATCGCGCGGAGTACGAGCGATTCGCATGAGCGCCGTGATCGTCCTCAAGCCGGGGCTGCTCACGACGATTCAGGATCGCGGGCGCTGGGGATGGCAGGCACAGGGTGTGCCGGTTGCCGGCCCGATGGATCCGTGCTCGCATCGCCTCGCCAACGCGCTGGCCGGCAACGACCCTGGCGCGGCGACGCTCGAGGTGACGCTGATTGGACCCGAGCTCGAATTCGAAGACGAGCGGGTCGTCGCGGTCGCGGGCGCCGAGTTCGAGATGACGGTCGACGGCCGCGGCGTGCCTGCCAATTCGGCGTTTGTCGTCGCCTCGGGATCGCGTCTGCGCTTCGGCGCGCGGGCGCGCGGATCGCGGGCGTACGTGGCCGTGGCGGGCGGGATCGCCGTGCCGCTCGTGCTCGGCAGCCGCGCGACGCATCTCATCAGCGCGATGGGCGGCCTCGAGGGACGCGCGTTGAAGGCGGGCGATCGGTTGCCGCTCGGCGATCCGATGCGGGCGCGCCGCGCGATGAGCGTGCAGCCGCTGACGCCCATCGTGGCGCTGCCCGGCACGCACGCGCATATTCGCGTCCTGGCCGGGCCGCAGCAGGATTATTTCACCCACGACGCGCTCGACGTGCTGCAGTCGAGGCCGTACACGATCAGTCATCAATCCGATCGCATGGGATTTCGGCTCGACGGCCCCGCGCTGGCGCACGCGCGCGGCGCCGACATCATTTCCGATGCGACGCCGCTCGGAGCGCTGCAAGTGCCGGCGTCAGGGCAGCCAATCGTGCTGATGGCGGATCGTCAGACGGCCGGCGGCTATCCGAAAATTGCGACCGTCATCGCGGCGGACATGAGCGTCGCCGGCCAACTCGGCCCAGGCGACACCATGACCTTCAGCGTCTGTTCGCTCGCCGATGCGCTGTCGGCACTCATCGCGCAGGAACGCGCCCTGATGGCGGTGGAGGCGTCCGCCGCGCCGTGAGCGACCTCGCGAGCCTCTTTCGGGAGACCTTCGGTGCGGATCGGCTGCGCCGCAACGTGCCGCTCGCGCCGATGACGACGTTCCGCGTCGGCGGAGCCGCGGAGTGGCTGGTTGAAACGCGAAGCAGCGGCGAAATCGTGGCGGCGCTCGGGCTCGCGACGCGTGCCGGCGCGCCGGTCACCATCCTGGGCGGCGGATCGAACGTGCTCGTGGCGGATTCGGGCGTGCGCGGCCTCGTGATTCGGCCGCGCGGCGGCGAGATCGCGCAGGTCGACGCCGAGCACGTCCGCGCCGACGCGGCGGTCACGATCAACGGCCTCGTCCGCTGGACGATCAATCATGGCTGTGCGGGCCTCGAGGCGTGGGCTGGCACGCCAGGCACGGTGGGCGGCGGCATCTTCGGGAATGCGCATTTCGGCGGCCGGGTGATCGGGGATCTGGTCACCGAGGTGCGGCTCGTTTCCCGCGGTGGGGAAGTACGGGACGTGCCGCGCGACGAGATGGCGTTCGGGTACGACCGGAGCCGCTTGCAGGACACCGGCGAGGTGCTGCTGTCAGCCGTCTTCGCGGTCTCTCGCGGCGAGCCGGCGGCGCTGCGCCTGACGGCGCGCGCGTCGCTGGCGTTCCGCAAGCAGACGCAGCCGCTCGAGAGTCCGAGCGCGGGATGCATCTTTCAGAATCCCGATCGATCGCGCGGCGACGCGGTTCCGGCCGGCATCCCATGGTCAGCCGGCGCGCTGGTCGATCGCGCCGGCTTGAAGGGGACGGCGATCGGCGGCGCCCGCGTGTCGCCGGCGCACGGCAATTTCATCGTGAACGACGGTACGGCGACCGCCGCCGACATCCGCCGCTTGATCGCGCGGTGCCGCGACGAGGTCCGGCGACAATTCGGTGTCGAGCTCAGAGAAGAAATCGTCTACCTGGGCGACGTCGCCGACTGACGACTGATGACTGACGACTACCACCCATGTCCACACTATTGATTGAAGGCGGCCAGCGTCTCTCCGGCTCGGTCGAGGTCGAAGGCAACAAGAACGCCGCGCTGCCGCTGCTCGCGGCGTGTCTCCTCACGACCGAGGAATGCGTCCTCACCAACGTGCCTCGCATCAGCGACGTGGAAGTGATGGCGCGGCTGCTCCTGGATCTCGGGGCCGAGGTCGAAGGGATCGGCAGCACGACGCTGCGCGTGCGCTGCGCGGAGGTCGTGAAGGACGAACCCGACGCGGCGCTGGTCGGCCGCTTGCGCGGGTCGGTCCTCCTCATCGGTCCGCTGCTCGCGCGCCGCGGGCGGGCGCGCTTGGCGCCGCCCGGCGGTGATTTTCCGGCGCGTCGCACGATCGCGACCCACCTCGAGGCGCTCGCCGCCATGGGCGTCCGCGAGATCGACGGCGAGGGACACGCGCTCGAAGCCGCCGATGGCCTCCAGCCGGCGTCTATCTATTTGTACGAAGCGTCGGTGACCGGAACGGAGACCGCGCTGCTCGCCGCCGCTGCCGCGCCCGGGACGTCTGAAATCCGACACGCGGCCTGCGAGCCGCACGTGGCGGAGCTCTGCGGGTTTCTTCAGCAGTTGGGCGTCGGAATCACGGGCGCGGGCACGTCAACGATCCGCATTGAAGGGGGTGGGAAGCTGCACGGTGCTTCGCATCAGCTCTGGGGCGACTACATCGACGCCGGCAGCTGGGCCGTCGTCGCCGCGGTGACCGGCGGCGAGATCGAAATCGCGGGCGCGCGCGCCGAAGACATCGAGGTCGTCGCCGCGGTGCTGCGGCGGATGGACGTCGTCTGCGCGATGGACGGCGATCTCTTGCGCGTCGAGCAGTCGCGGCTGAAGGCGGCGGGGCGGATTACGAGCGGCTTGTGGCCCGGCTTTCCGAGTGATCTGGTGAGTCTGGTCACCGTGCTCGCCACGCAGGCCGAAGGACGCACGCTCGTGCACGACTGGCTGTACGAGCTCCGGCTGTTCGCCTTGGAGCAGTTGAGCGGCATGAGCGCCGATCTGTTTCTCTGCGATCCGCACCGCATCATCGTGACCGGCCCGCGGCGCTTGCGTGGGCGGCAGTTGGACAGCCGCGATCTGCGGTCGGGGATGGCGCTCATCGCCGCGGCGTTGGCGGCCGACGGGCAGAGCCGGCTCACGTCGCTCGAGACGGTCGAGCGCGGCTACGGCCGGCTGGTCGAACGCTTACAGGGATTGGGCGCGAAGGTCGCGAAGCTAGCCTAGCCCGGTCCAACGTGACCCGGCGTTAGAACAACGCTCCGCCGGGGCCGCCGCCCGGCTTCTTGGGCGGCACGGGCTCGTCCACCTTCGGTATCTCCACCGGCAGCACGGGCAGCTCGACGATCGGCGCGACCGAGTCGCGGCCGACGCGGAACGGCCGCAGGTCCGCTTCGGTGAGATCGAGCACGCGGATGATGTGCGGCGTCAGCGTGAGGATGATGTCGGTCTGAGTCGTCGTCTTCGTGTTGTGCGCGAACAGCCTCCCGACGAGAGGGATGTCGACGAGGCCCGGGACGCCGTCGAGCGACTTGCGCTCGTCGTCTCGAATGAGGCCGGCGAGCATGTTCGTCTCGCCGTCGCGCAGCCGAATGACCGTCGTGATCTCCCGATTGCCGAAGGTCGGCAGCCCGCCGAAGCCCGTTCCAGACAAGCTCGTCACCGCCACCTTGAGCGACAGCGTCACCTCGTCGTCGTGGTGCGTGCGCGGCGTGATGTCGATGTTGACGCCGATGTTCTGGTAGACGAACGAGGTGACCGGCTGCTGCGCCAGGCCACCGGTCGCGAGCGGCGTGAAGGTCGTGCTCGGCACGGGAACCTGGTCGCCAAAGCGTGCGGTGGCGGCGATGCCGTCCGAGGTGCGAAGTTGCGGGTTGGCCAGCGTGCGCGAGTTGTCGTCGGTCTTGAGCAGCCGGTAGTAGAGCGCCGGCAGATTTGCCAGCAGCACGTCGGATTGCGAGAGATTGCGAATCGACCGAAGGTTGAGCGTCGAGCTCGCACCCTGATCGAGCGTCACGGCGCCGTTCAGGCCCGTGGCGGCACCACCGCTGGCAGGCGTCGCAAACTGCAAGCCGTACTCCTGCAGCTTGGTCCGATCCACTTCGAGCAGCTCGACGTCGATGATCACTTCCGGCCGAGCCTTGTCGATCGCCGACAGCACGCGTCCCGCCGCCGCGATGTGTTCGGGCGTGTCCTTGATGGTGATCGCGTTGGTAGCCGTGGTGGGCGAGATGCGGCGTGCGTCGAGCACCATTCGCAGCAGGTCCATCGTCTCCTTGAGATCGGCGTTGCTCAGATAGAACGTCTGGACGATCTCTTCTTCGTACTCGCGGCGCTTGGCCGGCGTGTCGGGGACGACGAGGATCGTCTTGGGAGCGGTGACGCGGAAAAACGTGTGCGTCGCGCCGGAGACGCTGTTGAGCGCATCGTCGAGCGTGGCGTTGCGCAGGTCGACGGTGACCGGCGCGTCGCGGAACGACGGGTCGAAGATGAGGCTGATGTCGGCAAAGCGCGCGATGGTCGTGAAGACGTCGCGGCTGCTCGCGTCGCGGAAGGTGAGCGAGGCCGGCATCTTGACGTTGGCCGGCAGGTCGAGGCCGGGCGGCGGCAGATCGCGCGCGCGCGCGATGAGCGTCTGCAGCTCCGTCTTGCCCTCGCGCGCCACCGCCACCTTCGCACGCAGCTTGTTGCGCGTCGAGCGGAGCTCGTCGTCGATGTCGCCGCTCGTCGGGTTCAGCTCCGACGCCATCTGATATTCGACGAGCGCCTGCTCGTACTTGCCGGTCGCAGCCACCCGCCGGCCGCGCTGAAAGTGAATGTCGGCGGCGCGCAGCTTCGCGCGCTCGAGGCCGGTGCGGACCGCCGCGTCGCCGGGATTGAGCCGCAGCGCTCTGCTGTACTCGACGACGGCGCGGTCGTAATCGAGCGCGATCTCGGCGTCGCGGCCGCGGCGCGACGCCGTGGCCGCGGCGCAGCCGCCTGTCAGGAGCGTCACGAGGCACACGCCGACGAGCAGCGCCGACGGGAGGCGCCTCGAGACCGTGCGAGCGGGCTTATCTGCGGGCAGTATCGGTAACAACATCAACACCACGGGGAATCTTGAACTCGAAGGACTTATCGGCCAATCCCACGTTTTCCTTCAAATTAGTGAATGAAAAACTGGATTGTCCCCCCTGCGCGTCCGTCGTGACGAGTCCGACGATGGCAAGCGACGCTGGGTCAATGGCCACCACGAGCCAATCGTAGTCTGCCTGAGGGGATTTGGGGACGAGCTTCAGACCGACGCTGCCGGCAGGCAGATCGTGCATCACCGGGGCGTCCGCGGCCGAGGAGGTGAAGTCACGCAGAATATTGCCTTTTCCACTGAGGAACAGCACCGGCGTCGGCGCCTCGTCGTCGCCAGGGACAGTCGAGACGATCACCTGCTTGTCCTGCGGAATGTAGGAGTAGATTTTCACGCCGTCGGACACGAAGAGCTTTGGCTCGGGCGACTGATACTCCCACCGCATCTTGCCCGGTTTCTTGATGAGCAGGTGGCCGCGTTCCGTGACGCGCTTGCGCAGTACGCCGCCCTGATAGACGTGCACGAAGTCGGCGGAGAAATCCTTGATGCCGTCGTACTTCTTCTGAAGCGCCTGCGCGAGGTTCTGGTCCGCCGCGATCGACGCTCCGCCTCGCGCCGGCGACAGAAGCGCGATACCGGCCGCCAGCAGAACGGCGGAGTGACGGGGAAGCGCAGCCATGAGAATCGATCCAACCATAACACGTTAGACCGGTCAGGGCCGGACGAGGTAACGCGGCTGAGGAGCGAACAGGTTCGCTGCGTAACCGGCGCGTAGCGGCCGGCCGTTTCCGTCGAAGGCAACGAAGCTGACGCCGCGTTCGACGATGAGCGTGTGACGGCGCGCCGCTACAATCTGTCCGAACCCCATCCGCCGAATTGTGTCGAACTCGAGCCACGACTCCATGCGCACGTCAACCCGCACGCCCTCGATCGACACGGTATCGCGGAACGGCGCTCCTGATCCGACGACGAGCACAGGCGGCTGGCCGGTGACGCCTGCAAGCGCGGCGTAATCGCCTTCGGGTAGGACAGCCGTTGCGGCCGTGAGTGCTCGAACGGCGCTGGCCAGATCGTCGCGGTCGATCGTGTATTCGGCGATCGGCGTCAGGACACACAAGACGTACCGCGTCCCAGGAGGAAGGTCGCGCGCGAGGTCGCTGATCGAGTACTGATCCACGCGTGGATCGGACACGGTCGGGAGCAGGGGACCGTACGCGCGCGCGAGCGTGGCGCGCGCACGGCTGGTGAGGACGACGTCGCGGCCGATCGCGAGGTTGTCGCGGACCAGCGCCGGCGCGTACACCAGCACGTCGGACAGCCACGCGAACGCAATGTCGGGGCGCGTGACCTTCGCGAAGTAGGCGAAGCCGTCGATGAGCTGCCAGTTCAGATCGGCGAGCAGGATCGCGTGCTGATCGTCGAGCCCGGCGGCCATCCGCGCCATCGCCTCACCCGGCCGGTGGTCGCCGCTGCGGTCGAGCGCCGGATAATCGCGATACGCGCGTGCGGCCGCGTAGACGATCGCGACCGCGCACGCGGCCCCGACGGCTGAACGCCTGACGCGTGGGCTCGCCGCCACGCGTCCGAGCGCAACGTGTCCCAGAGCCACGACGCCAGGCGCCATCAACAGCGCGACGACGAGGTGCGACGGCAGATAGAACACGTGCGTGTCGCCGACGTTGTAGGTGAAGGCGAAGATCACGTTAGCGAGGTACAGCGTCAGCATCAGGACGGCGCGCCGCCAGTTCACAGCCACGAGCCGCGCGAAGCCAAGTGGCGCCAACACCATCGCCCAGCCAAACTGCTGGAACAGATCGAAGCCGTACATCTCCACGCGATGCCGCAGCATCGAACCCGGCACGTGCATCACCAGCGTGTCGCGCCAGTCGCTCTTGGTGACGTCGAACCAGAACGTCTGTAGCGCGGCGACGAGGCCCGGCGGGTCGTTTGGCCACTGCCACAACGCCCGCAGGTTCCACACATACTGCAGCGATCCGGCGAGCGCCATCGCGAGCGCGAGCATGACGATGCGCGGCCGGAGCATGGACCGCCAGCCGCCCGGGGCCGCGAGCAGCAGGAAGAGCGCGTACCCCGGCAGCAGCAGCACCATCGAGAGGTGATTGCCGAATCCCAGCGCGTACACGGCAAGAAACAGCGCAAGGCGCGCGAGCGTCGGATGCGCGGACCAGCGGAGCAGCAGGAGGAGCGTCAGCGCCACGAACAGGATGTGCAGCGAGTAGACCTCGGCGATGACGGCCTGGCTCCAGAATGTGTAGGAGACCGCGAAGAGAAGCGCCGCAGCGAAGCCGGCGAGCGGCGATTCGGAGAGCTCCGCGGCCGCGAGCACGATCACTCCGCAGGCGATCGCGCCTTCCACCGCCGACGCGAGATTCATCACGTGCGCCGCTTCCATGCGCGTCAGCCACAGGAAGAGGTTTCCGATCGCGAAGTACAGCGGGTAGCCGTTTCGCGGCGTGATGCTGAGCACGCCGACCGTCGTCTGAAAAAATCCCGTGTCGCCGAAGTCGAGTCCGGGGAGGAGCGTCGCGTGATAGAGCGCGAAGGCGGACACGGCGACGGCCGTTGCGACGACGAGGAGGCGCCTGCTGATCATGGACGGACGGCGCTCACCGCGCGCGCTTCGTGGCGACGAGCGCCCGAATGTCCGCGATGGGCCGGGTGTTGGCGACGTTGCGCGCCTCGACCCAGCCGCGGCGGGCCGTCGTGACGCCGAGATTCATCTGCCGGTCGAGGTATTGCGCGCGATGGCTGTCGCTGTCGATCGACAGGGTGACGCCGGCCGCGATGGCGCGCCGCGCGAGGGCGCCGTCCATATCGAGGTGCGCCGGCGCGCCGTCCACTTCGAGCAGCGTGCCGGTTTCGACCGCGGTGGCAAAGAGGCGGTCGTAGTCGAGATCGTACCCGCGCCGATGCGGCAGCAGCCGATTGGTGGGATGGGTGATCAGGTTGACCAGCGGATGGCGCATCGCCATCTCGTAGCGCCGCTGCAGCTGCGCGTCCGCATGGCCGGCGTGCTCGTGCAGCGAGGCCAGGACGATGTCGAGACGCTCGAGGACGCGATCCGGCAGATCGAGCTTGCCGTCGGGGAGGATGTCCACCTCGCATCCGTGCAGGATCGTGATCTCCGGATGGTGCTCGCGCGCCTCGGCGATTTCCTCGGCCTGCCGCTTCACATCGTCGATCGACAGATTGCGCGACGCCGCCGAGTGCGGCGAGTGGTCCGTGATGGCCAGGTACTGATAGCCGAGGCTCACGCACATGGCCACCATCGCCTCCACCGAATCGCGGCCGTCGCTCCACATCGTGTGCATGTGGAGATCGCCGCGAATGTCGGCGCGCGTGACGAGCGCCGGGAGCGTGCCCGCGATCGCGGCGTCGACTTCGGTGTCGCCGTTGCGGATCTCCGGCGGGATGAAGGGGAGGCCCAGCGCCGCGTAGATCTTCTTCTCGGTCTCGGCGACGATCGGGCCGCCATCGGGAGGGAGATAGCCGTCGGCGGTCAACAGACCGCCGCGGTCGCGCGCGACGGCGCGAAGCGCGTTCAAGTGAGGAAATGAACCGGTCAAGTGCAGCAACGCCGCGCCCGCCCTTTCGGGCTCGGGGAAGCGGATGCCGAGCTGCAGCCGTTCGATGAGCAGGTAGAGGCGGCGTCCGGTGCGCTGCAGCGTGCGCGCGACGCCGGGCAGCCGGCTCATTTCCTCGAGCGCCGCCTGAGGATCCTTCGCGACGGCGAGCAGCTCGATGTCGCCCACCGAGTCCTGCCCGCGGCGGAACGAGCCGACGGGCGCCGCCCATTCCACGCCGGGCAGGGCGCGCAGCTGGGCCAGCACCGGCTCGACCATCGTCAGCGCGCGGCCGAGGGGAATGCGGGGGATGGCGGCGCGGAGGTCGAAGAGAGCGCCGGCAATGGCGTATTCGGCGAGCGGATCGAGGCCGGGGACGGCTCTGATCGCCTGACGCTCGACCGCGCCGACCAGATCGGCGGCGGTCGACACGCCGAGCGCGTTGTGCAACGCGGCGATCTGTTCGATCGTGACCGCGCCCGATTCGAAGAGCCACCGCAGGTCGGCCGGCAGGTCGGCGATCGCCGACTCCATGAGCACCCACGCGCCCGCGTCATACATGTAGCGCAGCCGCGTGTGCACGGCGCGTTCGAAGTCGGTGTCGGCGGGAGGCGGCGCGTCGAAGAATGGACCGAGGTCGGCGTCCGATTCGATCCGCTGCTCGCGCATCAGGGCCGCGGCGCGCGAGAACAGCGCCGCCTCGGTCTCGTCACCGCGAATCGCGGCCAGCAACGCGAGTTGCTCGAGCGTGCGGTTGAACGACACGGCGGCGGTCCCGTGCGGATCGGAAGGAATCGAAACGCTAGCCTTTCAGTGCGCCGGGCTCGGGAGGGGCCTGGCGCGGCGCGTCTTTGGTTTCCGTCGGAAGATTGGCGGCCATCCATTCGGCGATGCCGCCCTTCAGCGCGACGGCCCGATAGCCCTGGCGAAGCAGAACGGCGGCGACGTGCGAGCTGGCGAGCTCGTTCGGGTCGGAGTCGTACACGACAATCTCGCGATCGCGCGGCAGCGACGCGGCGGCGCCGTCTCCGGCATACCGCACGGCGCCCGGCAGCCGGACCGTGCTGTGCTCGTAGGGATACTTCAGGCGCGCGTCGACGACAACGGGCGCCGGGCCGCTCTCGAGCCGCTGTTTCAATTCTTCTTTGGAGATGCGGAGAACGGGCACGAGACGATATTGTCGTCGCGCCGCGCGGACACTGTCAACTTCGCCCCGCGTGGCGGGGCGGCGAGGACTAGCTCGCGGCGGTGCGCTGGAAGGGCACCACGCGACCGGCGCGCGAAATGTGCGGGGCGGCGGCTGCGGGCTTCGCGTGCACGTGCATGATCGCCGGCGACGTCCCCTTCGATTCGATCGACCAGCCCGACGACCGGCGTCCACAGTGAATGCACCGGAGAAACATGGCGCCAGGCTCACACCAAGGGCCGAATTCATGGCGTCCGGAGAGATAACAATTGAACCAGTTCCACATCGGACGACCTCAGAAGTTCGGTTTCGGTTGCTTACCCTATGGCAAGTTGGGTGCCGCGCTCAAGCTATTTCGGTTTTGGTAGCAAGAATCTTTGCAGCAGGAGGACAGAGCGTGAAACTCAGTGTCTAATTATGGGACACTCCGGCTAGCGCTTCTGACCAAAATGTAAGAGGATCGTCGGAACAGAATCGACGTGGCGAAACAACTCGAGCTGAGCGGCCGGCATTATTGGATTCTGTCTGAGCCTCATCAGGCCGGCTGGCGTGCGTGGGTGGTCGAAACGCGGAGCGACGGCACGAGTGATGAGGTTGGGATCGAGGCCACCGGAGAAACCCGGGGCGTCGCCGACGACAGCGCCGAGCGCAAACTGAGACGGATGCTGCAGACGCCTTAGGACACCCTATTCGACGTCGAGCTGCTGCGCCAAGCGTCTTGGCGCGGTGTTGCGCCACGCGGCCTCGAGTGCGCGGCGCACCGTGTCGGCCTTTGCGGCCCGAAGCCGTACGCTCGTCGCGCCGCGGCGTCCCCAGCCGCCCGAGACCGGTACAAAGACATCGGGGTCGGCCAGTGCAAAGAGGGTCTGTTGGCTCAGCGTCAGCTTGACCATGCCCCAGCCCGCGGCCGGATGATCCAGCGTCGCGAAGATTTTTCCGCGTACGCGAAAGTCCGGGTGGTCCATGTGAGAGGCCTCGCTCGCCTCCGGAAGACTGAGGGCCAGACGCCGGAATCCATCTGCGGTCATTGCGCTCCTCCAAGACCGTACACGAAAAGAGCCGTCAGGTGACGGCTCTTTGGTGTGCGGACTTTGGTGGACCGCGCGAGGCTCGAACTCGCGACCTCCGCGTTGCGAACGCGGCGCTCTCCCAACTGAGCTAGCGGCCCACTCGACGATCGGGCGAACGCTCAGTTTACCACGCCCGTTTTCCCGCTCGCAATGAAGCGACCCCCCGCTCTTTGCTATAGTCGAGCGCAGTGCCATCCATCACACGCATCGGCGTTCTCACCGGCGGCGGCGACGCCCCAGGCCTCAACGCCGTCATCCGCGCCGTCGTCAAGACGGCGTCCAATTCGGGTATCGAATGCATCGGCCTCGAGGACAGCTTCGACGGCCTCATCGAGCCGGACCGCTCCCGCATCCTGACGCCGCGCGACGTCACCGGCATTCTTCGCTTCGGCGGCACGATTCTCGGTACGAAGAACACCGGCAATCCTTTTTCGTCAGACGTCGCCACCTCCGAGGGCACGAAGCGCTATTCCGATCGCGTCATCGAGATGTTCCACAAGATGGGTCTCGGCGCGCTCGTCGTGATCGGCGGCGACGGCACGCTCGAGATCGCCTATGAGTTCGGCAAGCGCGGCATCCCGATCGTCGGCGTGCCCAAAACGATCGACAACGACATCGTCGGTACGACCAACTGTTTCGGCTTCGACACGGCCGTCGCCTTCGCGACCGACGCGATCGATCGGCTGCACACGACCGCCGAGGCGCACAAGCGGATTCTCGTCGTGGAGGTGATGGGCCGCTACGCCGGCTGGATCGCCCTGCACGCCGGCGTCGGTGGCGGCGCGGACGCGATTCTCATCCCCGAAATCCCATTCGATCTGTCGATCGTCGCCGCGCGGCTGCGCGACCGCGATCTCTGGGGCGCCAAGTTCAGCATCGTCGTCGTCGCCGAAGGCGCGTACCCGAAAGGCGGCAGGCAGTCGCTGCTCGAGGCCGCGCACGGCACGACCGCCGAGCGGCTCGGCGGCATCGGCGCGCAGGTGTGCGAGGCGCTGGCGGGGTTCACCGGCAAGGAGACACGGTCGGTCGTGCTCGGCCACCTTCAGCGAGGCGGCGCGCCGACCAGCTTCGATCGCGTGCTCGCCACCAGATTCGGCGGCAAGGCCGTGGAGCTCGTCAAGCAGGGCCAGTTCTCGACGATGGTGGCGTTCGATCCGCCGGATATCGTCGCGCGCCAACTGGCTGACGTGGTGGGGAAGACTAAGACGGTACCGATGGACTCGGATCTGCTGCGGACGGCGAAGGCGCTCGGCGTGACCTTCGGAGATTAGGAGCGAGCTCGCCCGACCCTATCCGAGGACGTCGAGGTACTTCAGCGCGCCGCCGGTGTTGAAGAGCACCACCGAGTCTTTCGGTTTGATCGAACCGTCGGCCACGAGCCGCTCGATCGCGACCAGCGCGGCGCCGCCTTCGGGCGCGGCGCTGACGCCCTGGTGCTTGCCGATGTCGAGCATCCCCTGCACCATCGCGGCGTCGGGCACGGCGAGCGCCGTGCCGCCGCTCTCGCGCACGGCGCGCAGAATCAGGAAGTCGCCGATCGCGCGCGGCACGCGCAATCCGTCGGCGATGGTCTTCGCCCCTTCCCACGGCTGCGCTTTCTCGGTGCCCTGCTGAAACGCGCGGACGATGGGCGCGCACCCCTCGGCCTGCACCGAGACCATCCGCGGCCGCCGCTGTCCCGTCATCCAGCCGATGCGCTCGATTTCGTCGAACGCCTTCCACATGCCGACCATGCCGGTGCCGCCGCCGGTGGGATAGATGATCCAGTCGGGCCACCGCCAGTCCATCTGCTCGGCCAGCTCGTACGCCATCGTCTTCTTGCCTTCGATGCGATACGGCTCCTTGAGCGTGGAGACGTCGTACCAGCCGAGCGGCTTGCCCTTCTCGGCGGCGATGCGGCCGGCGTCGGTGATGAGGCCGTCCACCAGCGTGACGTTCGCGCCGTACAACCGGCACTCATCGACGAACGGCCGCTTCGCGTCCTTCGGGATGAAGACCTCGCACGCCAGGCCCGCCGCGGCGGAGTAGGCGGCCGCCGCGTTGCCGGCGTTGCCCGCGGTCGGCAGCGCGATCGTCTGAGCGCCGAGCCCCTTCGCGCGCGTGATCGCGGCCGACTGGCCTCGCGCCTTGAACGAGTTGGTCGGGTTGAGCGATTCGTCCTTGATGTAGAGCCGGTCGAGACCGAGCGTGGCGCCGAGCGACCGCGCGTGGATGAGCGGCGTGAGGCCTTCGCCGAGCGTCACCGGCGTTTCGTCGTCGAAGATCGGCATCAGCTCGCGATACCGCCACATGTTCGGCTCGCGCCCCTTGAGGCTGTCGCGCGACCAGGCGCGTGCGCGATCCAGATCGTACCGGGCCAGGAGCGGTGCGCCACAGGCGCAGAGAAAATGCCGTTCGTGCGGATCGAGCGCCGGCGCGCCGCAGGGGACCGAACACTCGAGACGTGTGAAGTATGACATCAGTGCCCCAGCAGATCCTGGTCCTTCTTTTTCTGGACCTCGTCGACGAGCTTGATGTGGTTGTCGGTAATCTTCTGCACTTCGTCGAGGCCCTTCTTTTCGTCGTCTTCCGAGATCTTGTGGTCCTTGAGGAGCTTCTTCAGCCGATCGTTCGCGTCGCGGCGGACCAGGCGGACGCTGTTGCGCGCGTCCTCGGCGAGCTTGTGCACGTGCTTCGAGAGCTCTTTCCGCCGCTCCTCGGTGAGCGAGGGGAGCGGCACGCGGATCACTTTGCCGTCGTTCGACGGATTGAGGCCGAGATCCGACGCACGGATCGCTTTTTCGATCGCGCCGAGCTGCGTCGGATCGAACGGCTGGGCGATGATGAGCGTCGGCTCCGGGACCGACAGCCCGGCGAGCTGGTTGAGCGGCATCTTCGAGCCGTAGGCGTCAACCATCACGCCGTCGAGAATCGTGACCGACGCACGGCCCGTGCGCACGCCGGCCAGCTCGTGCCGCACGTGTTCGAGCGCCGTGTTCATGCGCTTGGTGGTTTCCGCGAACAACCCTTTCAGATCACTGATGACGTCCATCGCGCTCGCTCCAAGTCAGTTACGCCGTCACGAGTGAGCCGACCGGCTCGCCCGAGATCGCGCGCTTGATGTTGCCCGGCGTCCGCAAGTTGAAGACCATGATCGGCAGCCGATTGTCCATGCAGAGGGAAATGGCGGTCGCGTCCATCACCGCGAGGCCCTGTTCGAGGACCTGCAGGTAGGAAATCCGATCGAAGCGCGTCGCGCCCGGCTTGATCATCGGGTCGGCGTCGTAGATCCCGTCGACCTTAGTGGCTTTCAGGATGACTTCAGCTTTGATCTCCATCGCGCGCAGCGCGGCCGCCGTGTCGGTGCTGAAGTACGGATTCCCCGTGCCGGCGCCGAACACCACCACGCGTCCTTTTTCGAGATGGCGGATGGCCCGCCGGCGGATGAAGGGCTCGGCGACGGCGCGCATCTCAATCGCGGTGACGACGCGCGTGACGACGCCCTGCTGCTCGAGCGCATCCTGCAGCGCCAGCGCGTTGATGACGGTCGCCAGCATCCCCATGTAGTCGGCGGTCGCGCGATCCATCCCGCGGGCGCTCGCCGCGACCCCGCGGAAGATGTTGCCGCCGCCGATGACGACCGCCGTCTGGACGCCCATCGCCTGAATCTCGCCGATCTCGCGCGCGATCTGAGTGGCCACGGCCGGGTCGATGCCGTAGGTCTGCTCGCCCATGAGGGCTTCGCCGGACAGTTTCA
The DNA here is from genome assembly GCA_017883165.1 of Acidobacteriota bacterium. Lineage (GTDB taxonomy): Bacteria > Acidobacteriota > Vicinamibacteria > Vicinamibacterales > CAVVIG01 > JADGOC01. The sequence continues at coordinate 18,673 of JADGOC010000055.1, forward strand.
GAAGGACGCGCTTGTAGGCGGGGGCGGCGGGGGAGGGCATCGAGTAGAGATTATAGCGTCTCCCCAACCTTCAGGCGCGCGAACCGTGTCACCGTCACCTGCGCCCCCAGCGTCTGGCTGGCGGCGGCGAGCACGTCCGCCACCGTCATCTTCGGGTCCCGGATCGACGGCTGGTCGGGCAGCACCACTTGCTGGTAGAAGCTCCCCAGCTTGCCTTCGATGATCTTGTCGAGCACGTTGGCCGGCTTGCCGGCGTTCTCCATCTGCGCCCGGTAAATCGACCGCTCCCTGTCGAGCACCTCCGCCGGGATCGCGCCGCGCGATACGTACCCGGGGCTGGCGGCGGCGATCTGCATCGCGATTTCCTTCACCAGCGTCGTGAACTCTTCGCGGCCCGTGACAGCCGGCGTCACGCCGCCGAACTCCACCTGCACGCCGATCTTGCCGCCCAGGTGAATGTACTGTCCGACGTAGCCCTTGCCCGCGTACCGCACGAAGCGCGGCACCGCCATGTTCTCGCCGAGCTTGCCAATCGCCAGCGCCAGCCGCTGCTGAATGGGGCCGTTCGGGTCCTTCAGCCACGCGGTGACGTCTTCGGGGGCCGCGTCGCCCTTCTTCTCGATCTCGGTCAGCAGGTCGTGCATCAGCTGATGGAAGTCGTCGGTGCGCGCGACGAAATCCGACTCGCAGTTCACCTCGACCAGCGTGCCGCTCGAGTGGTCCGCCGACACGCGGTGGCCGATCAGCCCCTCGCTGGCCGCGCGCCCGGCCTTCTTGGCCGCGCTCGCCAGCCCGCGCTTGCGCAGGATCGTGACCGCCTCCTCCGAGTTGCCGTTCGCCTCGGTGAGCGCCGCCTTGCAATCCATCATGCCCGCGCCGGTCTGGTCGCGAAGCTTCTTGACCTGTTCTGCCGAAATAGCCATGACTCTCACCTTTGCTGCCCTCACGCGTGCGCCGTACACGAAAAACGCCGGCCGCCTGAAGACAAGGGCGCCGGCTGAAGAAAAGAGGGGAAGTGTCGGGTGTTCTTATGCGGACGCCGGGGCCGTCTCGCGGGCGCGGCGGGCAGGCCGCGCCTGACGCCGGCCCAGGTCGTCGCTTCCCGCGCCCCCGGCACCGCCGGGCTCCTCGTCACTGTCGCGCGAAGCCTCGGCGTCGATCGATTCCTTCATGCCGCGGCCGGCCATCACCGCGTCGGCGATGCGCGAGGCAAACAGCCGAATCGCCCGCAGGGCATCGTCGTTGCCGGGGATGACGAAGTCGACCTCGTCCGGATCGCAGTTAGTGTCCACGATGCCGACGATCGGGATCTTGAGCTTGCGCGCCTCGTCGACCGCGATCTGTTCCTTCTTCGTGTCGACGATGAAGACCGCTTCGGGCAGCCGGGTCATGCCGCGGATGCCGTCGAGGTTCTTGGCCAGCTTGCGCCGTTCTTTCTCGTTGCGCGCGATTTCCTTCTTCGAGAGCGTCTCGTAGCGGCCGTCGGTCGACATCGCTTCGAGGTCCCGCAGCCGGCCGAGGCTGCGCTGAATGGTCGCGAAGTTCGTGAGCAGGCCGCCCAGCCACCGCTCGTTCACGTAGAACATGCCGCAGCGCTGGGCTTCCTCGGCGATGACGTCCTTGGCCTGGCGCTTGGTGCCGACAAACAGAAACGTCCGGCCTTCGGCGGCGAGGCGGGTGATGAACGCTTCGGCTTCTCGAAACAGCTTCACCGTCTTGCCCAGGTCGATGATGTAGATGCCGTTGCGTTCGCCGAAGATGTATTCCTTCATCTTCGGGTTCCAGCGCTTCGTCTGGTGTCCGAAGTGAACCCCCGCCTCCAAAAGATCCTTCATCGCGATCGCGGCCAAATGTCCTCCCCTTACCGTTTACTAAACTGGAAGCGCTTGCGCGCGCCCTTCTGCCCGTACTTCTTGCGTTCCTTGCCGCGCGCATCGCGCGTCAGCATGCCTTCGGTCTTCAGCTTCTTGCGCAGCTCGAGGTTGTACTCGATCAGCGCGCGCGCGATTCCGAGCTTCACCGCGCCGGCCTGCCCGGACACGCCGCCGCCGGCGACCGTCGCCAGGATGTCGAACTTGTCGGTGGTTTCGGTGAGGACCAGCGGCGTGCGGATTTGCGTTCGCAGCGCTTCGGTGGGGAAGAATGCCTCGAAGGCGCGACGGTTCACGCTGATGGCCCCGCTGCCGGGCCGGAGAAAAACGCGCGCCGTCGATGTCTTCCGACGTCCGGTGCCGTAGTACTGAACTGCTGCCACGTTACGCGACCTCGAGTTTGGTGGGTTTCTGCGCCGTATGCGGATGATCCGGACCGGCATACACCTTGAGTTTGCGGTACATCGCGTCGCCGAGCTTGCTCTTCGGCAGCATCCCGCGCACCGCTTCTTCGACGAGCCGTTCGGGCTTGCGCTCGCGCACGAGCCGCGCGCGCTCTTCCCGCAATCCGCCCTCGTAGCCGCTGTGCTGACGATAGATCTTCTGCTCTTCCTTCCGGCCGGTCAGCTTCACTTTCGCCGCGTTGACGACGACGACGTGGTCGCCGGTGTCGATGAACGGGGTATAGGACGGCTTGTGCTTGCCCTGCAGCAGCCGCGCCGCCACGGTCGCAATGCGTCCGAGCACCGCCCCGTCGGCATCGATGACATGCCAGAGGGAGGTCTCGACAGCCTGTTCCGCACTGGCAATGAACGTAGACATCCCTAAAAAGCCCTTTACGAAGAACGAAATGAGTTGGCCCTGCTTGAGCCGGACTTGACGCACCAGTCCGGCCAGTTCAGACAACCGTAAACCCAAATCATACGAACCTTTCGGGGGACTGTCAAGGGTGGACGCCCTTCTGCCGATAAGAGAGCGGGAAGCCGAAGACCCGAAGAGTAACGGTTCCGTCAGCGACTAACGGAACCGTCATCCGGTGCCCTTCGGCGGCGCGGCTCCGGATCGCAGTTTTCGCCATCCAGTCCCGGTTTCCGCGTGAAAACGCGGCAATCGACGTTGGTATCGGCTTTGCGGTTTGCGCTGGCGCCCAATCGCAACGTCGTCAATTTTTCATAGGACACAACCAGTGTTTGGTCTCGGTAAAGCGAAATCGGTGGTCGGGCTCGACATCGGATCGAGCGCGCTCAAGGCGGTCGAGCTGAAAGCCGCGGGAAAAGGCTTCAAGGTCATCGCTTTTGCGACCGAGCCGATTCCGCCCGACAGCATCGTCGACGGCGCCATCATCGACGGGACGGCCGTCGCCGAAGCGATCCGGCGTCTCTTCGAGAACAAGGCCTTCAAGAGCAAAGAGGTCGCGGCCTCGCTCTCAGGCAATGCGGTCATCGTCAAGAAGATCACCTTGCCGGTGATGACGGAAGCCGAGCTCGCCGAGTCGATTTACTGGGAGGCGGAGCAGTACATCCCCTACGACATCCAGGACGTGAACCTCGACTATCAAATCATCGATGCCGGCACGGGCGCCGACTCGAAGGGGACGATGGAAGTGCTGCTGGTGGCGGCGAAGAAGGAAAAGATCGCCGACTACACCGGTGTCATTTCGCAGGCCGGCCGGACGCCGGTCGTCGTCGACGTCGATGCGTTCGCGCTGCAGAACGCGTACGAGATGAACTACGGGCTCGATCCGCTCGCCGTCGTCGTGCTGCTGAATGCGGGCGCGAGCGCCATCAATATCAACATTCTCACCGGCGGCCAGTCGCTCTTCACGCGCGATATCTCAATCGGCGGCAACGCCTACACCGAAGCGGTGCAGAAAGAGCTGAACTTGCCGTCGGAGGCCGCCGAGCAGGTGAAGAAAGGGCAGCCGGTCGACGGCGCGAGCTTCGACGAGGTCAGGCCCGTTCTGCACGCCGTGACGGAGAACGTCCTGCTCGAGATTCAGAAGACGTTCGACTTCTTCAAGGCGACCGCCGCCTCCGACCGGATCGATCGGATCTACCTGAGCGGCGGCGCGTCGCGGGTGGACGGCTTCGCGGCGGCGCTCGAGGAGCGCTTCGGCTCGCCGGTGGAGCTGTTCAATCCATTCAAGAAGATGGCGTTCGAACCGGGCAAGCTCGGGGTGACCGAGCCTGACGCCCTGGTGCCGATCGCGGCCGTCGCCGTCGGTCTGGCGCTCCGGAAGGCGGGCGACCGATGATTCGCATCAACCTCCTCACCGTCGAGCGCGCGGCGAAGAAGAAAGCCGGAGGGCTCCAGGGGGCCGCTCAGAAAGTGACGATGGGCTGCGGCCTGATGCTGCTGTTGACGCTGGCCTTTGTCGGATGGCGGTACTGGAGCCTCACGAAACAGTCGTCCAGCATCGACGCCGAGCTGACGGCGGCCGAGCAGGAAAAAATCCGGATCAATTCGATCAT
>JADGOC010000056.1 GCA_017883165.1 Acidobacteriota bacterium
GGTCAACGACGGCCGCGGCACGAATGGACCCATCGATACGATCATAGTGGCAAAGGGGGTACTCGTGGCGGGGGCTGGAGGCGGAGAGGGGCCGGGAAGGCGGGGGAGCCCTCCCGGCCGTGCCCACCTACTTCTTCAGCGTCTGCATGTACGCGACGAGCGCGTCCACGTCGTCTTTCGGCAGCGCGTAATTTTTCATGTCGGGCTTGCGCGTCGCCTTGGTTTTCGCGGTCATTCCCTTGGCGTCGACGACCCACTGCTTCAGCTCGTCGGCCGAGTACTTGCTGCCGACCCCGTCGAGCGGTCCCTTCTTGTTGCCCTTGTCGCCGATCGAGTGGCACAGGGAACACTTCGAATCGGCGTACACCTTTTCGCCCTTCGCCTTGGCATCCTGCGCGGCCGCGTTCGCGGCGATGCCCACGCACACGGCCATCGCCATCACCATCGACTTCGTCATGACTGCTCCTTCGCTATGAGTGTGAGATATGAATCGATCGCTCGAGCGGCGCGCCGGCCCGCGCCCATCGCCGAAATCACGGTGGCCCCGCCGGTGACGATGTCACCGCCCGCGAAGACGCCCGGCTTCTGCGTGACGCCGGTGTCCGGGTCGGCCACGATGTAGCCCCACTTGTTCGTCGGCAGATCGGGCGTCGTCGATCGGATCAGGGGGTTCGCCCCCTGGCCGACCGCGAACACGACGGTATCGACGTCGAGATCGAATTCCGATCCGTCGATCGGCACCGGACTGCGTCGGCCGGACTGATCCGGTTCGCCGAGCTGCATCCGCACGCACCGAAGCGTGCGCACGCGCGACCGGTCGTCGCCGAGCAGCGCCACCGGCGCCGCGAGCAGTACGATGTCGACCCCTTCTTCCTGGGCGTGCTCGACCTCTTCGGCGCGCGCGGGCATCTCGTCGCGCGAGCGCCGGTAGACGAGGTACGCGTGTTCGGCGCCGAGCCGAAGCGCCGTGCGGATCGAGTCCATCGCGGTGTTGCCGCCGCCAATCACGGCGACGCTCTTCCCACGGACGATCGGCGTGTCGTGCTCGGGGAAGCGGTACGCCTTCATCAGGTTCGAGCGCGTCAGGTACTCGTTCGCCGAGTAGATGCCGACGAGGTTGATGCCGGGGATCTTCGGAAAATGGGGCAGACCGGCGCCGGTGCCGATGAAGAGCGCTTCGAACCCCAGCTCGTTGAACAGGTCGTCGATCGTGAACGTGCGCCCGATGACATGGTTCGTCCTGATGTCGACGCCAAGGCGCTTGAGGCTGTCGATCTCCCGCTCGACGATCGATTTCGGCAGCCGGAACTCGGGGATGCCGTACATCAGCACGCCGCCCGGCTTGTGCAGCGCCTCGAACATCGTCACGCTGTGCCCGAGCTTGGCGAGGTCGGCGGCGGCGGTGAGGCCGGCGGGTCCCGAGCCGACGATGGCGACTTTGCGTCCGGTCGGCGGACGGACGCCGGCGCCGTTGGTGATCGACTTCGCCGCGGCGTAGTCGGCGACGAAGCGCTCGAGGCGTCCGATGGCGACCGGCTCGAAGCGCACGCCGAGCGTGCACTTCTGCTCGCACTGATCCTCCTGCGGGCAGACGCGGCCGCAGACGGCGGGCAGCACGTTTTTGAGCGAGAGCGTGTGATACGCGCCGTCGAAGTCGCCGGCGGCCACCTGCCGCACGAAGCCGGGGATGTCGATCTCCACCGGACAGCCGGCGATGCACGGCATGTTCTTGCACTCGATGCAGCGCGCCGCTTCCTGGATGGCGAGCTCGGCGGAGTAGCCGAGCGCGACCTCGCCGAAGGTGTGGCGGCGGACCGCGGCGTCCTCCGTCGGCATCGGCGTTTTCGTTTTCTGTCCGATTTTCTTTGCCATGTGCTCCCGTGTCGCGCGGACCTAGACTGACGCCCGCTGCTGGTACTGTTCGAGCGCGAGGGCTTCGTCGTCGCGGTAGGCGCGCAAACGCGCTGCGAGCTCGCCGAAGTCTACCTGGTGGCCGTCGAACTCCGGGCCGTCCACGCACACGAACTTCTGTTCGCCATTCACGCTCACGCGACAGCCGCCGCACATACCTGTGCCGTCGACCATGATCGCGTTGAGGCTGACGACCGTTTTCAGGCCGAGCGGGCGGGTGACGTCGCACACCGCGCGCATCATCGGCAGCGGCCCCACGGCCACGACCTCGTCGAAGGCGAAGCCCGTGTCCAGCAGATGCTTCAGCGCGTCGGTCACCAGCCCCTTGCGCCCGACGCTGCCGTCGTCGGTCGTGATGAGGCAGGGGTCGGCCACGGCGGAGAGCTCCTTCGACAGGATGATGAGATCGCTCGTGCGCGCACCAATGATGCCGGTGACGGTGCCGCCCGCCGCTTTCACGCCGGCGGCAATCGGGTACACCACCGCCGTGCCGATCCCGCCGCCGATGCAGCAGATGCTCATGCCCGGCACGATGTGCGTCGGCTGACCGAGCGGTCCGGCGACGTCGAGAATCTGCTCGCCCGGCATCATGCGGTTCAGTGCCTTCGTGCTCTTGCCGACGCCCTGCACGACGAGCGAGATCGTGCCGGCCGCCGGGTCGGCGTCGGCGATGGTGAGCGGGATGCGCTCGCCCTGCTCGCTGATGCGGATGATCACGAACTGGCCGGGACGCCGCTTGCGCGCGATCGGCGGCGCGTCGATCCAGAAGCGGACGACGTCGGGGGCGAGCGTTTCTTTACTGAGAATCGTGTGCATGAGTGGTCCTGGGTGAGTCCACAGGCGGGCGGACGGTCCGTTCGAGCCGCGTCCAGCGATCGTCAATCGACCGCCGGACCCGCTCGAGCGCGTCGGCGTCGTTCAAGAGGTTGCGGAAGCGCCCCTGGTCGCGCAGGTAGTCCTCGAGCGGCACCGGGTCCGGCCGCACCGTCATCCGCCACGTGCGCCCGTCCTCGACCTCGACGAGCGGAAACACGCGGCTCGCGACCGCCAGGCGGGCATAGCGGATCACGTCTTCGGACGCGATCTTCCAGCCGGGTGGACATGGCGCGAGGAGATGGATGAACCGCGTGCCGTGGATCGCGAGCGCCTTGCGGATCTTCGCGAGGAGATCATCGGGATAGGCAACCGTCGCCGTCGCGGCGTACGGAATGCCGTGCGCGGCCATGATCGCGAGCAGATCCTTCTTCGGCCGATCCTTGACGTGCTTGGCGGGCGTCGTCGTCGTCCACGCGCCGAGCGGCGTGGCGGAGCTCCGCTGCACGCCGGTGTTCATGTAGGCCTCGTTGTCGTAGCAGATGTAGAGGATGTTCTCGTTGCGCTCGGCGGCCGCCGACAACGCCTGGATGCCGATATCGAACGTCCCCCCGTCACCGGCCCAGGCGCAGACGGTCGTCTTCGTGTCGCCTTTCAAATCGAGCGCCGCGCGCACGCCGGACGCCGCCGCGGCGGCGGATGCGAACGGCGTGTGCATCAGCGGCACGCCGGCCGCGCTGTACGGCGCCGGCCCATCGATCACCGACCAGCAGCATGCAGGGACGACGAGCACGGTGTCGCGTCCGAGCGCTTTGAGCGCGAGGCGCATCGACAGCGTCGCGCCGCACCCGGCGCAGCCGAGATGGCCCGGCGACATCACTTCGTCGGACGGAATCGCGTAGTTGACCGTCGCCATGCGTCGCTACTCCTTCAGGCCGACCCACAGCGTGTCGGCCTCCGGCTGTTCCTGTTGGATCGTGTGCGCGACGACGTCGTCGATCGTCTGCGGCGTGATGTCGCGGCCGCCGAGGCCGGCGATGAACGAGAAGATCGGTGGCGCAAGCGGGTGCGCGCACATCGCCGACCGCAGCTCCGACGCCATGATGCCGCCGTGGCCGAACGAGACGTTGCGGTCGATGATCGCGATCTTCTTCGCGCCGCTGACGGCGCGGCGAATCGGCGTGAACGGAAACGGCCGGAACAAATGGATCTTCACGAGGCCGACGCGCTCGCCCCGCGCACGGCGCGCGTCGATCACCTCGCGCGCGGTACCGGCGACCGTGCCCGATGCGACGAGCACGATGTCGGCGTCGTCGGTCTTGTAGGTTTCGACGAGCGGATGCCGCCGGCCAAACAGCCGGCCGAACTCCTCGTCGGCCTCTTCGGCCACCTGTTCCGCATGGCGCATCGCGGCGTCGATCCGCGCGCGCAGTTCCATGTAGCCGTCGGCCGCGGACAGCCCGCCGAAGGCGTGCGGCTCGTCGGGCGAGAGGAAGTAATCCGGCGCGAACGGCGGCAGGTACGCATCGACCTCGTGCGGTTCGGGGATCGACACCGGCTCGCTCGTGTGCGACAGGAAGAAGGCGTCGAGGCAGACCATGGCGGGCAACAGCACCCGCTCGGCAACCTTGTACGCCTGGATGATCGTATCGAGCACTTCCTGGTTGTCCTCGCAATAGTACTGGAGCCATCCCGTGTCGCGCTGCGACAAGCTGTCATTCTGGTCCGCGAAGATGTTCCACGGCGAGCCGACGGCGCGGTTGACGTTGGCAAGCACAATCGGCAGCCGCGCGCCGACGCACCAGTGCAGCATCTCGTGCATGTAGAGGAGGCCGTGCGACGACGTGGCCGTGAACGCGCGCATGCCCGTTTGCGACGCGCCGGCGCAGGTGGCGAGCGCGGAGTGCTCCGATTCGACCGCGACGAACCGCGCGTCGAGCCGACCGTCGGCGCACATCTCCGCGAGCAGCTCCACGACGCCCGACGAAGGGGTGATCGGATACGCGGCGATGACGGCGGCGCGGCTGCGCTGCACGGCCCAGGAGATCGCGTGCGTGCCTTCGAGCACCTTGGTCGTCATCGCTGCTCCTCGGGTCGGAGGACGATGGCGCCCCGCGGACATTCGGTCGCGCAGATGCCGCACCCTTTGCAGTGCGTGAGGTCGACCTCATATGCGCCGGTGGCGCGGTTGGGCACGATCGCCGCGTCGGGGCAGAAGACGTAGCAGTTGTCGCACGCGGTGCAGGCGCCGCACGTGAAGCATCGCTGCGCTTCGGCCACGGCCTGCGGCCAGCCGAGGCCGGCGACCACCTCGTCGAAGGTGTGCGGATCGGACACGCTCGGCGGGATTGCGCGCGGATGGGGCGCGAAGTAGAAGAGGTTCAGATCGGGAGGCCCGACGCGCTCGGCGGTTCCTTCCTTGACGAGGTCGCGTCCCTGCACGTGCGCATCGATCCCGTCCGCCGCGCGCCGGCCCGATCCGATCGCCTCGGCCACGGTGCCGGCGCCGGTCGCGGCGTCGCCGCCGGCGAAGATCCCCGCTCGGCTCGTACGCCCCCAGCGATCCGCGCGAAGGCGGCCGCCGTTCGAGAGCGCGAAGCGATGCAGTGTTTCGACGTCGACTTCCTCGCCGATCGCCGTGAGCGCCTGATCGGCCGTGATGGTGAAGGTCGAGCCGGGGATCGGCTCCGGCCGCGGCCGTCCCGACCCGTCCGGTTCGCCCGGACGCATCCGCTGACACTCGATCCCCGTGAGGCGGCCGCCGCTGCCGACGAACTTCATCGGCGCGACGTACTGGGCGAAGTCGATCCCTTCCTCGCGCGCCTGTGCGACCTCGTCGGGATGTGCGGGCATGTCGGCCGTCGAGCGGCGATACGCGACGGTGACGTCGGCGCCGAGACGCCGCGCCACCCGAGCAGCGTCGATCGCCGTGTTGCCGCCGCCGATGACGATCGTGCGCCCGACGATCGGCGCGCCGCCCCCTGCATTCACCTCGCGCAGCAGGTCGAGGCCCGAGCGGACGCCGCGGAGTGATTCACCGGGTACGCGCGAGCGCTTCGCGCGCTGCGCGCCAATTGCGAGGAACAACGCCGCATACGACGACAGGTCGGGCGCGCCGCGCGTCGCGCCGACGTGCGCGCCGGAAATGAATGTGATCCCCATGCGCGAGAGCATCGCGATCTCGCGGTCGAGCGTCCGCCGCGGCAGCCGGTAGCGCGGAATGCCGTAGCGCAGCATGCCGCCCGGCTCGACGTTGTCGTCGAACACCGTCACCGGATAGCCGCGCCGTGCGAGGTGATACGCGCAGCTCAGCCCCGCGGGGCCCGCGCCGACGATGCCGACCCGCGGCGACAGCGCGGGTGCTGCGATGGGCTCCGGGCCGATCCGCCGCCGGCTCGCTTCGCTCGCAACCGCGCGCTCGATCGCGTGGATGTTCACCGCTTCGTCGAGCGCCGTGCGGTTGCAGGCGAGCTCGCACGGGTGGTAGCAGACGCGGCCGCAGATGTCGGGAAACGGGTTGTGGCGCCGAATCGTGTGCCACGCGCGCGCGACGTCGCCCTCGGCCGCGAACTGGAGAAACGCGCGCACGTCGGTCCCGGCGGGACAATCGAGATTGCACGGCGACGGCCGCTCCACGCGCTCGGGCCGGAACGTGCGCCAGTTGCCGGTCGCCAGCTCGCGCGTGCTGCGCAGCGACACGGCCATCGGCGTTCCCAGCGGACCGGAGCGAAGCGGTTTGATCGACACCATGGATCCTCCTGCCGCTCAGCCTTTGACCACCGGGTGCGCGATCGCCTCGAACGCTTCGCGCGCCGCCGCCTGGTTGGCCTCCGCCTTGAGCGGAACGATCTCGGCGACCGCCGCCACCAGTTCCTCGAGCCGCACCAGCCCGGTCAGCGCGGCGAACGCGCCCGCCATCGCCGTGTTCACGATCGGGTTCGTGCGCGTGCCGAGTTCGTGCCGCAGCGCGATCGCGGTCGCGTCGCACGTCGCCACCTGGAATCCGGCGGGGAGACCGAGCGACTCGGGCGGACGGCTCGAGTTGACGAGAATCGATCCGCCGCGCGCGAGCCCCGCGGCGACGTCGACCGTCTGGATCAGGATCGGATCAAGGACGACGACGTGATCGGGTTCGTAGATGTGGCTGTGATTCGAGATGCGCTGATGGTCGGCGCGGAGGAACGCGGCAACGGGCGCGCCGGTGCGCTCCGCGCCGAACGACGGAAACGCCTGTACCTGCCACCCCTCGCGAAACAGCGCCGTCGCGAGCAGCTTGGACGCAATAACAGCGCCCTGACCCCCGCGTCCGTGAAAACGGACGGCAACCATCCCAAGTACTCCAGTGGACGACCGTATTGCCGGAAATCCGGCAACACATCGGTATCCTGAAGACCGGCAGGAAGACTCGTGCCAAGTTGACGTTGGCGTCACACCGCCTACATTCGTCGGCGGAGGGACCGTAGATCGGCGCGGGCGCCGGAATGTCGTCAGTTGCTCGGTGGGCACCGCCCAGCAGCATCCAGCGCGCCGTATACTTGGCGTCGATCTTGTCTATCCAGCCGCGCGCCTGCCTGCTCCGCCAGCATGCGCTCTTTTTCCTCATCGTCAGTCTGGCGCTGGCGGCGTGCGGTCGCCAGCCGCCGGCCGCGCCGCGCGTCGCGCCGCTGCCGCAGGTGTCGGGGACGCTGGCCGTCGGCGGGTTGTCGTCGCCGGTTCGCGTCGTGCGCGATCGCTGGGGCGTCCCACACATCGATGCCGCCACCCAGGACGATCTGTTTTTCGCGCAAGGCTTCGTGCAGGCGGAAGATCGGCTGTTCCAGATGGATCTGTGGCGGCGGTCCGTGCAGGGACGGTTGTCCGAAGTGCTCGGCGCGAACTTCATCGAGCGCGACGTGATGACGCGCCGCATTCAATATCACGGCGATCTCGACGCCGACTGGGCGAGCTATGGTCCCGACACCCGCTCGATCGCCGGCGCGTTCGTGCGCGGAGTGAACGCCTGGGTCGCGATGGCGCGCGAGCATCCGCCGGAGGAGTTCGTGCTGGCCGGCTGGCGGCCGGACTTCTGGACGCCCGAAGATCTGCTGAACCGCACCGACGCGTTCGTCGCAAGCGAGAACGCCGCCGCGCAGGTGCTGCGCGCGCGGCTCGTCGCGGCGGTCGGCGTACACCGAGCCGACATGCTGCTGCCGGCCGGACTCCGCGGTGCGACGGACCTTCCGCGAGGACTCGATCTCTCCACGATCAGCCCCGTTGTCGCCGACGCACTGCGGCGGGTCGGCACGCCGCCGTTCTTCATGGGTCTGGCCGCCATCCCAAGTACGCCGCCGGGCCGTGCCGGCAGCAATGCCTGGGTCATCTCGCCGGCGCGGTCGGCGACCGGCGCGGCGATCCTTGCCAACGACCCGCACCAGCGCTTCGATCACCCATCGTGGCGGTATCTGGTTCAGCTTCACGCCCCGGGTTGGAACGTGATCGGTGCGACGTCCCCGTGGCTGCCTGGCGTGGCGATCGGGCACAACGATCGCGTGGCGTGGGGCCTGACGGCACTTGCCGCCGACGCGCAGGATCTCTACGTCGAGAAGGTGAATCCCGCCAACCCGCATCAAGTGCAGGAGCGCGGCCGCTGGGTCGACACCGACTTCACGCAGGGCGAGCTTCCCGTCAAAGGACGCGCGGAGCCGTTCACGTTCGATCTCGAACGCACGCGCCACGGCGTCATCGTTGCCGTCGATCGCGGCAGGAACCTCGCGTTCACCGTGCGGTGGGCCGGCAGCGAGCCGGGGACCGCTGCCGGACTCGGCGCACTGGCGCTCGATCGCGCGCGGTCCTGGTCGGAGTTCCGCTCAGCGCTCGCGCGATGGAAGGCGCCGGCCTCCGACGTCGTCTACGCCGACGTGGACGGCAACACCGGCCATCAGGCCGTGGCGCTCGTGCCGGAGGGCTGGAGCGGCGCCGTGCCCGCGCCCGGATGGACCGGTGCGCACGAGTGGCGCGGATGGCGGACACTCGACGATTTGCCGCATGCCTTTAATCCGCGGCTCGGGTACACGATCGCCGCCAACGGCAGCGTCCCGCGAACCGGACGTCTTCTCGAAGCGCTGGGCGATGCGCGGCTGTTCGGGGTCGACGACTTCAAGAGACTGCAGCACGACACGGTGTCATGGAATGCCGCGCAGCTCCTGCCGCTGCTCGCGGGCGCGCACGCAAATCGCGCGGAGGTCGAACAGGCGCGGCAGCGGCTCGTCGCGTGGGACCTGCGCGTGTCCGCCGATTCCACCGCCGCGACACTGTACGTGTTCTGGGAGCGCGCGCTGCGCAGGATACTCGCGGACGCGGAGCTGCAGCCCACGCTGGCCCGTGAGTATCTGCCGGCCGCCGAGGCGCTGAATCTGCCGCTGCCCGCGCTCGTGCCGGCTTCGACACTTGTCGATGCGCTCGCCTCAGCGCTCGACGATCTGCGCGCGGCGACGGGATCGACCGCCGCTCCGCCGTGGGGCTCGCTGCACACAGTGATGTTCCGGCATCCGCTCGGCGTCACCGAGGCGGCGCGGCACCGATTCAATATGGGACCGTTCCCGCTCGCGGGCTACGACAGCACGGTGATGGCGAGTGACGGGAAGATCGAGGCGACGGGCGGCGCGTCGTACCGCCAGATCATCGATCTCGCCGACTGGGATAGGATGGTAGCGTCCAATGCGCCGGGGCAGTCGGGCTCGCCGTCGAGCCCGCATTTCGCCGACCTCGCCACGCTCTGGGCGGCGGGCCAGTATTTTCCGTTGGCGTTCAGCGCGGCCGCGGTCAGCGCCAGCGCCGAAACGACGCTGACGCTCGTGCCTCGCTAGCGCGCGACCCGCGCGCTCAGTGGATCCGTGGTCCCCAGACTGCCTTCGCGCGGCGCCAGTCCTCGACGAGGATGGTCCAGAGATTCTGATCCAGGTACTCGCCGTCCTTGAAGAAGGACCGCCGCAGGATGGCCTCGCGGGCGGCCCCCAGCTTGGCCAGCGCGCCGTTGCCGCGTCCGTTCTTGACCGCCGCGCGCGCTTCGAGACGCTGCGCACCGATGTGGCTGAATGCAAAGTCGATCACGAGTTCTGCTCCTTCCTCAAACAACCCCGAACCCCAGTACTGCGAACCGATCGCGAAGCCCCACTCCGCCGTGACGAAGCCGGGCTCGAGCTCACGAATCTGAAACAGGCCGACCGCCGCGTCGCATTCATCGGGCACGACCGCGAAGCAGACGTACTGGCCGGCCCTGCGCTGGCGATGCGTCCACGTGATGAACCCTTCGAAGCCCTCCACCGTCGTCGGCGGCGGCGAAATGAAGCGCGCGACCTCGGGCGTCGTCAGGAGCGCGCACAGTGACACCGCGTCCGTGATGCGCAGTTCGCGCAGCGTCAATCCGCGTCCGATCAGCACCGGCAGCGCCGTGCGCCAGTCGCTTTGCGCGAGATCGCTCGGCGCGCCTTGCGCCTGCCCCTGCGGGCCACTCCCCGGGTTCTCGGCGAGACCCGGCTGATACGGCATCTTTTCCATTACGCGGGGGCCCTCACCGCGCCACGGACAAGATCGTCAGTAGCGGGCATCGCAGTAGTCAAGAGAGTAATCGAAATGACAAAAGACGACATTGGAGAGCAATAGAGCAACTTATCTGCCACGCATAAGGAAGTGTTAGAAATGCCAGTTAACTATTTGATGAGGTAGCTACTTACGCGGATTTATTGGCAGGATGTGCAGATTTCAACTATGTCCGATAATGTAACACTTGGGCAGATAAACAGCGGTAATATGCGTCGTATGTCATTATTTATAAGATAGTTATGTCTATATGTTCTGTTATGGTACAAATATGGCTGGATGGCACATTGGCATTCTTGCATCGCAGTCTCTTCCGCGCCGCCGCGATGGACGGCGACGACGCGGAAGTCGTCTCAGGAGGGCTTCGAGAAGTTGACCTTCGGCACCTGCTTGGCCTCGGGCGGCGCCTGGAAGAACGGATATTCCTTGAAGCCGAACATCTTGGCCGTAATGTTCGCGGGGAACTGACGCCGCGCCGTGTCGTATTCCTGCACGCGCTGGTTGTAGCGCATGCGCTCGACGGCGATCCGGTTTTCAGTTCCGGAGAGCTCGTCCATCAACCGGTTGAATTGCTCGTTGGCCTTGAGGTTCGGATAGTTCTCGACGACCGCCAGCAGCCGGCCGAGCGCGCTCGTCTGCTGATTCGCCGCCTGGATGGTTTCTTCCGGCGATTTTGCCGCGAGCAGCTTCGCCCGCGAGTCGGCGATGTCTTTGTAGACGCCTTCCTCGTGCGATGCGTAGCCTTTCACGGTCTCCACCAGATTCGGGATCAAGTCGTTTCGGCGCTGCAGCTGATTCTCGACCTGCGCCCACTGTGCCTTGATGGCCTCTTCCTGACCGACGAACTTGTTGTAGGAGCAGCCGGCGAGCGGAAGCACGGCGAGCGAAAGAATCATCAACCGCGCCGCAGTCCTGCGTGTCATGTGCATAGTCGTGTGCCTCTCGAATGAGTTTACCAGCTGCCGCCTCCACCGCCGCCGCCGCTCA
This sequence comes from Acidobacteriota bacterium, assembly GCA_017883165.1. GTDB lineage: Bacteria > Acidobacteriota > Vicinamibacteria > Vicinamibacterales > CAVVIG01 > JADGOC01. The sequence goes on from JADGOC010000056.1 coordinate 11,290, forward strand.
TGCCGCCCCCGAAACCCCCGAAGCCACCGCCGAATCCGCCGCCTCCGCCGCCAAATCCGCCGCCAAATCCACCGCCGAATGGCCCGATGCCGCTCGACCAGATGCCTCGCCGCAGCGGTGATCCCGGTCCGCCCCCGATGCGGCTGACGATGAGGATGGCAATGAAGATCAGGAGAAAGACCCAGAACGGAATCGCGCCGCCCCCGTTCGAGGGCCGTCGCTCGGCGGGCACGCGGACCCCCTCGAGCGTGACGCCGCGGCCCTGCGCGATCCGCCCAATGATGCGCGTCGTGCCCGCGAGCAGCCCCGTGCCGTACGCGCCGCTGCGGAAGTGGGGCGCCATGTCGTTGCGGCTCGTGTCGCCGGCGTAACCGTCGGTGATCCACGGCTCGAGCGAGTAGCCGACTTCGATCCACACCTTGTGCTCTTTGACCGCGACGAGGATCAGGAGCCCGTTGTCTTTGCCTTTGTCGCCGATGCCGCGTCCATGATTCTCGAACAGCTTGTTCGCGTACTCACGGACGTCGCCGTACGGCTCGATCGTCGGCACCGTCGCGACGACGACGACATCGCCGGTCGCGGCCTTGAGCTGACGGATCATCCGGTCCATCGCCGCGGCGCTCGACGCGTCGACGACGTGCGCGAAATCGTTGACCGGCTGCGTCAGTTCGGGCAGCGGCTCCTCGGCGATCCGGCCACGTGCCCCGAGAGTGATCGAGGGGAAGCCGGGCACCAGACATGAAAGGCCGAGCGCCACTGCAAGACCCAACGCTGTCCGCCACCGGCCGACGACCGGCGACCGATTGACGACTGCCGACTGACTGATGGCTTGTGACATGCGACTAGCGACTTCCACCCCACCCGTCGGCGAATTTCACCAGGCGCTCGACGGCGTCCAGATAGCCCGGAAAGATCCGGATGGCGTCCGCCGAGGAGATCTCGGTGACGCCGGCAAGCCCGATCACGTCGCTCACGCTCGTGTCGGCGGCGTGCAGCGTGCGCTCGACGTGACGCCCGACCGCGGCGGCATCATGTGCCGCGACGCCCTGCAGGCGGGCGACGCTGTGGAGGAGGCCGGCAAATGCCGGCGCGGAGTCGACGATGAGCACCGCGAGGGCGTCTGGATTGTCGTGCGCCTCGACATACCCCTGACGCAGATGCAGCAGGTGACTGCGCGCCTGCACCTCGCACGCGCGGCGCAGATCGGCGGCATCGACCGTCGCCGCGTCGAACGGATTTCTGCCAGACACCACCGTGTGATCGGCCACGATGGCGCCGAATTCGAGCGGGAAGGCGTCGAGCGAATCCTCGAACTCGTGCGCAGCGAGCAGGAGCGGCGTCGCCAGACCCGCCTCGTGCCATTTTGTCGCGCGGCGGGCGCAGGCGCGCAGGTCGTCGGCGGTCAGCGTCTCGGTGATCGCCAACGTGTGGGCGAGCGGATGCTCGTGCCGATGCGCGCCGCCGTCATCGTGCGCGCCGGCTGGCGCGGACCGGCCATACGCGCCATAGGCAACGACCGACTGCAGGCGGCCGCCGAAGATCTCGCGGAGGTCGCGCTCGAGCGCGCGGACCGAATCTGGGACGTGCGTCATGCCTTCATTATGGCTGATGAGTGGGGCTGGTGGCCGGCCGCCGTCGCGCCTTCGGCGCTTTGGCGAGCCTCGCCGGAGCTCGCACGTTGGTCGGGCGAGCGAAGGCTGGGGGGGGGGCTGGTGGCTGGTGGCCAACAACTATCCTTGTACAATACGTGGCGATGCGGCTTCGACAGCTGAACGTCGGGTGTTTTGGCGGCGGCACCGGGCTTCCGAGCTTGCTCGGCGGGCTCAAGTCGAATCCCTGGCTGCACGTCAACGCCGTTGTCACCATGTTCGACAGCGGCGGCAGCTCGGGGCAGCTGCGCGACGAGCTGGGCGTCCTCCCGCCCGGCGACATTCTGAAATGCGCGCTGGCGCTGTCGCGCAACGCGCGCGAGGCGCGGCGCGTGCTGCTGGCGCGATTGCCGATGCTCGAGGGCGCGCGCCTGGGCGGCCACACCGGCGGCAACCTGCTGCTGTCGATGATGCAAAGCTACAGCGGCGATTTTCTGGACGCGATTGACGGCCTGCGCGCGCTGCTTGGATGCCGCGGCCGCGTGTGGCCGGTGAGCGTTCAGCAGGCGTCGGTGTGCGCGGAGTACGGCGACGGGTCCGTGACGCGCGGGGAAGTCGAAGTGGACGCGGGGCAGACCTCCGGCCGATTCGTCCAGCGCATCTGGCTCGAGCCGCCCGTGGCCATCCATCCGGCCGTCTCGAAAGCGATCACCGAGTTCGACGCCGTGATCATCGGGCCGGGCAGCTTCTACACGAGCCTCATGCCCATCTTCCTGGTGCGCGGCGTCGCCGACGCGCTCGCCATGATGCGCGGCCCCGTGATTCTCATCGCGAACCTCCTGACCGAGGGCCGCGGCATGGTCGGCTTCACCGCCGCCGACGCGGTCGCCCGCATCGAAGAAGCGATCCAGCGCCCCGTGGATGTCGTCCTCACCAACGTGGCGTGGCCATCGCCGCAGGTACTGGGGCGCTACGCGCTCGAGCACAAGGAGCCGCTGGTGCCGGGTCAGCTGCCGGATCACTGCGAGGTGGTCGGGGGTGAGTTCTGGACGGGCGACATCGCGCGGCACGATCGGCTGCGCCTCGCGTATGCGATCTGGAGCGTGCTATCGCGGCGGCTCTTGGAGGACGCCTAGCATCCCGGGATCGTAGAGGCGGCCGCCGCGCATGACGCGGCGCACGTCGCGCGTCCTGCGGATGTCCTGCAGCGGATCGCCGCCGAGAAACACCAGGTCGGCGAGCTTGCCCGCTTCGATCGTGCCGAGCACATCGCTGACACCGATGGCGTCCGCGGCCGTCAGCGTCGCCGCCTGCAGCGCTTGAAACGGCGTCAGGCCGGCGAGGACGAGCTGCTCCAGTTCCGTGTGCAGGCTCAGTCCGTACAGCAAGTCGTCATTGAAGTCGTCGTGCGGGCCGGCGTTGGTACCGACGACGACGCGTCCTCCCGCCGCAACGATCGCGCTGAGCGCGTTGCGTTGCAACCTGAGCGATCGCTCGATGATGTCCAATACTGGCCTTTCGTTCTCGGTCACTGGCGTGACGCCGAGTTTCTTGTAGCGATCGCCGATTCGCGCCGGGAAGAGTCCCAGTCGGCCGTCGCGGAGCATGCTGCGATCGTGGTCGTAGCTCGCCTGGAAGCCGCCGCTGGCGCTGATCTGCGGCGTCCACAGCATGCCCGCCTTGCCGATGACGTCGGCGATGGCGGGGTCCGGCTGACGAATGGGAAGATCGAGCTCGTCGTAGCGAAAGGCCGTGGCGGCAAAGAGACTGCTCGTCGTCGCGCGCAGACCGTGAGCGTGCGCGTACTCGACGAGGCGCTGTTCGAGCGGCCCCGCGAGCCGCCCGCGCACGGCGAGGCTGTCGACGCCCAGGAGCGTTGCGCGCTGCAGCGCCGCGTCGAGCGACGCCTCCGATTCAATCGACGTCCCGCCCGCGGCACGTACGCGGCGTCCGTCGAACGGATCGCCCGCGATGAACACACGCGGGCCGATTCGGCGTCCATTGGCGACTGCCTCGCGCTGTTCGATCCCCTCGTACGGCCCGAGCGACACGTCGCGCACGCTCGTCACGCCGTAGGCGAGCCAGATGCGCCCGAGCGATTCGCCGTACGTCGGATCGAGATGCACGCGCGCGTCGATGAACCCGGGCATCACGAACTGGTCGCCGGCGTCCACGACGGTCCCGACGTGCGCGTCGTCGCTGTGCGGATCGACGTGCGTGATAACGCCGTTCTCGATCGTGATGTCGGTCGGGCCGAGAGGCAGATCGCTGCGACCGGTGAACACCCGTCCGGCGTGCACGATGACGCGCGGGGGCGGAAGGCTCGGCGCCCAGCCAAGGTTCATGTCGAGCGACTCGGAGAACTCGCCGTTCGTTCGGCGCAGCCCGCTTGGATTCACATAGACGACGTGCTCGGAGTCGGGTGCCCAACTCGGTGAATCCGGCAGATCGTCGGCGATCGGATTGGGTGCGGCGATGGGCTTGCCGCCGGAATCGACCGGCGCAACCCATAGCCTGCCGTCGCTGACGAAGGCGATCTTGAGACCGTCAGGCGACCACACGGGTTCGCTGCCGCGACGATTGCCGATGGAGTGTTCGGGGAACAGGACGTCGGCGCTGAAGGCCGGACGGTCGAAGGTGTAGATCAATAACTGGTTGATGCCGCTGCCGCCGGCCGGGGTGTACGGAAGCAGCGCGCCGACGGCGACCGTGCAACTGTCGTGCGCCCACGTCGCACGGCCGAAATCGTGCAGCAGCGGCGCGCCCGGAGCGACGCCCGCCAGCGAGACGCTGTTGATGGCTTGGCATCTCGACACCACGCCCGGCGCGAGCACGGACGCCACGATCCCGTGGTTGATCAGATACGCGATCCGCGAGCCGTCGGGCGACCATGCAGCACCGGTGACGGCTCCGTCTTCCTTCGCCGTCAACGGCACGTCGATGCCGGCGCGAAAGTCGTGCATCCACAATTCCATGCTGCCGGTGCGATCGCTTGAGAAGGCGAGCTTGAATCCGTCAGGCGACCACGCCGGATCGAGCTCGACAAACGGATCGTCCGTGACGCGAATCGGCTGTCCGCCGATCGGCAGCATCCACAGATCGCCGAGCGCCTGGAACGCGACCCTGGAGCCGTCAGCAGACAGCACCGGATTGACGATGCCCTTGACCGGTTGCGGGCCGGACGGCTCGAGCACGCGGTGGGCGGTGTCGAAATCGGCCCGCTTCAGTTTCAGCGTGGCCTTGAACGGCACGGTGCGTCTCGAACCGCCTGCGGTCGTCCGCAGAATGTGGCTGGCGTCCGTGTGCAGATACTCGGCTCGGGACAGCCACTGACGTCGGTCGCTCGCGGCAAGCGTGCCGGTATACGGATTCCACACCGGTACTGGCCGTCCCGCGGTCGGTTCGGACGGCGGAACGTCAGGTTCCCGCGATCCCACCGTACCAACCATCCAACCTCTCAGCGCCTCCGCGACGAACGCGATATCTTCGTCGTTAGGCGACCACGCGGGGCTGAACGCTTGCCGCTCGAGCACGCGTCGTGGTTCCTTGGAGCCGATTGCGATTTCCCAAATCGTGCGGACGTCGTGCCCTCGATCCGACACAAACAGCATGCGAGTGCCGTCGTGCGACCACGCCGGATCGGTATCCTCGTAAATGCCTTCCGTGATTTGCCGCAGGTCCCCGCCGGTGATGCTGATCGACTCGATGTGCCACGCGCCATCGTCACCTAACCCCGAGAACGCGACTCTCTGATTGTCGGGCGACCAGGTTGGCGCGTAGGCCTCGAGCGAATCGGGCGTGAGCTTTCTCGCATTGCCGCCGCCGAAGGGGACGAGCCAGATACTGCCCAGCAGATCGATGGCGATCCATTGATGGTCGGGAGACGCGGCGGCGTTCATGCCGAGCGTGCCTTCGGTGAGCGAGATCGCGACGTCGTGCGCCGGCACCGGCGCCACGTCCTGCGCGCAGAGCGCCGCGAGCGCGATGGCCGCCGGGAGCGCGGCGCGGGACAGTGTCAGCATTTGTTACTCTTCGCCGGGGCCCCACTCCCCGGCGCTGTGCCTTCGCCGCTTACGCGGCTTGGCATTGGCTTTGGCGGCTGTCCGCTAGTCGGCTTTCTTTCTCGGTGTCTTTCGCGTCTGTTTTCTTGCGGGAGCTGCTTTTTTCTCAGACGCGGGCTTCTCGCGTTCAGCCTTGACCTTCGCCGCCCGCTCGATGATCGTCGCGAGCATGGCGCTCGCTTCTCCGCCTTTCGCCGGACGGTTCGAGCGCCACACGGCCGGCATGTCCTCGGCGAGAATGTCTTCGAAGTCGCCGCTGCTCTTGACGCTCTTGGGCGCGAATTCGGTGATGTCGAGATCGCCCGACCAGTCGTCGCGGTGCTTGATCAACAGCCACTGGCGGGCATCGCTACTCCCGCCACGGCCGCCGGTGCGCACGAGCACCCACGATCCCTTCAACTTGTATCCGTTGAGCGTGAACTTGAGGTCGCCCGTCTTGAGCGCGGCGTCCACATCGGTGACCTCGGGTGTCCACGTGCCTGTGTCCCAGAGCATGACGATGCCGGCGCCGTAGCCCTCGGGGATGACGCCCTCGAACTCGCCGTAGTCGCGCGGATGATCCTCGACGTGCATCGCGAGCCGCTTCGTTTTGGGATCGAGCGACGGCCCCTTCGGCACTGCCCAGGAGAGAAGCACGCCGTTGTGTTCGAGGCGGAGGTCGTAGTGGAGATGACTCGCGAGGTGCTTCTGCACGCAGAAGAACAGCTCGCGCGCCGGCTGCTTCGCCACCGTGCCCGGCGGCTCCGGCGTCTTCTTGAAGTCCCGTTTGCGGCGATATTCCTCGAGGGCCATAAAGGGTGGCTCGTGGCTGGTCGCTAGTTAACCTCACCCATTAGTCGTTTGATCGGCGGCGCGAGCGACAGCATGATCAGGCCGGCGATGATGCCGACGGCGCCGATCGCGCCGAAGAGGTGTGCCAGCGGCATCGACGTGTAGAGCGACGCGAGGCGGCCGCCGATGAAATTCCCGACCGAGATGCCGAGGTACCAGACGCCCATCATCAGCCCGGCGACGCGCGCCGGCGCCAGCTTGGTAAACGCGCTCATGCCGACCGGGCTGAGCGACAACTCGCCGAAGGTGTGCAGCAGGTAGGTGACGACGAGCCAGTACGGAGCAACCTTCACCCCGTGCGCCGACAAGCCGGCGGCGACCACGAGCAGCGCGAAGCCGGAGCCGACAAAGAGCAGGCCGACGCCGAACTTCGCCGGGCTCGACGGCTGGCGCGGGCCGAGTCGTATCCAGATCCACGCGAAGACCGGCGCGAACGTGATGATGAAGAGCGGCTGCAGCGACTGGAAGTAGCCGCTCGGAAACGCCCAGCCGAGAATCGACGAGCGCGTGGCCCGGTCGGCGAACAGGTTCAGCGTCGATCCGGCCTGCTCGAACTCCGACCAAAACACCACCGCGGCGAGCCAGAGCGCGAGGATCGCGTACAGACGCTTGCGTTCGGTCCGCGTCCAGTCGCCGGCGAGAAAGAGCCACGCGAAGAACGCGAGCGTCAGACCCAGGAGGAAGATCCCGGCGGCATCGGCCACCTGCTTCACGGAGATGGGGATGGCACGCGTGTACATCCCCGCCGCGAAGGCGACGGCGAGAGTGACGGCGGCGCCACCCCAGATCTGCACACGCTGTTTCAACTGGGCCGCCGCCGCGGGGGAGGCAGCGGGGACCGGACGAAGACCGGCGTCGCCGAGGTATTTGGCGCCGAGCACGTACTGCACGAGGCCGAGGACCATCCCGACACCGGCGACCGTGAATCCCAGATGCCAGTTGATGCGCTGGCCGAGATAGCTCGTCACGAGCGGCGCGATGAACGCGCCGAGGTTGATGCCCATGTAGAAGATCGAGAAGCCGGCGTCACGACGCACGTCGCCGGGCGCGTACAGCTGTCCGACGATGACCGCCACGTTCCCTTTCAGCAAGCCTGTGCCGAGCACGATCAGGGTGAGGCCCAGGTAGAAGGTCGTCAGCGAGGGAAAGGCCATGCTGAAATGGCCGCACGCGATCAGGATGCCGCCGTACAGCACGGCGCGGCGCTGACCGATCAGGCGATCGGCGATCCAGCCGCCCGGCAGGCTGGTCATGTACACCATCGACGTGTAGAGGCCGTACACCGCACCGGCGACGCTCGTCTCGAAACCCAGCCCGCCGGCTGCGACCGGCGCGGTCATGAAGAGGATGAGGAGCACCCGCATCCCGTAATAGCTGAAGCGCTCCCACATCTCAGTAAAATAAAGTGTCGACAGGCCGCGAGGGTGGCCGAAAAATGCGCGGTCGTTGAGAGGGGCATCAGCCATGCGCGCGCCAGAATACACCAGTACAATGATGTGAGCGTCATGCGGGCCCTTCTCATCTCCACGTACGAAATGGGACGTCAGCCCTTCGGGCTCGCGTCACCCGCGGCGTGGCTACGCGAGGCGGGGTGGGCGGTCGACTGCGTGGACGCCGCCAAGCAGCCGCTCGGCGATGAGGCCATCGCCGGCGCGGATCTGATCGGTTTCTATCTGCCGATGCATACCGCGACGCGGCTCGCGGCGCCGATCATCGGGAAAGTGCGCCGCCTCAATCCGTCCGCGCGCCTGTGCGCGTATGGGCTGTACGCGCCGCTCAACGCCGAATGGCTGCGGTCGATCGGCGTCGACGATGTACTGGGAGGAGAGTTCGAGGCAGACCTGACGGCGATTGCGCGCCGGCTCGCGTCCGGTCCACAGGCCCCGTCCTCCAGCACGCAAGGCAGGCCGGCTCCTGTGGGACCTGGCGCTGCGCTGCCGCGGCTGACGTTTCTCGTACCCGACCGGTCGGGATTGCCGCCGCTCGATCGCTACGCCACGCTCCAGCGCGCGGATGGTACGCGCGCGCTCGTCGGGTACACCGAAGCCAGCCGCGGGTGCCGGCACTTGTGCCGCCATTGTCCGATCGTGCCGATCTACGAAGGGCAGTTTCGCGTCGTGCAGCCGGAGGTCGTCCTCGCCGACATCGCCGGTCAGGTGACGGCTGGCGCCAGCCACATCACGTTCGGCGATCCGGATTTTTTCAACGGACCGACGCACGCGCGTCGCATCGTCACGGGGCTGCATGCGGTGCACCCGTCTGTCACCTACGACGTCACGATCAAGGTCGAGCATCTGCTGGCGCACCGCGACCTGCTGCCGCAGCTTCGCGACACCGGATGCCTCTTCATCACGAGCGCAGTCGAATCGGTCGACGATCGGGTGCTGGCGCGGCTGGACAAGGGGCACACGCGCAACGATTTCGTCGAGGCCGTGGCACGGTGCCGCGAGATCGGTCTGACCCTCGTGCCGACCTTCGTCGCGTTTCACCCATGGTTGGCGCTCGACGATTACTGCGATCTGCTCGACACCATCGAGCAGCTCGATCTGATCGATCACGTCGCGCCCATTCAGCTGACGATCCGCCTGCTCATCCCGGAAGGGTCGCGTCTGCTCGAGCTCGCCGACGTGCGACAGCTTGTCGGCCCGTTCGATCCGACGACCCTGACGTATCGGTGGCGGCATCGCGATCCTGAAGTCGATCGGCTTCAGCAGGACGTGTCGGCGATGGTCGGCGTCAAGATGGCGCACGATCGCCGGACGATGTTCGACGCGATTAGCGCGCTCGCGCACGAGCGCGCGGGCCGCACGCGGGCGGCGGCGAAGCCGGCCCGCGATCGCGCGACGGTGCCGTATCTCAACGAGCCTTGGTACTGTTGAGCGGAACCGAATTCAGAGCAGGTTGCTCTGTTATGAACAGGGGGGACGGGAGCCTTTTTCACTTTTTGCCATCATCAGTACGCAGTTTCTGCAAAAGGCTCCCGACCCCGTAATCTCCATGCGCGTACTGCTGCTAGCGACCACAACTGGCTATCAAACCCGCGCGTTCGGCGATGCGGCCGAACGGCTCGGGGTGGAGCTCGTCTTCGCGACCGATCGGTGCCGTAACCTCGACGATCCGTGGCGCGATGGCGCGATTGCGATCCGGTTTCACGATGAAGCGGCATCGGTCGCCGCCATCGTCGACGCTGCGCGCGCCCAGCCGATTGACGGTCTCCTCGCGGTCGGTGATCAGCCCACGGTGATTGCGGCGCGCGTGGCTCAGGCACTGGGGTTGCCGGGACATTCGCCAGAAGCGTCCGCCGCGGCGCGCAACAAACAAGCGACCCGAGAGTGCCTGCGGGCGGCTGGCCTATGGGTGCCCTGGTTTTTCACCGTGCCCGTCACGGCCGATCCCGATGCGATCGCGTCATCGCTGGCCTTTCCGTGCGTAATCAAGCCGCTGGCGCTGTCGGGCAGCCGCGGCGTGATGCGCGCCGACGACCCGGCGTCGTTTCGCGAGGCGTTCCTGCGGCTGCGCGCGCTGCTGCAGACGCCCGACATCCACGCCAAGCGAAATACGGAGCACGAGACGGTGCTGGTTGAGGGCTTCATTCCGGGACGCGAGTTCGCGGTCGAGGGGCTGCTGCATCACGGTGTCCTGCACGTGCTAGCCATCTTCGACAAGCCGGATCCGCTCGACGGGCCGTTCTTCGAAGAGACCATCTATCTGACGCCTTCGTCGTGGCGCGAGGCGGGGCAGCGGGCGATCGTCGACGCGGTGACGCGGGCCGCCGAGGCGCTTGGCCTGCGGCACGGCCCGGTTCACGCCGAGTGTCGCGTCAACGAGGGCGGGGTGTTCGTGCTCGAGGTCGCCGCACGGCCGATCGGCGGCCTCTGTGCCCGCGCGCTGCGTTTTCAACAGGGGGTCGGGAGCCTTTTTCAATTTCTGCCAGAGGCTCCCGCAGAAATTGAAAAAGGCTCCCGACCCCTTGAGGAAATCCTCCTCCGCCATGCGCTGGGCGAATCGCCTGACCACTGGACCCGCGAGCCGCTCGCCTCCGGCGTCATGATGATTCCCATCCCGCGGCGCGGCGTCTTCCGCGGCGTCGCCGGCGTCGCCGGCGACGACGGAGCGTGCGCGGTTGAGCACATCGACGAGGTCCGCATCACCGCGAAGCCGGACCAGCTGCTGACCCCGCTGCCGGAGGGGGCCAGTTACCTCGGGTTCATCTTCGCGCGCGCTGCCGATGCCGCCGCCGTGGATCGTGCGTTGCGCGCGGCGCATGCGCGCCTGCGCTTTGCGATCGAACCGGAGTGGCCGGTGGTACAATCGCGCCATGGCTAACTGTGGCGCGCCTCCGCCCGGAGTTCCCGCCGGCAACAAGAGCGGCAGAAAAGTCTTCTGCGTGAAGTTCCAGAAAGAGCTGCCAGGGCTCGACGACAAGCCGTGGCCCGGCGATCTCGGACAGCGCGTGTACGATCACGTGTCGGTCGAGGCGTGGAAGCTCTGGGAAGAGCGCATGAAGATGATCTTGAACGAGTACCGCCTGATGCCCTGGCAGAAGGAAGCGCAGGACCTCGTCGCCAAGCACATGGAGGAGTTTTTCTTCGGCGAAGGCGCCGCGTTGCCGCCCGGCTACGTGCCGCAGCAGGCCAAGTGAGCGACCTGCAGCCCGAAGCCCGACACCGCGCGTGCTGGTACAGCCGCCGCACCGCCGACATCCCCAGCGACATCGGCTCTCACACCATCGAGGACGGGCAGCTCCTGTTCTGCGCGCACCCGATGTGGTTCCCCGTCGTCGGCTATCAATTCGACGTCCGCAACTGCGCCGCGTGCGACTACTTCAAGCCGACGCGGCCGCCGGGGCCGGGCGCTATCGGCCGCGCGTAACGGCGCCGGGACGTGCGTCGCGCCCGACCCGTCTGTCGCGCGCGGCTGCACGGCTGCTACCTCAACGGCGACGCCATTTGCTACTGTGCCCAGCCCTTCTGTAGCAAACCGCTGCAATCCCCCCGATCATGCCGGCAATTCGGCGCTATTCAGGCGCGTTTTTGATGGCTTTATCATCTGGCGTCGATTTTCGACCGTGGCACAGAACTTGATAATCGCTGGGTTGGGATGCGTGTACACGGGCAGGATCCGCAGGACCGACGGGCAGATGATCCGGACCAACCGCCGGACACTCCGCTCGACGAGCCGC
>JADGOC010000176.1 GCA_017883165.1 Acidobacteriota bacterium
ACGCCTGGCGTCAACGCGCTCGAGGGAACACTCAGTGAAGACGAGCGGATCGCGAGGCAGGTGCTCGCCGCCGGCGAAGCCGACGTGGTCGTGCAGGTGGCCGATGCGCGTAATCTGCGCCGCGCGCTGATGCTGACGAGCCAGATCGCGGCGTTCGGCAAGCCGACCGTCCTCGTCCTGAACATGATCGACGAGGCGTGGGCGCGCGGCATCGCCATTGACGCGCGACAGTTGTCGGCCATCCTCGCCATTCCCGTGATCGAAACCGTCGCGACGGAAGGCCGAGGCCTGCAGGAGTTGCGCGACGCGCTGCCGAGCGCCGCGGTCCCGTGCGCGCCCGTGTCGAAGACGTCCGCTGAACGCGCCCTGTGGGCGCACGAACTCACCGAGCGCGTCCGACGGGTGAGTACCATCTCGCGTGCCTACGTACAGGAAGCGCTCGCGCGGGCCATGCGCCGGCCGTTGACCGGTCTGCCGATTCTGGCGGTCGTGCTGTACGCGTTGTATCTCTTCGTGGGCGTCTTCGGTGCGCAGACGCTGGTCAGGCTGCTCGAAGACGGCGTGTTCGGCCGCGGCATCAACCCGGCGGCCATCTGGTTGTGCAACCGCTTCATTCCGATCCCGTTTGTCCGCGACTTCCTGGTTGGCCAGTACGGCCTGATCACGATGGGCGTGACCTACGCAATCGCGATCGTGCTCCCGGTGGTCGCGACCTTCTTCCTGATGTTCGGATTCCTCGAAGACAGCGGCTACATCCCGCGCCTGGCGATCTTCTGCGATCGCATCTTCCGCGTGATGGGTCTCAACGGCAAAGCCGTCCTGCCGATGGTGCTCGGCCTCGGCTGCGACACGATGGCGACGATGACGACGAGGATTCTGGGGACGCCGAAGGAGCGGCTGATCGCGATTCTGCTGCTGGCGCTGGGAATCCCGTGCTCGGCGCAACTGGCCACGATCCTGGGCATTCTCGGAGGGATCTCGTTCGCGGCGCTCGCAACGCTGTTTGGCGTGGTGCTCGGGCAGATGTTTCTGGTGGGGTGGCTGGCGGCGCGCGTCCTGAAGGGGGAGCGATCGGAGTTCATCATGGAGCTTCCGCCGATCCGCTGGCCGAAGATCGGCAATCTGCTCACGAAGACGCGGCTGCGCATCTGGTGGTATCTGGGCGAAGCGGTGCCGCTCTTTCTCGTCGGCACGGTCCTCCTGTTCGGGCTCGACCGTGTGGGCGCGCTCATTTGGATCTCTCGCGCCGGACGGCCGATCGTGACGGGGTTGCTCGGTCTGCCGCCGGCGACCGCGCAAATCCTGGTCATGGGCTTTCTGCGCCGCGACTACGGCGCCGCGGGCCTCTTCCAGCTCGCGCACACCGGTCAGCTCACAGGCGTCCAGGCGGTCGTCGCGCTCACGGTGATGACGCTGTTTGTGCCCTGCGTCGCCAACTTTCTGATGATGGTTCGTGAGCGGGGCCTCAAGGTCGGGTTCGCGCTTCTCGCGGTTATCACGCCGGTGGCCATCTTCACCGGCGCGGGATTGAATTATGTTCTCCACGCACTTGGTGTTCAGTTCTGACGGCGTGAGGCCGCTGTCGTCGCTCGCCCGCGGCGAGGGCGGCACGGTTGTCGATACCGCGCGATCGGACCCGCACCGCCGGGATCGGCTGCTCGCGCTCGGCGTCACGCCGGGCGCGCGCGTCACGATGCTGCAGACGTTTCCAGGCGTCGTGTTTCTGTGCGATCAGACCGAGCTGGCGATCGAACGTGCGGTCGCCGACGCGATTCTCGTACGGCCAGGGGAGGGACACCGATGAACGCGGCGCTGCGACTTGTATTCTGGGAAACGACGAAGGCCTGCAACTTGAGCTGTCGGCACTGCCGCGCCGTCCCCCAGAAAGCGCTCGGCCCGACCGAGCTGAGAACGAAGGAAGCGTTCGATCTCATCGATCAAATCGCGGAGGTCGCCAAGCCGGTGCTCGTGCTCTCCGGGGGTGAACCGCTCTTCCGGCCCGACCTTTTCGACATCGGCGCATACGGCGTTGAGTCCGGGTTCCGGATGGCGCTCGCCACCAACGGCACGCTCGTCACCGGAGGCGTGGCGGCGCGCATCGCCGACGCCGGTTTCGCGCGCGTGGCGATCAGCCTCGACGGCGCGCGGCCGGAGACCCACGACCGCTTCCGCGGGTTGTTCGGTTCACACGCGCTGGCGCTGCGCGGCCTCCACGCGCTGCGCGACGAAGGCGTCTCCGTGCAAATTAACTCGACCATCGCGAAACACAACGTCGCGGAGCTGCCGGCGTTGCTCGATCTCGCGCTGGAGATCGGCGCCGACGCGCTGCACTTGTTCATGCTCGTGCCGGTTGGCTGCGGCCTCGAAATCGCTCCGGCCGAGATGCTGCCGGCCGATGAGTACGAACGCGTCCTGCACTGGTTCGACGAGCAGTCCAAGACCTGTCCGATCGACTTGAAGGCCACCTGCGCGCCGCACTACTACCGTATTCGGGCGCAGCGGCTCGAAGACGATCGGCTCCATGGCGACACGACGGCCACCTTCATCGCGCCCGGCACCAGGGCGAAGGCGGCGCCCATGCTGCTCAACGGCGGCGGGCATGGCCAGCATCTTTCAGCCATGACGCGCGGCTGTCTCGCTGGCACCGCCGTCTGCTTCGTTTCGAATGAAGGCGACGTGTATCCGTGCGGCTATCTACCGGTCAGCGCCGGCAGCACGCGAGGGCTGCGCTTCAAGGACATCTGGGACGAGTCGCCTGTCTTCCGTCAGCTTCGCGATCCTGAGGCGCTCGAAGGCAAGTGCGGCGACTGCCGGTATCAGGCGCTCTGTGGGGGATGCCGCGCGCGCGCCTACGCCGCGACCGGTAGCTTCCTGGCCGAGGAGCCGTTCTGCACGTATCGGCCGGATCTCGATCAGCCGGTCAGCATGAGAGCCGGCGACCGGCCTGCGGCAACCTGACGCCGAATCTCCGACGCCCGCGGCAGGTTTTCGTCAGGCGGATGCGCCGTTTGGCGGCAGTGCGCAGCACCTCTGCCGTGCAAGTGTGCCCCAACTGATTGACGCGCCGAACGTTGCACCTGCACACCGCGACCGCCATCGCGGCCCGCCTTATGCTTCTCCTATAGACCAACGGATCTCGCTATGGTTGTCCTCGACGTTCCCGTCACCGACTGGATGCACCTCATCCGAGTGGAGTACCTGGAGATGCCGGGACTGACGCTCACGCGAAGGCAGATGGAGCGCCTGTGGGGAGTCGATGGCGGCACGTGCGACGAGGTTCTCACCGAACTGCTCGCGCGCGGCTTTCTCGTCCGCCATCCTGACGGCCGCTACGCCCGCCCGCATGAACAACTCTGAGGAGCGCGGAATGAAGACGATGAAGGCGGTCGTGTTCAAGGGCAAGGGCCGCGTGGCGGTCGAAGAGGTTGCCAAGCCGAAGCCAGCCCACGGGGAGGCGGTGATCCGCATTACCGCCACGACCATCTGCGGCACCGATGTGCACATCATCCGCGGCGAGTATCCGGTGGCGCCAGGACTCGTGCTCGGTCACGAGCCGGTCGGCGTGATCGAGGAGCTCGGCGGCGGACTCGAGGGTCTCTACACCGTCGGCCAGCGCGTCATCGTCGGCGCCATTACTCCGTGCGGCCAGTGTTTCTACTGTTTGAACGGATCGCACTCGCAGTGCGGCGGAGCGCTCGGCGGCTGGCGCTTCGGCAATACCATCAACGGAGCGTGGGCGGAATACTTGTTGGTGCCGGACGCGCGCGCGAACCTCGCGCCGATTCCGACCGGCCTGACCGATCAAGACGTGATGCTCTGTCCCGACATTTTCTCGACCGGCCTGGCCGGCGCCGAGAGCGGGCAGATCCGCGTCGGCGATTCGGTGGCCGTATTCGCGCAAGGCCCGATCGGACTGTGCGCCACGGTGGGCGCCAGGCTGAAGGGGGCTTCGCTCATCATCGGGATCGATTCGATGGGCGAGCGGCTCGAGGTCGCGCGGCGTTTCGGCGCCAATGTCACGCTCAACACCCAGGACGGCGATCCGCTTCCTGAAATCAAACGGCTGACCGATGGCCGCGGCGTGGACGTCGCGATCGAAGCGCTGGGCCGGCAGGAGACGTTCGAGCAGGCGCTGCGGGCGGTACGGCCGGGCGGCACGCTGTCGAGTCTGGGCGTCTATTCCGGCAAGCTCGTCGCGCCGTACGACGCGCTGTACGCCGGCATCGGCGACCAGAAGATCGTCACCACGCTCTGTCCTGGCGGGAAGGAACGGATGCGCCGGCTGATGGCGATGATCGAGAACCGCCGCGTCGATCTCACGCCGCTCCTGACGCATGACTTTGCGCTGGACGACATCGAGGAGGCGCTCGATCTGTTCGCCAACCAGCGCGACGGCGTGCTCAAGGTCGCGCTCTATCCGAATGCCGTCCACTCCCGTCGGCTGCTCGAGGCGGCCGGTGTCGGCGCGATCGACGACCAGTGCTGATGGGGCAGGAGGGGCAGGACGGGCAGGAAAGGCAGGAAAGGCAGGAAAGGCAGAGGTTCTTATATGGATACCAAGAAACTCATGAAAGTCGAAACAGGGCCGTTTCCGTTATTGAGGCAGTTCCAGCGCGATTTCGATTCGCTGTTCGAGAAGTTCGGACTCGATCGCTTCAACGCGCTCGACCCCGCCAGGGCGTTTTGGGTGCCTGACGTCGAGGTCTTCGAGCGAGGCGGCGAGCTCGTCGTTCGCGCCGATGTGCCGGGCCTCAAGAAAGACGAGATCAAGATCGAGCTGACGGACCAGGAGCTCGTCATCGAGGGCGAGCGCAAACAGGATCTGGAAGAGAAGAAGGACGGCTTCTTCCGATCGGAGCGGAGCTACGGATCGTTCTATCGTGCCATGCCGCTGCCTGAAGGCGTCAAGGTCGATCAGGCCAAGGCGTCGGTTCATGACGGCGTGCTCGAGGTGAAGATGCCGATCGCGCGTCGCGAGGAGCGACGCCGTCGCCTGGAAATCCAGGAGACGACCGTCGGCAGCAAGGCCGACAAGCACGCAGCGTAGGCGGTCCGGGGCGTCCGGGCCGTTGCTGAACGGCCCGGACGCTCATTCTGCCAGGGAATCCGGACGACGACCGAGCCGCGGCGCGACGATGAGAGCGCCCCCGTAAAGCGCCAACGCGATGAAGAGCGTCGCTGGCCTCGAGCGCGGAAGATCTTCGACGAGCAACTTGAGACCCCCCGCGACAAGCACCGGATAGAGGAGCCACGCCGCCTCGGCAAAACGACGGTACCGTCCGGCCCAGGCGAGCGCCAGCGCGGCGGCCGCCAGCACGCTCGTTCTCACGGTGGCGACCACCCCGGCGTCGGCGCCGTGGCCCGGTGCTCCGGACAACGGCGGCGCCAGCAAGCCGACCATCCACCCCCCAGCCGACCATACCACCACAATCGTGACGAGGAGCCTCGGGACGCGGGCATACACGGCGGTCGGATCGGCGGCGCGCGACATCGGAATCGACCAGCACAGGAAAGCGCCGGCCAGCACCAGCAGCGCAATGGGCGACAGCGGAGCCCACGGCGCATCGACCGACCCAACGAGCGCCGTCGTCGCCGACGACAGCAGCCCCGTCACGCTGGCTGCGGCGATCACGTAGACCGCTGCGTGCAAGTTGAGTGCGGCGCGACTGACGCGGAGCGCGAGCCACGAGGTCAGCACGGCGAGGGTCGTCCACATCACGGCCACGGCTGCGCCTTTGAGCAGCAGGGCCGTGCTGACGAGCACGAGAATCAAGCCGAGCGACGTGTAGAAGTAGAAATTGCGACGAAGCCCCTGCCGGTGCGCCACGAAAGCAAACGCGACGCCGTAGCAGCCGACCCCGACCGCGAGGTTGATTGCGGCGAGAAAGGTCGCACCGAACCCGGTGGCTTGCGCGACGTACACGGCGCCGCCGAATCCGATGGTCAGCGCCGCGGCGGTCTGGACCACCTCGAAGACGTTCACGTCGCGGCCTCGAACCAGCGTGCGGGTCACGACGCTGGCGACGTAGCCGGTTAGCAGGAGCAACTGCACCGCGATGATGTAGGCGGGCCGATCAGGCCAGCTTCGGCTCGACACGCGCGCGACCAGCGCCAGCACCATCAGGTCGGCGACCAGTGCCGCCGGCCAGCGCAAGAGCACCCAGTCCGCGCCGTATCCGATCCACAGCGTCCCCAATGCCAGCACGATGGCCACGACGGCGAAGGGCAGCACGACTCCGGTGGCGGCGACCAGCGCGAGCGAAGTGGCTAGCGCGGGGACGACCGCGATCCACGCGAGCACCTGCAACCGTTGCCTGAGGGCGACGGCGAGCATGAGCGCCGTCGTTATCGTCAGCGCAGCCGAGGCGGTGTCCGGTCCAAGCAGATGGAAGCGTGTGACGGCTTCCCACAGGAGTGGAAACGCGATGATCGTCGTCACCAGGCCGTGAAACGCGGCGCTCAACCGGCCGTTGGCCGCTGCGGCACGATCGGCCATGGCGAGCCAGAGCACCGAGTAGGCCAGCCCGAGGGCGATGCCGGCTGGCTGCGGCAGCACGGCGGAATCGGTGAGCGCACGAAGCAGATACGCGCCCCCGAGCGCGACGAAGGTTCGGCCGACATACGAGAGAACCGTGACGAGGTCGTGGGCGTACCGGGGAGTAGGTGGGACGGTGTCGTCGCTGGGCGGAGCAGCCGCGTGCGGAATCGTGTCGAACGCGCCGGTGTGGCCGGTGGCGGCCAGCGCGTGTTCGATCAGCGCGATGCGCCGCTCAATCGCCCGCAGCGATTGCTCGAGATCCCGAACGGTGGACTCGATGCCGCGCAGGCGGTTGTCCATTGCGCCATCACGTGCGGCGGCGATCGATCTGACGGACCTTCAGGCCGATCGCGACCACCACGAGCAGGATGGCGCCAAGCGAGACCGCCAGACCACGACGGCGAAATGTGAGCTCCTTGACGGCTTGCTGACCACCCTGATCGACGCCCGTGAGGATCTTCAGGCCGTCCTGGACGACGGCGTCAACCTGCGCCGGATTCGACGCGTGCATTTCCGTGCGCGCGAGCGTCAGCTGCGAGCGCGCTTCGCCCAGGGCCAGCTCCTCGGTGCTGACTTCCATGCCGTCGTTCCTGACGCCCGCGATCAGCAGGCTCGAGCCGTCGATGCCGCTCTTCAGCCGATCGATGCTGCTGCGCATCGCGTCGGCGCCCACGCCGCCCTTGTCGTCGGCTGCGCTGGTGTGGCACGTGGCGCAGACGGCGTGTCCCTTGGTGCCCAGCATGTCGTCGGACGGCTGCAGGACCGCGTGGTTGCTGTGGCACTCGACGCAGCCCTTGTCGAAGATCGGGGCATGGACGCTCGCCTGGAACTTCTGCGCGAAGACCGCGTGACAGGTGCCGCACACGTTCGCCACCGCGCCGACTCCGGGCGGCG
>JADGOC010000177.1 GCA_017883165.1 Acidobacteriota bacterium
TCCGCCGGCGCGTTCCATCTGATGACGCACGCCTTCTTCAAGGCGCTGCTCTTCCTCGGCAGCGGATCGGTGATCCACGCGATGGCCGGCGAGCAGGACATGCGGCGCATGGGCGGGCTGAAGAAACATCTCCCCGTCACCTACGCGACGATGATGGTCGGGACGCTGGCGATCGCCGGAATCCCGCCGTTCGCAGGCTTCTTCAGCAAGGACGAGATTCTCTTCCGCGCGTTTCTCGCGAACAAGGCGATCTGGGTGATCGCCGTCGCGACGGCGCTGATGACCGCGTTCTACATGTTCCGCCTCATCTACATGACCTTCGACGGCGCGTACCGCGGGCCGGCGTGGGCGACGGCCGCGCACGGCGCGGCCCAGCCGCACGACGATGCTGGCGCGGGCCACGGCCACGGGCCCTGGCACGGGCCGCACGAATCGCCGACGCCCATGACGTTCGCGCTGATGGCGCTCGCCGTTGGCGCGATCGTCGCCGGCTTCGTCGGCATTCCCGCGGCGCTCGGCGGAGGCAACGCGATCGAGCAGTTCCTGGAGCCCAGTTTCACGGCATCGGCCGTTCACGAAGCGGGTCGTGATTCGGCGGGCGTGGATCAGGCGGCGCAGGAACACGAAACGGCGTCCACCGTCTCGCGCACGACCGAGATCGGCTTGATGGGCTTCTCGGTGCTCATCGCGGTCGGCGGCATCCTGCTCGCGCACAAGTTCTATGTCGCCAGCCCCGAGATTTCCGACCAGCTCGCGGAACGCTGGGCCGGCGCGCACCGGACGCTCTCGCACAAGTACTACGTAGACGAGTTGTACGACGCGACGGTGATTTCCGGGACGTTCGCAAGCGGCCGCGGCCTGTGGGCCTTCGATCGCCGGGTCGTCGACGGCGCGGTGAACGGCACGGGCTGGGTGACGATCATCAGCTCGTGGTTCTCCGGCCTGACCGACACGCACGTCGTCGACGGCGTCGTGAATCTCGTCGGACGGGCGTGCGAGGAGGCGAGTTTCTGGTTCCGGAAGCTGCAGAGCGGTCTCGTGCAGAATTACGCGCTGTGGATGCTCGCCGGCATCTTCGCGTTCGTCAGCATTTACTTGTTCGTGCGGTAGCGCGAGAAACCAAAAGATGACGTCTCATATCCTGTCGCTCATTCTCTTCACGCCGCTCGCCGGCGCGTTCCTGCTGCTGCTGGTGGACAAAAAGAACGAGAACGCCATCCGGTGGATCGCGAACATCGTGGCGCTCATCGGGTTCGCCGTCTCGATCCCGCTGTGGTTTTGGTACAACCCGCAGAGCAGCGTCTTCCAGTTCGTCGAGCGCGCGCCGTGGATTCCTTCGATCGGCGCGGAGTACTTCCTCGGCGTCGACGGCTTCAGCATGCTGCTGATCCTCCTGACGACGATGATGGGCTTCATCGCGGTCCTGTCGTCGTGGACCGCCATCACCGAGCGCGTGAAGGAGTACTACATCTTCCTGCTCCTGCTGCAGACCGGGATGCTCGGCGCCTTCATGTCGCTCGACTTCCTGCTGTTCTTCCTGTTCTGGGAAGTGATGCTCGTCCCGATGTACTTCCTCATCGGCATCTGGGGGAGCGACAACCGGCTGTACTCGGCGATCAAGTTCTTCCTGTACACGCTCGTCGGCAGCGTCGTCATGCTGCTCGGCATTCTCGCGCTGTATTTCGCCTATCACGCCGATCCGGCGAACGGCGGCATCTACACCTTCGACATCACGCGGTTCCATCGATACGCGTTCGCGCCTGGGCTGCAGTGGTGGGTGTTCCTCGCCTTCTTCCTCGGCTTCGCGATCAAAGTGCCGATGTTCCCGTTCCACACCTGGCTGCCCGACGCGCACACCGACGCGCCGACCGCCGGCTCGGTGATTCTGGCGGCCGTCCTCCTGAAGATGGGCACGTACGGCTTCCTGCGGTTCAGCCTGCCGATTCTGCCGGAGGCGTCGCGGCAGTTCGTCCCGATGATCGTCGTGCTGTCGATCATCGGCATCGTCTACGGCGCGCTCGTCGCGCTGGCGCAGAAAGACTGGAAGCGCCTGGTCGCCTACTCCTCGGTCAGCCACATGGGGCTGGTGATGCTGGGCATGTTCGCGCTGAATCCGGTCGGCATCACCGGCAGCATCATCCAGCAGCTCAATCACGGGATCTCGACCGGCGCGCTCTTCCTCATCGTCGGTATCGTGTACGAGCGGCGCCACACGCGCGAGATCTCGGAGTACGGCGGGCTGTCGAAGGTCATGCCGGTCTACGCCGCGATCTTCCTCATCATGACGATGTCGTCGATCGGGCTGCCGACGCTCAATGGCTTCATCGGCGAGCTGATGATCCTGCAGGGCGTGTTCGTCGCCAACAAGATCTGGGCGGCGTTCGCCGCCAGCGGCATCGTGCTCGGCGCCGCCTACATGCTGAACCTCTATCAGAAAACGATGTTCGGCAAGATTGAGAATCCAAAAAATGAACGGCTGCTGGATTTGAGCCACCGGGAGTTCGCGACATTCGCGCCGCTGCTCGTGCTCGCGGTGTGGATGGGGCTGTACCCGGCGCCGTTCCTGCGGCGGCTCGAAACCTCGGTCGACCATGTGATCGCGCGCGTCAGCCCGCAGTACGCGACCAAGAACCTCGCGGACTGCGGGACGCTGTTGCCGGCGGCTTCGGCCGGGGCGGCCCCCACCGCGCCCCTGCCCGACGTGGTGGCGCAGAATCCGGCCGCCAAGTTCCTCGCCTCCGTTCCGTGCGATGCGAACGGCAAACCCCTCTCGACCAGCTCAGGGCAGGCGCCGGCGTCATCGGGCACTGGCACCGACATTCCGCCGCCGGCTGACAAGAAGCCCGGAGATCCGCAGTAATGCCCGCTGGCGTCTCGCTCCGCGATTTTTATTACCTTCTGCCGGAGCTGGTGCTCACCGGCGGCGCGCTCCTGGTACTCATCGCCGACGTTTTGTTGCCGCGGCGCAGCGGCCACGCGCTCGCCTGGATCACGCTGCTCGTCCTTGCCGCGACGCTGGCGTCGCTCGGGACCTTCAGCGGGACGCACGAGGTCGCGCACGGCCTCATCGCCGTGGACGAGTTCGCGCTGTTCTTCAAGGTGGTCTTCCTGGTGTCGGCCGCCGTCACCGTCCTGATGTCGGTTCGCTATCTCGAGATCGAAGGCGCCAGCCCCGGCGAGTACTACTTCCTGATCCTCTGCGCGACGCTCGGCATGATGATCCTGGCGGGCGGCATCGATCTCATCACGATCTTCATCGGCCTCGAGACGATGGCGGTGTCGTTCTACATCCTGGTGGGGTTCATCAAGCCGAACCAGAAGTCGAACGAAGCGGCGGTGAAGTATTTCCTGCTCGGCGCGTTCTCGCTCGGGATTCTCCTCTACGGGATGTCGCTGCTGTACGGCCTCTCGGGCACGACCAATCTGCGCGTGATGGCGCCGGTTTTTTTCGGCCCGGAGACGCGGCACGATCCGCGGCTCATTCTCGCGGTGATGCTCGTCGTCGCGGGCGTCGGCTTCAAGATCGCGGCGGTGCCGTTCCACATGTGGGCGCCCGACGTGTACGAAGGGGCGCCGACCCCGGTCACGGCATTTCTCTCGGTCGGGTCGAAGGCGGCGTCGTTTGCGATGATCCTGCGGATCTTCCTCGAGGGGCTGCCGGCGATGGTCCACGACTGGCAGATCCTGTTCGAAGCGCTGGCGATCGTCACGATGACGGTCGGCAACCTCGCGGCGCTGACGCAGACCAACCTCAAGCGCATGCTGGCGTACTCGTCGATTGCGCACGCCGGCTACATCCTGATAGGACTCGTGGCCGGCACGCCGCGCGGCGTGTCGGCGATGCTGATCTATCTCTTCATCTACACCTTCATGCAGCTCGGCGCGTTCACCGTCATCGTGCTGATGCGGCGGCGGGATGTCGTCGGCGACGAGTTGAAGGATTTCAGCGGGCTGCACTTCCGCCATCCCTACGCGGCGTTCGCGATGCTGCTCTTCATGCTGTCGCTCGGCGGCATTCCGCCGACCGCCGGGTTCATGGGGAAGTTCTGGCTGTTCAGCGCGGCGATTGACGCCCATTACTACTGGCTCGCCGTCATCGGCGTGCTGAACAGTGCGGTGTCGCTCTACTACTACATCCGCCTCGTCGTGTTCATGTACCTCAAGAAAGACGCGACCGGATCCGAGCCGTCGACCACGCCGGCGCTCACCGTGGCGCTGGCCATCGCCGTCGTCGCGACCATCTACATCGGCATCTACCCGCGGGTGCTGTTCGAGATCGCCGAAGCCTCGGCGCGCACGCTCGGCGTCGTCGGGATCACCGCGGCGCTCCCTTGAGCTGGTGAAGTTTTTCACAAGATACGCTATACTCACCGCGCGGTAAGGAAAGACATGGCCGACGATGATCGTGGCCCGGTGTCCGCGCGGTCTCTGAGGTATCTGCAGGAGAATATCCGCCGGTCCGGACCGGCGGCGTCGGCCAGCTACACGCTGATCGGTGCGATCATCCTGCTCGGGGGCCTCGGGTACGCGATTGACTGGTGGCGCGGCGCGGCGTCGCACTGGTTCGCGCTCGGCGGGCTGCTCGTGGGCCTGTTCGTCGGTTTCTACGAGCTGGCCAAGACGGTCTGGCGGCGATGAGGGAGATTGTGGTGATGGCCGGAGCCGCCGTGGTGTCGTGGCTCGCGGCTACGGCGCTGTTCGGTACCCTGTTCACAGGGGTCGGCGTCGAGATCCTGGCCGGCATGATCGGTCCGCTGTTCGCGGCGAGCGTCACGTGGGTGCTGGCCGAGCGGACGTACTCGCTGAACCCCGAGCGTCTGACGCCGCTGATGATCACGGCGTTCGCCTGTAAGTTGGTGTTTTTTGGAGCCTATGTGACGGTCGCGCTGAAAGTGCTGTCGCTTCGCCCCGTGCCGTTCATGCTCAGCTTCACTTTTTATTTCATCGCGCTCTATCTGATAGAGGCGCTCTACTTAAAGCGCCTGTTCTCGGGTAGCGCGCCCGCGCTCCAGTAGTCGCCTGCTGACACCTACGATGGCCGTCCAAGAACACGTTCAGGAGCAGCTCGCCACCGCCGCGCACGAGAAATTCAACGCCGGCAAGGTGATCATCGAGCACGTGTCGAACAGCCGGCTCCAGCACCCGCTCGTCCATCTGCCCAAGGTGCTCGGCATCGACTTTTCGATCACGAAGCATGTCCTCATGCTGTGGCTCATCGCGGCGACCGTGTTCGTCGTCGTGACCTGGGTCGTCAGACGGTATCTGCGGCAGGATCGCCTCATCCCGTCGGGCTTCATGAACGCGCTCGAGGCGGTAGTGGAGTTCGTGCGCGACGGCATCGTGCAGCCCAACGTGGGCCGCAAGTGGGTCGACACCTGGACGCCGCTCATCCTGACCTTCTTCGTGTTCATTCTGTGCGCGAACGCGATCGGCTTGATTCCCGTGTTCGAGGTCGTGGGCCTCCTCGATCGCTTCGTGCTGCACACGGGCGAGGATTCACTGGTCAAACAGCTCCTGCACGGCGGCACGACCGCCACGGCGAACTTCAACGTCACGGCCGCGCTGGCGACCATCACCTTCGGCGCCATCATCGTCGCCGGCTCGAGAGCCCACGGCTTCTTCAAGCACTGGAAAAACCTGGTCCCGCCCGGGCTCGCCTGGCCGCTCTACATCCTGCTGATTCCGATCGAAGTGCTGGGGATGTTCGTCAAGCCCTTCGCCCTGACAATGCGACTTGCGGCGAACATGGTGGGGGGCCACATCGCGATCCTGGCGATCCTCTCGTTCGTCTTTCTGTTCGCGGAATTGTTCGGCCGGGGGGCGGGCGTCGGCGTCGGCCTCGTCGTGTCGGTGCCGCTGGCCGTCGGCATTTCCGCGCTTGAGATCATCGTCATCTTGGTCCAAGCTTACGTGTTCACGCTCCTGTCGGCCGTGTTCATCGGCATGGCTATTAACGTTCATCACTGACACTACGGAGGAGAGAGAAATGGGAGTTCTGCACTATTTTGGTGCCACGCTCGGGTTGGGCATGGTCGTGATCGGGGCGGCGCTGGGGATCGGGAAGTTCGCGGCGGCCGCCGCGGAAGGGATCGCCCGCCAGCCGGCCGCGGCCGACAAGATCACCGGCGCCATCAACCTGCCATTGTTCCTGCTCGAAGGCGTGGCGATTCTGGCTGAAGTGTTCATCCTGTTGGTCGTGCTGTTCAAGTAAACCGTTCTTAGAGGAAGCTCGCTGTGGATAACCCACTCGTCCAGGTCGATCCGGGATTGTTCATTTGGACAATCATCACCTTCCTGGTGCTGCTGACGCTGCTCGCGAAGTTCGCGTGGGGGCCGCTGCTGAAGGCGCTCGAGAGCCGCCAGAACCTGATCAGGAAGTCGCTGGACGACGCGCAGCAGGCCACGCAGGAGCTGGAGCGCGTGAATCAGGAGTCGTTGCAGATCCTCAGGACCGCCCGCGTCGAGGCGGAGTCGATCATCTCGCAGAGCCGGTCCGCCGCGGACAGCTTGAGGGAGGAGATCAAGCAGAAGGCGAGAGCGGAGGGCGCCGCCCTGGTGCGGAACGCCGAGCGCCAGATTCAGCTCGAGACGGCGCGGGCGCTTCAGCAGATCCGCCACGAGGCCGTCGACCTGTCGGTGATGATCGCGTCGAAGCTCATTGGACGCAATCTCTCGAAAGACGACAACGCGAGGCTGATTGACGAGGCCCTCCAGCAGATTGATGCTCCCGGGACCCCCAGCCAGCCGCGCGGGTAGGCCAGAAAGGCGCGGAATTGCACGGGACTCGTGGCAATTCCGTGAAAACGCCGAGCTGGCCTACCGAAATTTGGATCCCCCCGACAAATTAGCGCAAAACGGTTGACAGATGTCGTGAACACTGTTCGGGATCGCGCTATGATGCGCGATGCGGATTTCACGACGTTCAACGTTTTGAGTTCGCTTTGCACCGCTGGTGCTGTTCTGTGACGGTGCGTATCACAAAAGAGACGCACGTTCTCGAAACTGGACAGGAACCGGGGTTTGTATTCCTTATCAGGAGGATCTTAATGCGGTTACGCACACTCTCAGTGCTGCTTTGCGCCTTGCTGTTTGCATGGCCCGCGGCGGCCCAGGAACAACGCGGCAGTATCGACGGCGTTGTCAAAGACAGCTCTGGCGGCGTCCTCCCGGGCGTCACGGTCGAAGCCCACAGTTCGGGCAGCGGCGTGCTCACGACGACCACTGACGCGAACGGCACGTACCGTTTCCCGTCGGTGCTGCCCGGCACCTACGAAATCACGGCCAGCCTGACGAACTTCAAGCCCTCCAAGGTTTCGAACGTGATCGTGGCGCTTGGCTCCATCAAGACGGTTGACTTTGCCCTGTCGCTCGCGAGCTTGGCGGAGGCGGTCACGGTGACCGCGGAAGCGCCGATCGT
>JADGOC010000178.1 GCA_017883165.1 Acidobacteriota bacterium
CTGCAGGATTGGCGCGCCGTGAAACATCGGCCGATGCGGATGGAGCGAGCGGACGTCGAGAGAGGGGCGATTGGGCGCCTGCGGCTCACGCCGCGAAGTTAAAAGTGAAAAGTGAAAACGTTTATAGAGCACTATCACGGCGAGCGCAATCACCAGGGCCTCGGGAACGAACTCATCAACGGCACGCCGGCCGTGGAGGTCGGCGGCAGTCGGATTCGGCGTCGTCAGCGTCTCGGCGGGCTGCTGAACTACTACTATCGCGCGGCGTGATGCGTCGCCGCTGCGAATCCAATAGTCGGGGCCGAGATGCGGGACATTATGGGCTCCGCTCATTTCGACAACATGCTCGATGGTCTGAGGCGAAGCTTCGTTAGATCTGGTAATCGAGCGATTTGGTCATCGGGCGATCTCGTAATCCACCAACACCAGATCACCAGATTACCAGCTCACAAGATGACGAGATCCGCCGTCCCCTGGCCCCGTCAGCTGGCCTGCTTCGATGCTGCCGCTCCGTAATACAGCGCGTTGAAGAACAGCTTGAAGGTGCCGTGCGGCTGCGCGCGGTTCTGGACTCGGAATCCGAATAGGACGACGTGTCCGCTGCCGTACGACGCGTCGATGGCAGCCGCCAGGTTGTGAAGGCGGCTCTCCCCGAGAATCCAGCCGCTCTGCAGCACGTGCTCGCCGCCGTAGCGGACGAACGTCTTGACATCGCTCGCACGACCCGGCTTAACGTCGAACGCCGCGCTCCGGGCGAAGAAAGCGGACGTGTCCTCGGGCATGCCGTAGCCAATCGGGTGTGACGTGTCGGTCCGGGCGGCGAGGATCGACCCGGGGCAGAAGAAGTCGGTCGTCTTCAACCCGTCGAGCGTGTTGACGACCGGCAGATCGAACGACTTAATGAAAAGCTCGGCCGCCTGGCCGAGCGCGACGACTGTGCCGCCACGCTGCACGAAGGCCCGCAGCTGCTGCACCCCTTCGTCGCCCAGCCCGCCGGCGTACTCCTTCTGAATCACCTTGTCCGAGAAGCCCTCGAGCATCGCCTTCGGCGCCTGATCGGAGAAGAGCACGACGTCGTACTTCCGCGCGAAGCCGCCCGACGTGATGTCGGCGTTGCGGATCTCGTCGAACGGGAACTCGAAGCGCTCGAGCAGCAGCTTGCTCCACCCCTCGTCCATGTTGCCGCCCCACGGGTTGTAGAGCGCGAGGCGCAGCGGCTTCAGCTTTAGGGCGCCGGCGGTGACCGGCTGGTCGACCGACGCCAACGGCAGCGACAGCGCCTGCGCGATGCTGCGCACCTGCGCCTGCCTGGCGCCCCTGGCGGGCACGATGATCGTGCCGGCGGGGTACGGGTGTCCGCCGCTCGTGAACGCCGCCCCGGCCCAGTACACGTCGTAACCGGCCTTCATCAGGCGGTTCACGGCAATCGCGCTGTCGTTCCGGTTGTGATCGAGCAGGAACGCGCTGACCTTCGGTCCAGAGGCCGCGATGTCTGGCGCGGGCGCGTCGGCGTGCGCGATCGGCTTCAGGTCGGCGTCGAAGCGGCTCTTGATCTCGGCGCTGGCGACGCCCATCTGCAGCGGCAGCGTCCAGCCGGCGACGTCGTACGGCGGAATCGGCGGTCCGCCGGGAAAGGCGCGCAGGTCGGGATACGACTGCCGCTCCATGATGTCCTTCACGAAGGGTCGGAACGGCTGCGCCATCAGCAGCACGTACGAGCCCTTGCCGTACGCGACGCCGTCGGCCGTGAACTCGCGGCCGGCGACGTGCACCTCCGCTCCCTGATCGATGAGCAGGTTGATCATCTTCGCCGCGGTGTTCGGGTCGCGCTGCTCGGCGGGGACGACGAAGGCGTACGGCGCCTCCGTCTCGCCCTTGCGGATCTCGTCGCGCCCCATCGTGTAGAAGTTGCGCATGAACGCGTCGCGGTACCGCGACGCGACGTCGAGCACCGCCATCGCCGCGGTGTACTCGTATTCGACGACGTCGCGCAGGCGCCACGTGCCGCCGGGCCACGGATTCGAGAAGTTCGCGCGGAGCGCGTACTCGGGGAGGCCGGGCATGTTGCCGGTCAGGTCGCTCTTGTTCTGCGCCACGGGGGTCGCCACGTCGGGCGACGCCGCTTCGGTCAGCACGCTGACCATGTTGTGGAACCACGGCTGCTGCAGCGAGTTGCCCTGCCACCACGACGTGTAGGCGATACTCTGCGCGATGCCGGTGTGGCCCGCCTCTTCTTCCGCCGCCGCCATGTGCGTCCCGAGGAGGTTGATGCCGCGCCAGATGAGCGGGTGGATGTTCGGGTTGAGCGGGTCGAGGAAGGGCGGCACGAACAGCCGGGCGCCCGAGCGGCCCATCTGGTGGATGTCGTACAGGACCTGCGGGAACCACTCCTTGAAGTAGAAGCGCGTCACCACCTTGGTCTCGTCGAGGTTCAGCATGAACCAGTCGCGGTTGTTGTCGTGGCCGACGTACTTGTGGTACAGCCACGGCAGCGGCGCCTTCTCGTACTGCGTGTTGACGTTCTTGTTGTACCAGTCGACCACCGTGATGTTGCCGTCCGGGTTGTGCGACGGGAACAGCAGCACGATCGTCTGGTCGAGGATGCGGCGGTTCTGCGGCGTGTCCTTGGTGACGAGATCGTAGGCCAGCTCCATCGAGAGCTGGGTCGCCGCGACCTCGCTCGCGTGGATGCTGCAGCTGATGGCCACGATCAGCTTCCCCTCGTCCACGAGCTTCGACGCCTCGTCGGGCGAGAGGCCGCGCGGGTTCGCCAGGCGCTGGGAGATCTCCTTGTAGCGATCGAGCTTCGCCAGGTTGTCGGGCGACGAGATGATCGCCACGATCATCGGGTTGCCTTCAGAGGATTTTCCCGCCTCGACGATCTTCACCTTGCTGGACGAGGAGGCGAGCGCCTGGAAGTACTCGGTGATCTGCGGCCACTTCACTAGCTTCTTGTCGGCGCCCATCTGAAACCCGAAGTACTGCTCGGGCGATTTCGGTGCCTGGGCGAGCATCGGCGTGCCGGGCGCGAGGAGCGCCAGGCACGCTGCGACCAGCAGCGCGCGTTTTGCGGTCATGGTGTGTTTCTCCTATGGAGACAACCAAGGCACCCCTCCAGCAGGGGGATGCCCCCGACGATTCTCTAGAACTGCACCCGCACGCCGAACCTCAGGATGCGCGGGCTCAGGTTCAAGCTGATCAATTGATAGTTCGGCGACGCGATGTTCGTCTGCCCCGCGAGCGTAGTGTTCGCGTTCAGCACGTTGAACACATCGGCGGTGAGGTTGATGTTGCGCTGTGAGGTAATGTTCACCTTCTTCGCCAGGCGCAGGTCGAGCGAGTACAGGTTGTCGAGCCTGAACGTGTCCACCGACGGAGAGACGAGCACCGACGCCGTCCCGTCGACGCCGATCGATGCCTGCCGCACGACGGGGAACGGGCTGCCCTGACGTGCAAACAAATTGCCTGACACCAGCAGATCCCACGGCATCTGGTACGACCCGTTCACGTTCACCTGCCATTTCGAGTTCAGGTACGACCCGTTGGCGCGCGGAGCGAGCGGCGCGCCCGAGACGAGCGGGTCGTTGTCCAGCGGCGTCGGGTTGCCGGTGCTGGTCACCGGATGGTCGCCGTAGAACACCGTCGGATTGTTAATCGACGCACCCAGGTTCGCCATCCAGCGGTTCGACATCCGCTTGGTCAGCACGAAGTCCACGCCGTGGTACTGATTGCCGTAGCCGGGACGGTTCGTCAGGATCCGTGAGTTCCCGTTCGCGGCCACGATGGCCGCATTCGGTAGGTAGGTCGGGACGCTGTACAGAGTGCCGTCCTGGAGCGCGCCGGTCACGGCCGCGCCCGCCACGTAGTCGTTCGGGCCCACGCCGACCCACGGCGTGTAGGTGAGGTTCGTGGTCCGAGTGAACGTGTAGGTGACGTGCAACGCGAGCGCCGACATCAACTGACGCTCGACGCCGGCGACGACGTTGGTGACCTCACTCGCTTTCAGATTCGGGTCGATGATGTTCGGCGACACGGCCGCGGTCGGCGCCGCCGGGTTGAAGCCGCCGCCGAAGGAAATCGCCGGCTGACCGACGAGCACCTCGTTGGGCTGCGCGAAGTGGTCGCCGTTCGCGTCGACCCACTTATAGGCGATGAAACCGTTTGTGGTGCTCGGGTTGCTGTACCCGACGGTGCCGGGCGTGAGACGTCCGGCGTACCGGCTGATGCTGCCGCGCACGAGCGTCAGATCGTTCAGCTTGAAGGTGGCGCCGGCGCGCGGCGACAGGTTCTGCCAGGTGAACGGGGTGCGGTACCCCGGAAAGTCCATCCCGGGCACGATCGACGGAAACGCGGTGTTCGCCGTGGAGGTGCTCGGCAGCGCCGCGCCCCACTGCCGGTCCGATCGGAGTCCGAGGTCGACCGTCAGCCGGTTCTTCGTGATCGTATCCGACACGTAGAAATTCAGATACTCGGTGCGGTTCGTGCCCTTCGCTTCACGGTACAACAGCGCGCGCGAATCGGTGACCGAGTTCACGAGGCCCACGACCTGATCGCCCGGCCACTGTTGTTCCAGATACTGCACGAACCGGCGATAGCTCCAGCCCGACTGGATGTTGTGCTCCGTGCCAGCGATGTGCGTGAAGTAATTCGCATCGAGCGATCCGGTCTGCTGAGGCCGCGTCGTGAACCAGCTGCGCGTGCTGCCGAAAGACTGTCCGAGCACCAGGTTCTGCCCCGACTGCATGTCGGGTCCGCCCATCGCGTACTCGGACCAGCCGGTGCTGTACGAGGCGTACTTGCCGGTGACGAACAGGTTCGGCGTGAACACGCGGTCGTCCTCGACCTTCAACAGGCCGTGCGGCCGCCCGACGGGGAAGAAGTCCTCCTTCTGGTGCCACGTCGCCGTCGGCGCGTCGATCAAGATACCCGCGTCGGCCGGCGAGCGCCCCACCTTGTCGGTATCGCCCTTGTAATAGAGGACGCTGACCATGTCCTTCTTCGTCGCCTGCCACTCGCCCTTCAGCGTCGTCTGGTAGAACTTGGTCTCGTCGATGTACTGGCCCGCGGCGCGGAACACGCGGACGTCCTGCGTGGCGTAGGCGCCGTAGAACCACGCGCGGTTCTTCAGGATCGGCCCGCCCAGGTCGACGTTCATGTCGCTGATCTTGTCGTTGTGGTTCGCCGTCGAGGGCGTCACGCCTCGCGCGGCGAGCTGCGAGGGCACGTTCGCCGCCTCGAGGCTGTGGTTCGTGAAGTACGCGTTGGCGGTGCCGCGGAACTGGTTCGTCCCGCGCTTCAGCACGAGGTTGTAGCCGATGCCGCCGGTCGGCTGCTTGATGTCGTTGCCGGCGGTGGAAATCTGTACCTGCTCGAAGGCGTCGAAGTTGAAGTAGGTCGGCGATCCACCGCCCTCGTCGGTGACCACGATCCCGTCGAGGGTCCAGACCGTGTCGCCCTGATGGCCTTTAGCGATGAAGCTGCCCATCTGACCCGATTCGTTGCCGGCGACGTTCACGCGATCGGTGACAACTCCGGGCACCGCGCGCAGGAGCGCCCATGGATCGCGCGAGGTCGGGATCGTCTGCAGCTCAGCGGCGGTCATCGTCTCGGCAGTCCCCATCGCGCGCGTGTCGATCAACGGCGCCGCGGCACTGACGGTCACTTCCTGCTGCACGCTCGCGACCTGCAGCACCACCGGCACGTCGAGGCTGGCGCCGACGCTCACGGCGAGGTTCGTCCGCGTGAATTTTGCGAATCCCTGGAGCTCCACCATGAGCTGGTACTCGCCTGGCAGCACGTCAAGGAAGCGGAACCTGCCGTCCGGCGTCGTCACGAACGTGGAGAGCCGCGACGGCCCGGTCAGCGTCACGGTGGCGCCCGGGATCACGGCGCCCTGATTGTCCTTCACCACTCCGGTGATCCGGCCACTCTCCGTCGATTGCGCGGCGACGGGCGCCGCCGCGACAAGAAGCATCAGCAGAACTGCCGCCCACGGTTGTCTCGTCATCATGCCCCCTAAAAAATGCGTCGTGCACGCCCTGGCGGCAGGGCGGTCGAACAGTTGAAACGTCGCGTTATCGAGCGGAGCTCGGCCGGTCGCCGACGATCTGCACGATGCCCTCGCCGACCGATCGGAAGCGCGAGAACACCTCGGGGTCGTGGCCCGGGACGATGATCCCAGAGGCGGACGACAGCGTGCGCATGCGGTCCTGCGCTTGGAGGTTCGACGCCGCATCGAGCGTCTGCGCGATCGCGGCGTGCATCGTCAGGTTTTGGTACAGGTATACGTTGTCGGACGCCATAATGACGACGCCCTTGACGGTGTTGACGCCGACGTACTGCGACGCGAAGGTGTGCTTGCCGCCGGTATAGCAGGTGATGCCCGGCAGAATCTCCTGCGCGTCGCCGGCGACGAACCGGAGCTGGCCGGCCATGTTGCGTTTGACCAACTTCGACATCACGTCGACGTCGGCGCCGCCTCCGCGCCGCTTCGGGTCCTGCCAGGCTTCGCCGGTGTAGTACTGATACTCGTCCTTCTGAATCCAGACCGTCGCCTTGGGAAAGAGATCGGCGCCGTCGGCGTGATCCCAGTGCATGTGGGTGAGGATCACGTCACTGACCTGATCGGGCTGGATGCCGAGCCTCGACACCGCAGCGGCCGGCGTCGTGAAGTTCTGGACCTTCCAGCGCGTGACGAACTTCTCCTCGTAGAACCCCGAGTCGATGAGCACGACGCGCCCGTCGCTGCCCTTGAGCACCCAGACCATGACGGGGATGTCGAGCTTCCGGTCCTTGTCGCCGCCGGCGACCAGGTTGGCCACGGGAAACTGCGGCAGCACGCCGAAGCGGACGGCGAAGATCTCGTAGGTGACCGGCGAAGCCGTCGGCCCGGCCTGCGCGGCAGGGACGGTCGGCCGGCCGAGCGCGGCCAGCAGAACCAGCCCGACGAGCACACGCTTCATCATCTCGAACTCTCCGACGACGCGCGCACCGGAGCGCAGGCGCCGTCTTCATCTTTTATTAGATTAGACCGGGATTTCCATTTTGGCCGCCGGATGGGCGCTAATATACACCCAGCCTGCCGAGTGCGGCCAAAGTGTTTCCGCAGCCACATGCTTCCAGCGCTGGAAACCGTCAGCTCGTCCTCGTCGACGTGGAATCGACTTGAGGCCCCGGTTCCCGGGTATTTTTCGGACACCGCTCCACGCTTGTGCCCTTTCGTCGCCCACCTTCTTCGCTGAACTCGCCGCCCGTTACCCCGTCGGGACCGGCAGCACCGAGATCCGCAGCAGCATCGCCCCGAACAGACGGCGGGTGGAGAGCGCAGTCCTTTTAAGTTTTAACTTTTCACTCTTAACTTTTAACTTTGAAGATCGAACACCTTGAGCACCTCGTCG
>JADGOC010000179.1 GCA_017883165.1 Acidobacteriota bacterium
CGCGAAGCCGGTCATGGCCGCGATTCGCGAGTTCTTCGGGTCGTCGCAGCTCTCGCAGTTCATGGACCAGACCAACCCGCTCTCCGAGATCACGCACAAGCGGCGTCTCTCGGCGCTCGGGCCGGGCGGCCTCTCGCGCGAGCGCGCGGGGTTCGAGGTCCGCGACGTCCATCCGACGCACTACGGGCGCATCTGCCCGATTGAGACGCCGGAAGGGCCGAACATCGGGCTCATCTCGTCGCTCTCGTGCTACGCGCGCATCAACGAGTTCGGCTTCATCGAGTCGCCGTACCGGAAGGTGAAGGACGGACGCGTCACCGACTACGTCGTCGTCATCAACGCCGCCGGGTCGAAATACAAGGCCGGCGACGTCGTCGAAGCCGACGAGCTGGTCGACTCGCAGGGCCGATCGAAGAAGAAGGGCGTCGAGTTCGAGCCCTATTCCTTCTATCTGTCCGCGTGGGAAGAGGACCAGTACATCGTCGCGCAGGCCAACGCCACGGTGGACAACGACGGCAACCTCACGCAGGACCGCGTGAACGCGCGCCAGGCGGGCAACTTCATCCTGTCGCCGAAGGCGAACGTCCAATTCATCGACGTCTCGCCCAAGCAGCTCGTCTCGGTCGCGGCCTCGCTCATCCCGTTCCTCGAGAACGACGACGCGAACCGCGCCCTGATGGGATCGAACATGCAGCGCCAGGCCGTGCCGCTGCTCCGCGCGCGGGCGCCGTTTGTCGGCACCGGCATGGAGTACATCACGGCGAGGGACTCGGGGGCCGTCATCGTGGCGCGCCGCTCGGGCATCGTGGACTTCGTCGACAGCCAGCGTATCGTCGTCCGCGTCGAGAGCGAGACGGAAGACGGCAAGGAGATGGGCGCTGACATCTACAACATGACGAAGTTCAAGCGCTCGAACCAGAACACGTGCATCAACCAGAAGCCGATCGTCCGCGTCGGCCAGAAGGTGCACAAGGGGCAGGTGATGGGCGATGGGCCCTGCACCGAGCTCGGTGAGCTGGCGCTCGGACGCAACGTGCTCGTCGCGTTCATGCCGTGGCGCGGGTACAACTTCGAGGACGCGATTCTCGTGTCCGAAAAAATGGTGAAGGACGACTACTACACGTCGATCCACATCGAGGAGTTCGAGATCGAGTCTCGCGACACCAAGCTCGGGCCCGAGGAAATCACGCGGGACATCCCGAACGTCTCGGAAGGGTTCCTCAAGGATCTGGACGAGAGCGGCATCATCCGCATCGGCGCCTACGTCAAGCCGGGCGACATCCTGGTGGGCAAGGTCACGCCGAAAGGCGAGACGCAGCTCACGCCGGAAGAGAAGCTCCTGCGCGCGATCTTCGGCGAGAAGGCCGGCGACGTGCGAGACGCCTCGCTCATCTGCCCGCCCGGCATCGAAGGCATCATCGTCGGCGTGAAGATCTTCTCCCGCAAGGGTATCGAGAAAGACGATCGAGCCAAGGCGATCGAGCAGGAAGAGCTCGACATGATGGAGAAGAACCTTCAGGACGAAATCCGCATTCTTCATGACGAAGTGAAGAAGCGCGTGATCCTGATGCTGCGGGGACAGCAGCTCCGCTCGGATCTCTTCGACGAGTACGGCCGCGAGCGGCTGCTCAAGAAGGGCACTGACCTGACGCAGGACATCCTGCAGGAGATGCCGTACTCGACGATGGTGCGGCTCAAGATCGCGACCGACGACGCGCAGCTCGAGGACGAACTGCGCGATCTCGAGGAGCGGACCGAGCGGCAGGTCGAGGTCATCAAGAACCTCTTCGAGGAGAAGAAAGAGAAGATCCGCCGCGGCGACGAGCTGCCGCCCGGCGTCATCAAGCTCGTGAAGGTGTACGTCGCGATGAAGCGCAAGCTGTCGGTCGGCGACAAGATGGCCGGCCGGCACGGCAACAAGGGCGTCATCGCGCGCATTCTTCCCGAGGAGGATATGCCGTATCTGCCGGACGGCACGCCGGTGGAGATCGTGCTCAACCCGCTCGGCGTTCCGTCGCGTATGAACGTCGGGCAGATTCTCGAGACCCACCTCGGGTGGGCCGCGCACGCGCTCGGCCTGTACTTCGCGACGCCTGTCTTCGACGGCGCGACCGAGCTCGAGATCAAGAACTGGCTGGATCGCGCGGGGCTGCCCAAGGGCGGGAAGACCAAGCTGTACGACGGCATGACGGGCGACGGCTTCGAGCAGGACGTCACCGTCGGCTACATCTACATGCTGAAGCTCTCGCATCTGGTCGACGACAAGATCCACGCGCGGTCGATCGGGCCGTACTCACTCATCACGCAGCAGCCGCTCGGCGGCAAGGCGCAGTTCGGCGGGCAGCGGTTCGGAGAAATGGAAGTCTGGGCGCTCGAAGCGTACGGGTCGGCGCACATTCTCCAGGAGCTCCTCACCGCCAAGTCCGACGATGTGACGGGGCGCGCGAAGATTTACGAAGCGATCGTCAAGGGCGACGCATCCTTCACCGCGGGCCTCCCGGAATCGTTCAACGTGCTCATCCGCGAGCTCCAGTCGCTCTGTCTGGACGTCGAGCTGATGAAGACGAAGAAGAAGCCGGAAGCCGTTCCGCAACCCGTCTTGGAAGAGGTGTAAATGAGACCGTCATTTCATGAGCGGGCGTCCCTGACGTCCGATTTCGATGCGATTCGGATCAGTCTCGCCTCGCCGGAAAAGATCCTCTCGTGGTCCCACGGCGAGGTGACCAAACCGGAGACGATCAACTACCGCACGTTCAAACCGGAACGCGACGGCCTGTTCTGCGCGAAGATCTTCGGACCGATCACCGACTGGGAATGCCTGTGCGGCAAGTACAAGCGGATGAAGCACCGCGGCGTCATCTGCGACAAGTGCGGCGTCGAAGTGACGCAGGCCAAGGTGCGCCGCGAGCGCCTCGGCCACATCACGCTCGCCACGCCCGTCAGCCACGTGTGGTTCTTCAAGGGGCTGCCGAGCCGCATCGGCCACCTCCTGGATATCTCCCTGCGCGATCTCGAGCGCGTCCTCTACTTCGAGGCCTACGTCGTCGTCGATCCGGGCGAGACCGAGCTGAAGCAGAACCAGCTGCTGAACGAAGAGCTGTACCGGAAGGCGCGCGAAGAGCACGGCCCCCGGTTCCGCGCGCAGATGGGCGCGGAGGCGATCAAGGAGCTGCTGAAGCGCGTCAACGTCGAGAAGCTCGCCGTCGAGCTGCGCGACAAGATGCGCACCGAGCAGTCGGCGCAGAAGAAGCTGAAGTTCGCCAAGCGCCTGAAGGTCGTCGACTCGTTCCGGAAGTCGAGCAACCGTCCGGAGTGGATGATCCTCGACGTCATCCCGGTGATTCCGCCCGAACTGCGCCCGCTCGTCCCGCTCGACGGCGGCCGCTTCGCAACCTCCGACCTGAACGATCTCTATCGCCGCGTCATCAACCGCAACAACCGGTTGAAGAAGCTGATGGAGCTGAAGGCGCCGGACGTCATCATTCGCAACGAAAAGCGCATGCTCCAGGAAGCCGTGGACGCGCTCTTCGACAACGGCCGCCGCGGCCGTGTGCTGCGCGGCGCGAATAACCGTCCGCTGAAGTCGCTGTCCGACACCCTCAAGGGCAAGCAGGGACGCTTCCGTCAGAACCTGCTCGGCAAGCGCGTCGACTACTCCGGCCGGTCGGTCATCGTCGTCGGCCCCGAGCTGAAGCTGCATCAGTGCGGGCTGCCGAAGAAGATGGCGCTCGAGCTGTTCAAGCCGTTCATCTACAACAAGCTCGAGGAGCGGGGGCTCGTCGCGACCATCAAGCAGGCGAAGGAGATGGTCGAGCTCCAGCGGCCCGAAGTGTGGGACGTACTCGAGGATGTGATCCGCGAGCATCCGGTGCTGCTGAACCGCGCGCCGACGCTGCACCGCCTCGGCATCCAGGCCTTCGAGCCGGTGCTCGTCGAGGGCAAGGCGATCCGCATTCACCCGCTCGTTTGCACGGCGTTCAACGCCGACTTCGACGGCGACCAGATGGCGGTCCACATTCCGCTGTCGCCCGAGGCGCAGATCGAAGCGTCGGTGCTGATGCTGTCGTCGAACAACATCCTCTCGCCGGCGCACGGCGCCCCGATCGCGATTCCCTCGCAGGACATCGTGCTCGGCTGCTACTACCTCACGAAGGCGAAGAACGGCGCGAAGGGCGAAGGCCGCGCCTTCGGCAACCCCGACGATGTGATGCTGGCGCTCGAAGCGGGGGAGCTCGAAACGCTCTCGCCGATCCGGCTGCGCTACACGGGCGACCTGCAGGATCTGAGCGCCGCGCGCGACGATCAGGACGTGCTGCACACCGAAGTGCAGAAGGTGCACAACAAGATCATCAACACGACGGTCGGCCGCGTCATCCTCAACGAGGCCATTCCCGTCGAGATGCCGTTCATCAACGGGCTCCTGAAGAAGAAAGGGCTGCAGCAGCTCGTGCAGTCCTGTTATCTGAAGTTCGGCCTCGAGAAGACGGTCGAGATGCTCGATTCACTGAAGAATCTCGGCTTCGCGTACGCGACGCGGTCGGGGCTGTCGATCGGCATCGACGATTTGATCATCCCGAAGGAGAAGGCGGCGCTCGTCGAAACGGCGCGCCAGGAAGTGATCAAGGTCGAATCGCAGTATCTCGAAGGCGCCATCACCAACGGCGAGCGCTACAACAAGGTGATCGCGATCTGGTCGGAAGCGACCGAGGACATCGCCAACGCGATGTTCAGCGAGATGGAGCAGATGGACAAGGAAGGCCGGCAGTTCAACCCGGTCTTCATCATGGCCGACTCGGGCGCCCGGGGATCGAAACAGCAGATCCGCCAGCTCGCCGGGATGCGCGGCCTGATGGCCAAGCCGTCCGGCGAAATCATCGAGACGCCGATCACGTCGAACTTCCGTGAAGGCCTCACGGTGCTGCAGTACTTCATCTCGACGCACGGCGCGCGCAAGGGTCTCGCCGACACGGCGCTCAAGACGGCCGATTCGGGCTACCTCACGCGCCGCCTGGTGGACGTCGCGCAGGACGTCATCATCCACGAGCCGGACTGCGGCACGGTGGACGGCATCGAGGCGCGGGCCATCGTCGAAAGCGGCGAGGTTATCGAGCCGCTCCGCGATCGCATCATCGGCCGGACGACGCTCGAGAAGATCACCGACCCGTTCACCGGCGAGACGATCGTCGAGGTGAACGAGATGATGGACGAGGAGCTGTCGTCGGCCATTCAGGACGCGGGCATCGAGAAGGTGAAGATCCGGTCGGTGCTCACGTGCACGGCGCGCCGCGGCGTCTGCGCGAAGTGCTACGGGCGCGACCTGGCCACCGGAAAGTTGGTCGAGCTGGGACAGGCCGTCGGCGTCATCGCGGCGCAGTCGATCGGCGAGCCCGGCACGCAGCTCACGATGCGCACGTTCCACATCGGCGGCACCGCGTCGCGCGTCTCCGAGCAGTCGACGCTTGAGGCGCGGAACGCCGGCACGATCCGGTTCCACGGCATGCAGGTCGTGCAGGCGAAAGAGGGCAACCTGGTGGTGATGAACCGCAGCGGGTCGCTCGTCGTGCAGGATGCGAAAGGGCGCGACCGCGAGCGCTACCCGATCGTCTACGGCGCGCGCCTCAAGGTGAAGGACGGCCAGCAGATCGAGCAGGGGCAGGTGCTGGTCGAGTGGGATCCGTACACCTTCTCGATTCTCACCGAGGAGCCGGGGCAGATTCGCTTCAAGGACATTCTCGAGGGCATCACCGTACACGAGGAAGTCGACGAGGTAACCGGCCTTTCGCGCCTGATCATCGTCGACTCGCCGGACGAGAAGAAGCAGCCGGCGATGGAGATCAAGGGCAAGGACGGGAAGATCAGCCGCAAGTACCAGATGCCATCGCACGCGCATCTGATGGTGCAGGACGGCGAAATGGTGTCGGCTGGCGACGTGCTCGCGAAGATTCCGCGCGAAACGACGAAGACCAAGGACATCACGGGCGGTCTGCCGCGCGTGGTGGAGCTGTTCGAAGCGCGCAAGCCGCGCGAGACGGCGGTCATCTCGGAGATCGACGGCGTCGTGAAGCACGGCGGCATCGTCAAGGGGCAAAGAAAGATCATTGTCGTGCCCGACGAGCCCGGCGCC
The DNA here is from genome assembly GCA_017883165.1 of Acidobacteriota bacterium. Lineage (GTDB taxonomy): Bacteria > Acidobacteriota > Vicinamibacteria > Vicinamibacterales > CAVVIG01 > JADGOC01. The sequence continues at coordinate 6,125 of JADGOC010000179.1, forward strand.
GAGCCGCGTGAGTACGCGCTGCCGCGCGGCGTCCACGTGAACGTGCAGGAAGGCGAGCGGGTGCGCGCGGGCGAGCCGTTGATGGACGGCCCGAGCAATCCGCACGACATCCTGAACGTGCTCGGGGAGAAGGCGCTGCAGGCGTACCTCGTGAACGAAATTCAGGAGGTCTACCGGCTGCAGGGCGTCAACATCAACGACAAGCACATCGAGACGATCGCGCGCCAGATGATGCGCTGGGTCAAGATCGAGGACGTCGGCGACACCGAGTTCCTCGTGGACGAGCAGACCGACAAGTTCCGGTTCCTGGAAGAGAACGAACGCGTCATCGCCGCGGGCGGACGTCCGGCGCAGGGCCGGCCGCTGCTGCTCGGGATCACGAAGGCGTCGCTCTCGACCGACTCGTTCATCTCGGCGGCGTCGTTCCAGGAGACGACGCGCGTGCTGACCGAGGCGTCGATTTCCGGCAAGGTCGATCACCTGCGCGGCCTGAAGGAAAACGTGACGATGGGCCGGCTGATTCCGGCGGGGACCGGCTTCGAGTATTACCGGCACGTGCGGATTCCGCCCGACGAGCCGCCGCCGCCGCCGGCGCTGCCGCAGCCGAGCGACGACGAGTTGGAGCTCGAGCGCGACATGGAGTACTTCGTCGAGCCGGAGGATGCCGTGGCGCCGCGAACGGGAGACATCGGCGAATAAGGCAATTCACAATTTGCAGGGCGGAATTTACAGGGGCGGCGGTCGAAGGATCGCCGCCTTTTTCTTGTACCGACGACGATCAACGCAGGAACCGCTGAGTACGCAGAGATCAACTGAGGACGGCTACGACCAGGGCGGGCGTGGGGTACGGAGTCCGCTCGGTCAGCTCGGTTCGGGTCCCGCACGCGAGTGAACCCCGATATGCCGCGCCGGCACTGGCACTATCGAGTTCCGGATATCCCGCATGGGGCACGCGCCCGCGCCCGTCCGCAAGTGATGAGCGGTCCGGCAATTCCGGCTGCGTTGAAGTCCCTTGTCCTCCGCGTTACACTGCGACCGCGAAGGTGATACCGGACTATCGAGTTCGGGAGACTATTCGTTAGACGGCCTCAACTGGAAGTCAATTGTCGTCAAGCATTGCCGAATCGAGGTGTCGTCTCTGTAATAAGGAGGCGAAGCTTCAGGAAAGTCACGTCATTCCGGCATTTGTTGCAAAGTGGATCAAACAGACCTCTGCAACCGGATTCCTTCGGACTTACCTTCAACCGAATCGACGGGTT
>JADGOC010000180.1 GCA_017883165.1 Acidobacteriota bacterium
GCGGCAACTACATCTGGCGGCGGTACGGCAACTTCAGCTGGAGTCCGTTGAACGGCGTGTCGACCACGGGGTCGGACTACTCGCCGGTCAGCTTCACGCCGGCGGCGAGCGCGTGCCCGAGCGGCGCGACCTGCCCGACGCTCACCTACTACCAGCCGAACTTCCAGGTGGGAAACATCAGCACGCTGACGAACCAGCAGGGCTTCGACCGTGTGTTCAACGGCATTGAATTGACGGCTCGCAAGCGGCTGTCCCATCGCTGGCTCATGAACACGAGCTTCAGCTACAACAGCACCATCGTCAACTACGGTTCGGGCTCGTACCAGGATCCGACCAATATCGCCCAGCGCAGCGGGTTCCAGTACGACTACCTGACGAGCGGCAGCGGCATCGGCAACGTGTTCGTGAACGCCAAGTGGCTGTACAAGCTGAGCGGCATGTACCAGGCGCCGCTCGGCGTGAACCTGTCGGCGTTCTACAACGCGCGCCAGGGCTATCCGTTCGAGCGGACCGTCACGAGCCCGACGCGAGCCAACGGCGCCGGCACCGCCAGCCTGCTAATCGACAACATCGGCGACAGCCGTCTGCCGAGCTTCCAGAATCTCGACTTCCACGTCGAGCGTCCGATCAAGCTGGGATCGGTGCGGATCGTGCCGGGCCTCGACGTCTTCAACGTGTTCAACTCGGGCACGGAGCAGGCGATTCGCGGGACGCAGAACAGCTCGAACGCGAACTTCATCCAGGCCCTTGCCGCGCCGCGCGTCGCGCGCTTGGGCATTCGTCTGCAGTGGTAATCGCATCGTTGTGCAGGTAGCGTGCGGGCCTGCGGGCCTGCGGTTCTCTTGGAAGGCGGGGGCTTCGGCCCCGCCTTTTTTTGCGTTATTCTGGTGTCAGTGATTCGGCCACAGCTGGTCCACAGCTTCACCCACGCGGCGCTCAGCCCGGATCCCGATCTCGCGATCGCCGCGCTGATGATCGCGCGCGTCGAATATCCGAAGCTCGACGCCGGCCCGTATCTCGACCAGCTCGATGCCCTGGGCCGCGAGGCGCGACTGCGCGTGGCGGCCGCTCCCATCGTGGCCGGCGAGGCGCCCCCGCGCGTTGACCCCGATCGCCACGCGCGCGTCGTCGCACTGAATGATTATTTGTTCAAGGAGTTGGGCTTCGTCGGCAACGAAATGCAGTACGAGGACCCGCGCAACAGCTTCCTAAACGAAGTGCTCGACCGTCGCACCGGCATCCCGATTACGCTCGCGCTCCTCTACATGGAGGTTGCGCGGCGGGCCGGTCTCTCAGTCGAAGGCATCAACTTTCCCGGCCATTTCCTGCTGCGATGTCCGGCTCGGCGCGGGCTGCCCTACTCGGAGGATCTCATCATCGACGCGTTTCACGGCGGAGCGCTGCTCTCCGAGGACGCCTGCCGCGAGCTGCTGCGCCGCCACGCCGGGGGCGACGGGGGCGACGACACCGGCGACGGCCCCGTGTTCGAGCCGAGCCTGCTGCGCCACGCCACCAAGCCGCAGATTCTCGCGCGCATGCTGCTCAACCTGAAGCGCGTCTACGTGCGAATGCACTCGTTCCCTCAGGCGCGCGACGTGACCGAGCTGCTGCTCGCCGTCGATCCGTCCGCGCTCAACGAGCTCCGGGATCGCGGCCTGCTCGCGTACCACCTGAAGGACTTCCCCGCCGCGCTCCGCGACCTGCAGCAGTATCTCCGGCTCTCCTCGACCATCGGCGCGCTCGACGACGAAGACCGCGAGGAGCACGCGCAGATCTGGGAGCACGTCAAGACGCTGCGCAGACGCGTCGCGTCGCTCAACTAATCTGCTAATCTGCACTCTGCAATCTCTTCTGTCCCTCCGGGCACTCTTCCAGCAGCGGACACACCGAGCAGTGTGGGTCGCCCTCCGTGCAGGTCGCCGCGCCGTGGTGGGACAGGAGGAGGTAGGCGAGCCGATACGCCGCGATGGTCTCGGGCAACTGCGCCGACACGGCGATCCGGATGCTCCGCGCCGTTTTCTTGAAATCGGCGTGCTGTTCGCCGTAGCCCAGACGCGCGGCCGTCCGGCTGACGCGCGCGTCGACCGGCAACACGGCATGGCCGCCCGCGAAGAGCAGCATCCGGTACGCGCCGCCTTCTCCCATCTGCGGAAACGGCTTGAGCGCTTTGAGCGCGGCCGGCGCCGGCCCTTTGATGACGGCCGTAATCTGCGGGGAGCGCCGGAACAGATCGACGCCGGTACGCAGCGCACGCATCCGCTGCTCGACGTAAGGACCCGCGAGCGTGACGCTCTCCTCGAGCTTCTTCTGCGGCGCGCGCCACATCGCGTCGGGCGTCAGCGCGCGGATGCGCTTCAAGGCGCCGAGCGCGGCGTCGCGTTTGCGCGGCACCGAGTGTACCGACAGCACCTCCCACACAAACAGCGTGAACGGATCGGCCGGAGGCGCCGGCAGCGCGCCGTAGAATTTCCGCAGACGGGCGAGAAGACCGTCGAGGCGCGACACGCGAGTCAACGCGCGATGTGCGCCATCTCGTCGTAGAGATACGCGGACGCGATGATCCCGTTGTGGAAGTTCGATACGTCGAGCTTCTCGTTCGGCGCGTGCGCATTTTCGTCCGGCAAGCCGACACCGAACAGCACCGACGGCAACCCGAGCTCCTCCTGAAACGTCGAGACGACGGGGATCGATCCGCCTTCGCGCGTGAACACGGGCCTTTTTCCGAAGCCCTTCTCGATGGCGCGGCCGGCGGCCTGCACGAACGGGTTGTCGAAGGAGGTCATCCACGGCTTCCCGCCGTGCATCCTCGTCGTTTTCAACGTGACGGTCTTCGGCGCCAGCTTCTTCACGTACGCCTCGAAGAGCTCCGCGATCGCGTTCGGATCCTGGTTCGGGACGAGGCGCATGCTGATCTTCGCCATCGCCACGGCCGGCAGCACGGTCTTCGCGCCCTCGCCGGTGAAGCCTGACAGCAGACCGTTGACCTCGAGCGTCGGCCGCGCCCACGTCCGCTCGAGCGTCGTATAGTCACTCTCGCCGAACAATTTCGGGATCCCGAAATCCTTCTTGTATTTCTTTTCGTTGAACGGCAACTTCTTCCACTCCTCGCGCTCGGTCTCCTGCAGCGGTACGACATCGGCGTAGAAGCCGGGAATCTTGACGCGCCCGCCGCGATCCTTCATCTGCGCGATCATCTGCGCGAGGACGAACGCGGGGTTGGCGACGGCGCCGCCGAAGGAGCCCGAGTGCAGGTCAGTGCTGCTGCCGCGCAAGTCGATCTGGAAATACACGAGGCCGCGCAGGCCGTAACAGATCGAGGGAATGCCGCGATCGAACATCCCCGAGTCCGAGATCACCACGACGTCGGCCGCGAGCTCCTGTTTGTGGGCGCGGACGAAGCCGTCGAGATTTTCGCTGCCCACTTCCTCCTCGCCCTCGAGAATGAACTTGATGTTCACCGGGAGGCGGCCGTTCTGCTTCAAGTGCGCTTCGACCGCCTTGAAGTGCATGAAGACCTGTCCCTTGTCGTCCGCCGCGCCGCGCGCGAAGATCTCGCCGTCGCGGATCGTCGCCTCGAACGGCGGCGACTCCCAGAGGTCGAGCGGATCGACCGGCTGCACGTCATAGTGGCCGTAGAACAGAATCGTCGGCGCGCCTGGCGCGCCCATCCACTCGCCGTACACGACAGGGTTGCCGGGCGTCGAGACGAGGCGGACGTTCTGCAGGCCGATGCGGCGCATCTCGTCGGCGCACCATTCGGCGCACCGCTTCACATCGGCCGCGTGTTGCGGCAGCGCGCTGATGCTCGGGATCGCGAGCAGCGCCTTCAGCTCGTCGAGATAGCGCTCGCGGTTGACGTTGATGAAATCGATGACCTTGTCCATATCCAGCGTTGCTCCTCATGCCCGATCTACGGTGTGCTGTCGGCGCCGGCCGCGGTGACCGGCAGCTCCATGTGAAAACGAAATCCGCTGTTGTCCCTAGCCTCGACCTCGAGCGAGCCGCCGTGGGCTTCGAGGACGCGCCGGCACGCCGCGACGTCGGCGGACCAGGCGGCCTCGTCCGCGCTTTCGGCGATCGTGAGATCGTCGAGGTCGATCAGGATGCGGTCGTCGCCGCGCCGCGTGGCGACCGTGATGCTCGATTCCAGCCTGCCGCCGGCGGCGAACGCCGGGACGTGCATCGGCCGCGCGAGCAGCGTGCCGATCACCCGTTCGAGCTGCCGGCCGTCGACGTAGACGAGCGGCAGACGCTCGGTGCCCACCAGCTGCGCCCGGACGCCGGCGCTCTCGAGGTCGCCCCGGCAGGCATCGACCGCCCGCGCGATGATTTCGTTGAGATCGTGCCAGCGCCTCAAGAGCGTCGTCGTGTCGGTGAACGCCAGCAGGCTGCGGACGATGCCCGCGGCCCGCGCCGCCTCGTCGCGGATGTTCCGCAGCTCTTCCGAACCGGGCGAACTGGTCTGCGCCGCCAGCATCAACTCCGTGTTGCCGATGACACCCTGCAGCGGGCTCTTCAGTTCGTGCGCAAGGCCGGAGACCAGGCGGCCGACGTTCGCCATCTCGACCTGCTCGTCCAGACGCGTGCGCGCCGCGGCGAGCTGGCGGCTGACGCCCGCCAGCGCGCGGCGGGCCGACACTTCGCGCGCGATGCCGATCGCACCGAGCGCCGCGAGAATCACGACCGCAGTCACATTGTCCATCGGCCAGCTTCATCAATCGCGCGGCCTTCGGCTCTGAGCTTCTCGAGGTGCGCGCGGACGTTCTCGCGCGCGGCCGCCATCAGCGCCGGGGCGAGACCATCATAAATGGATTCGGCGATGGCCTGCACGCTGGCATGGCCGGCCTGGAGAGCCGCGATGACCTGGCGCTCCCGCATCCGCCGGTGTTCGAGATAGCCGGTGATGAGCGCCTTGGGGTCGTCGACGCGGGGGCCGTGCGCCGGCAGGAGCGTGCGCGGCGCCAGAGCGAGCAGCCGTTCGAGCGCCGCCAGGTAGTCGGCGAGATTGCCGCCGCGGCTGGAGTGAATCATGACGCTGCTGCCGGCGACGACCAGGTCGCCGGTGAACGCCGTGCGCGTCGGTTCGTGCCAGAACACCGCGTGATCGGGCGAGTGGCCGGGGGTGTGGAGCACGATGAGCGACTCGTCTTCAGCCGCGCCGGCGGCCCCGGCAGCCCCGGTCGCTACGACGTCGCCGTCGGCGAGCGCCTGCCAGACCACCTGGTAGCGAACGTCCTCTTCCGGCCACGGATACTTGGCGAAGGTGGCGTGCGCGTGCGCCGACGCGAGGACCGGCGCGCCCGACGCGTGATCCGCGTGGCCATGCGTGACGAGCACGCGATCGAGCCGGGTGCGATGCGCCTTGAGCCGCCGATCGATCTCGGCGAGATGCGGCGGCTCGCCGACGCCGGCGTCGATGAGGGTGGCGGCGCCGTTCGCGCCGGCGACGAGATACGTATTGTTGCCGCGGCCCGTCATCGGGCCCGGATTGCGGGCTTCGATCAAAATCGGCTTGAACATCACGCACGGTCCGGCTAAAAGCTATATCGAATCGCAAGCGCGACGTGAGAATTGCGCCGGTACTGCCCGAGAAAGTCGCCCGGGTCGCCGCGGATGAGCGTGCCGGTCACGGTCGCCCGCCAATGCGGCCCGCGGGTCGGCGAAAACTCGGCCTTCGCGTACGCGCCATCGCCATTCTGCCTGACGGCGCCTTCGAACGCGAGGCTTTGCGCGGGATGGATCGTCAGGGACGCGCCTCCGACCAGCGACCGCGTCAGGCCGCGATCCGGCGCGAACGTCAACGGCGCGCGCGGCCGGGTGACCGCCTCGCCCGCGTAGCCTCCGGTGTCGACGACGTGAAGTACGACGCCTCGCCTTTGATCGTCAGCCATCGCAGCGGAACCGCCGCGTCGGCGCCGTAGCTCCTGATCGCGGGATAGACGCGCGTCACGTCGATCGCCGGCGGAAGGCCGACGGCGGGCACGTCGCTGGCGACGATGTTCGGCAGATTGTTGAAGCCGTCGAAAGAACTCAATGATGCTTCGAAGCCGGGCCCACGTGGCTCCATCGCACGCCCCTTCGCGATCCGCGCGGCATCGTAGCGCCCCCAGGTCCGACGATCGGTCGGGGTGATTGACGATCAGCAGCGCGACTCCTTATAGCGCTGCGATGTCGCGTCGGTCCGGCGCTGCGATTCCGCGACGATCTGCCGAGGACTATCCGCGGCGGCTTCGATCGTTCGAAGGCCGGTAAATCGCAAAGGCACGAAGGACACGAAGACAACCAACCACGCCCTACTCATACTCCAGCGCCTCCACGAGCGACCCGTGCACCGCGGATTCGGCCGGCCAGATCGCGGCGACGAGCGCCGCGCCGAGAATGGTCGGCACGAGCGCGAGCGCGACGCTCACCGGATACTCGTAATCGAGCCGCATGCCGGCGATGTCGCGGTGGACGATCTGCAGAATGTAATAGAGATTGACCGCGCCCAACGCGAAGCCCAGCATGAGCCCGATCGCGCCGATGCTGAGCGCTTCCATCCAGATCGTCCGCCGGATCTGGCCGTGCAGCCCGCCGACCGCCTGCAGCACGCCCAGCTCGCGCCGCCGGTCGGTAATCGACACGGTCAGCGTGTTGACGATGCCGAGGATGGCGACGAGGACGGCGACCGCGATCTGCACCGAGGTCAGCCCGAACCACTGGTCGGTGATCTTGAGGATGTACGCCCTCAACTCGCCGTTGGTCAGCACGAAGATCCGTCGTCCGGCGAAGCGCTCGAGGATCCGCTGCTTCACATCGGGGACACGCGACCCCGGCTGCAGATACACGCGAAACACATTCACCGTATCGTCGTGCCAGTACTTCGCGAAGACCGTCCGATCCATCAGGACGGTTCCCTGTTGATCGGAGTAATCCACGACGATGCCGACGATCGGCAGGCGGATCACGCCGTACGGCGCCGGAATCTCGAGCATGTCGCCAAGCGAGAGCCTCTGGAGCTGCGCGAGATTATCCGACACCATCAGCCCGTTACCTTCCGCCGTCAGGCGGTACATGTCGTCCTCGCTGCCGGCCACGGGCGTCCGCCTGGCGGTCTGCGCCACGCTCTCGATCTCCAACGCCACGACCATGATCGGCGTCCGGCGGAAGATGATCCTCATGTCGCTCACCATCTGGACGCGCGACACGCCGGCAATCGCGGCGAGCTCGGGACCCATCGAGGAGGGAAACCGGAAGGTCCGCACCGCGATATTCTGCGACGGCACCACGAAGAGATCGGGATTGAGCGCGGTGTTCATCCAGTCGATGATCGAATCGTAGCTGGCGCGCGCCATGCCCGCGAACGCCACGACCAGCGCGAGCGAAAGCATCAGCGCGGCGAC
>JADGOC010000057.1 GCA_017883165.1 Acidobacteriota bacterium
TCGGCATTGATTGAGGCCGCCGGGTGCAAGCCCGGCGGCCTTTTTGTTTGGCGCAGAGTCCAACCGGTCTTCATCACGAAGTCACGAAGACCACGAAGAAGACTAAGCCTGTAGAAAATTCCGGCTGGACTGGCTGAACGGCGCCGCAGGCGTCGGCAGGCGACCGGTGCCACGCGGACGGCGACTCCTAACGCACCTCAAAAAAATAAGGCCGCCCCCTGTGAGGAGCGGCCTTGCAGTCGTCGTTCGCTAGTCGTCAGTCGTCAGTCGCCGCTCGTCCCTAGTTGCCCTGGGACGCCGCGCCGCCCGCCTTCCGCATGCCTTCGGTGATGATGCCGACCTTTTCGACGCCCGCGCCCTTGGCCGCGTCGATGACCTGGACGATGTCCCGGTAACGCAGCGCGCCCGCGCCGGCGATGAACATCGTCTTGTCCTTGCGCTCTTCGTAGATGGCGCGCAGCCTGGTCTCGAGATCCTGAATCGTCACGTCCTGGTGGTTGACGGTGATGTGCCGGTCCGCCGAATACTCGAGCATGATCTGGCTGACGTCCGGCGTCTGCTGACTCGCCGTCTTGGTCTCGGCCGGCAGGTTGATGTCGAGCCCCTTCGTCGTCAGCGGCAGCGCCGCCATGAAGATGACGAGGAGCACGAGCAGCACGTCGATCATGGGCGTGACGTTCATGTCCGCGGTGGCATGAAGCACCTTACCCTTGTAGACCGTCTCGGCGCCGAAATGCTGGTGTGCGTGCGCCATTACTTCCCTCTCGCTGCAGCTGACGCCCCGGGCTTGAGCTTGGGTTCGGTGACGAGCCCGATGTCCTCGATGCCGGCCTGCCGGAGCTGATCCATCGCGCCCATCACGGCGCTGTATTCGACTTCCTCATCGGCTTTGATGAGGACGATCTTCTCTTTCTTGTTCTCGAGGAACTCGTTGAGCTTTGTCGCGAGCTCCCCTTCCTGAATCGGCTTCGCGTTCAGGTACAGGCGCTTGTCGGCCCCAATGGCCAGCACCGCCTGATCCTGCACCTCGGGCTTGTCGACCGTGTTGGTGGCCTTCGGCAGCGTGACGCTGATGCCCTGCTGCAACAGCGGCGCGACGAGCATCATGATAATCAGCAACACCAGCATGACGTCGACCAGCGGCGTCACGTTGATATCGGACTTGACCCCGCCCTTGGCGCCGCCAAGATCCATAGCCATAGTTCAACTCTCCAGAATGCAGATTTCAGATTGCGGATTTCAGATTACGGGGCAGGCTGCAGATGTGAATCTGCAACCTGCCCTCTGAAATCTGCAATTCCCCGATCGCCTAAGCCGTCTTCTTGATGAAGTAGTCGACCAGCTCGGACGAGGAATTGTCCATCTCGACGTTGAAGTACTCGATGCGTCCGGTGAGGTAGTTGTAGAACCACACCGCCGGAATCGCGACGACCAGCCCGAGCGCTGTCTCGACGAGCGCTTCGGAAATACCGGCCGACACCGAGCCGATGCCGCCCGAGCCGCTGGCCGCGATGCCCTGGAACGCGCCGATGACGCCGACGACCGTGCCGAGCAGCCCGACGAACGGCGCCGTCGATCCGATGGTCGCGAGCGCCGAAATGCCCTTCTTCAGATCCGAGGCCGTCAGCGCCGACGCGCGCTGAATCGACCGGCGGACCGTGTCCATCAGGTCTTCGCGGGTCAGGCCGCCGCCGCTTTCCTGCTGAAACTGATACTCCTGCAGCCCCGCGAGGACGACCTTGGCGAGGTGGCTGTACCGGTAGTTCTTCGTCGAGGAAATTGCGATCGCGTCCTTGAGACGGCCTTCTTTGAGGTGCTTGGCCACCTGCGGCGCGTACAGCTTCGACTGATTGCGCGCCTGCGTGAACGTGTAGATGCGCTCAATCGCCACGCCGAACGACCACATCGACATGATGAACAACACCCCGGCCACGCACTTGGCCACGATTCCCATCTGCTGCCACATTGCCATCAAATCCACGGTCCAACCTCCATCGAGAATGCGGTTCGTCCAGCCCAGGGCCGGACGCCACGGGTGTTAGCTGTCTACTGCAGCGTAAAGTTGACGGTGACCGTCATGATGACCGGCACCGGCACGCCGTTCAAAAGGGTCGGCGTGAATTCCCACTGGCGCACGGCTTCGAGCGCCGCCGCATCGAGCAGCGGAATCGAACGAAGCACTTTCGCTTCCTGCACTCTGCCGTTGGGCCCGATCGTGGCTTCGATGATGACGACGCCCGCCACGCGGGCCGACTGCGCGATGGCCGGGTAGATCGGGGCCACGTTCTTGGTCTTCGTCGGCGGCTTGATGTTGCCGCCAACGCGGACCGGAGCGGGCGGCGGAGGCGGCGGAGGCGGCGGCGCTTCCGACAACCCGCCGACGATGCCGCCGGTCACGCCGCCGACGACGCCGCCTTCGACGCCGCCGACCACGCCTTTCACGCCGCTCTCGATGCCGGTCTCAGGCTTGATCTCTTTCGGCGCCTCGATCGGCGCCGCCGCGGGATTCACGTCCATCACCGGCTTGGGTGCGGCCGCGGCCGCGGGCGGCGGTGGTGGCGGCGGCGGCGGTGGTGGCGGCGGCGGTGCCGCGACAAACGCCATCATCGCGGGCGGTGTCGGCAACACGTCGGCAGCCATCAGCGGAATGATGATGACGGCGGCAATGATCACCGTATGCACCACAATCGACAGCGGCACCGTGTACCACTTCTGACTGCCGACTTTGATCGACGGCTCGACGATGTCCCCGAACATATCACGTGGCACGGGTTGTCTCCTCCAAGCCAAGAACGCGAGATCGCAAGAGCGCGATTATAGTCAGGTCAAAAACAGGGAGTCAACGAAAACCCCCGGAGTGTTAGACACCAGAACTCCGGAAATGGCTGAGGCTTGCCCCTTACTCCGACCCGATCCGCATCCGATAGAACGAACGCCAGACGAAAACGAGCGAAAGTCCAAAGAAAACGGCCGACAGGAGGTGGCTCATGAGCACGCCCTGCTCGGCCGTCAGCTTGACGGCGAGCTGGACGGCCAGGAGCCCGAAGAGGGTCGTGAACTTGATGACCGGGTTCAGGGCCACCGACGAGGTGTCCTTGAATGGATCGCCGACGGTATCACCCACGACCGTCGCGGCGTGAAGCGGGGTGCCCTTGGCGTTCATCTCGACCTCGACGATCTTCTTCGCGTTGTCCCACGCCCCGCCCGCATTGGCCATGAAAATCGCCTGGTAGAGGCCGAAGAGCGCGATCGAGATGAGGTAGCCGATGAAGAAATAGGGTTCGAAGAACGCGAAGGCCAGCGTCGAGAAGAACACCGTCAGGAAGATGTTCAGCATCCCCTTCTGCGCGTACCGGGTGCAGATCTCGACGACCTTCTTGCTGTCGGCCACCGACGCTTTCTCGGTGCTCTCCAGCTTGATGGTCGCCTTGATGAACTCGACGGCGCGATAGGCGCCGGTCGTGACCGCCTGCGCCGACGCGCCGGTGAACCAGTAGATGACCGCGCCGCCGGTGATCAGGCCGAGGAAGAACGGCGGATACAGCAGCGACAGCTTCTCCAGGTTCTGCGTCAGCCCCAGCGTCAGCACGAAAATGATCGAAAAGATCATCGTCGTCGCGCCGACGACGGCCGTGCCGATGAGGACGGGTTTGGCGGTCGCCTTGAACGTGTTGCCCGCGCCGTCGTTCTCCTCGAGCAGGTGCTTGGCGCGCTCGAAGTTGACGTCGAAGCCGTAGTCGCGCTTGAGCGACGCCTGGATGCCGGGAATGTGCTCGATCACGGAGAGCTCGAACACCGACTGCGCGTTGTCGGTGACCGGCCCGTAGGAGTCGACCGCGATCGTGACCGGCCCCATCCCGAGGAAGCCGAACGCGACGAGGCCGAAGGCGAAGACCGCGGGGGCGAGCATCAGCGTGCCGAGCCCGAAGGTGCTGACGTAGTAGGCCACCGTCATCAGGATGACGATGCTGAGGCCCAGCCAGTAGGCGCTGAAGTTGCCGGCGACGAAGCCGGAGAGGATGTTCAGCGACGCCCCGCCCTCGCGCGACGAGCTCACGACTTCCCTGACGTGCCCCGATTCGGTCGAGGTGAAGACCTTGACGAGCTCCGGAATGATCGCGCCGGCAAGCGTGCCGCACGTGATGACGGTCGAGAGCTTCCACCACAGCGTGCCGTCGCCCAGATCCGGAATCAGCACGCGCGAGACGGCGTAGGTAATCACGACCGAGACGATCGAGGTGAGCCACACGAGCGAGGTGAGCGGCGCCTCGAAGTTCATCTTCTCGACGGTGGCGAAGCGGGCCCGCGCGATCGTTTCATTGATGAAATACGACAGGCCGCTCGCGACAATCATCATGATGCGCATGACGAAGATCCACACGAGCAGCTGCACCTGGACGCGCTGGCTCGTCACCGCCAGCACGATGAACGAAATGAGCGCGACGCCGGTGACGCCGTAGGTCTCGAAGCCGTCGGCGCTCGGCCCGACCGAGTCGCCCGCGTTGTCGCCCGTGCAGTCGGCGATGACGCCGGGGTTCCGCGCATCGTCTTCCTTGATGTTGAAGACGATCTTCATCAGGTCCGACCCGATGTCGGCGATCTTGGTGAAGATGCCGCCGGCGATGCGCAGCGCCGCCGCGCCGAGCGACTCGCCGATGGCGAAGCCGATGAAGCAGGGGCCGGCCCAGTCGCCCGGGATGAAGAGCAGGATGCACAGCATGAGCAGCAGCTCGACGCTGATGAGGAGCATCCCGATGCTCATGCCCGAGCGCAGCGGGATCGCGTAAATCGGGAACGGCTTTCCCCGCAGGCTGGCAAACGCCGTGCGCGAGTTGGCGAACGTGTTGATGCGGATGCCGAACCACGCCACGCCGTAGCTGCCGCCGATGCCGATCAGGCTGAACACCAGAATGACGAGGACCTTCGCTGGCGCGAAGTGCTGCAGCACGCCGAAGTAGAAGATCATGATCACGCCGATGAACACCTCGAGCAGCAGGATGAACTTGCCCTGCGTGACGAGATACGTCTTGCACGTCTCGTAAATCAGCTCCGAGATCTCGAGCATCGCAGGGTGCACCGGCAGACGTTTGGTCTGCATGAACACCATCAGCCCGAATCCCAGACCGAGGACGCAGACGAACAGACCGCTCATCAGCAGCGTCCGGCCGTTGATGCCGCGGAAATCGACCCGCGACAGATCCGGCAGCCGCAGATTCGCCTCGCCGCCCGGGCCTTCGCGCACGTCGGCCTGCGCGGATGGGGACAGTCCCTGCCCGCTGGAAGACGTCGACGGCGTCTGCGCCGCCGCCGGCCCCGCCAACGCGACGCCGGCCAGCAGCGCCAGCAGCGCCGGCACCAGGAGACGTTTGGAGACACTCTGAACGGACACGCTCATCTCACCTCACACAAAAGCAGGGATTATACATTGCGAATGCGCGGCGGCAGCGCCATTCCGCCGGTAAGGAAGATCCGGATCCCCTCCTCGACGCTGATGTCGGGAAAGGTCGCTCGCTCCCGCTCGCAAATCACGACGTCGCCCAGATACAAGTGATTGGTCGGCACGAACACCGCGATCATCGGCTCGGGGCCCCGGCCCCGGTCGACCGTGAACTCGCGCGTCAGGAAGCCGAGCATGAAGCCGCGTTTGACGTCCTCGACCATCACCACGCGCTTGAACCCCGACTCGTTGCCCGGCGAAAACGCCGTCACCATCTGCTTGACCGGCACGTAGATCGTCCGGAATACCGGCACGTGCAGCAGCATCTTCTCCGCCCGGCCGAGCAGGCGCTTGCCCATGACGTTGGTGGCCACCGCGCCGACCATCACGATCACCGCCGCGGTCGAGAGCACGCCGAGCCCGGGAATCCGGCGCCCCAAAAGCGCGTCGTACAGCGGCGTCGTCAGGCCGTCGACGACGCCGAAGATCTTGATGAAGGCGACGACGCTGATGAACAGTGGCACCAGCACGAAAAAGCCGGTGATGAAGCTACGCCGCAGCCATTGCATCGGTAACGGGAGCGGACGCGTCAGGCCCGCCATAGCCACACGGCGACGGCGGCCGCGAGCGCGAGCCGGTACCACGCAAACACGTCGAGCGAGTGCTTCGCGAGATAGCGAATGAGGAACTTGACGGCGATGTAACCGACGATGGCGGAGGTCGCAATCCCGATGAGGAACAGCGTCGCCGTGTCGCCGCCAAATCCCGCCTTGAGCACTTTCGGCGTCTCGTGCGCCGCGGCGGCAAGAATCGCGGGAATCGCCAGCAGGAAGATGAAGCGCGCCGCGTCCGCGCGCCGGAGGCCAATGAGGAGCGCCACCGTGATCGTGGCGCCCGAGCGCGAGACGCCGGGGATGAGCGCCGCCGCCTGCGCGCAGCCAAGCAGGAAGGCTTCCGCCACCGTCACGCTCCCGTCGCTGCGCGTCTTCGATCCCAGACGATCGGCCGCCATCAGCCCGATCGCTCCGAGCGCGAGCGCCACCGCGGCCACCTGCGGCGTGCGCCAGTCGGCTTCAATCCGCTTGTTGAACAACAGGCCGACGACCACGGCGGGAATGGTGCCGACGACCAGCAGCCAGATGAGCCGCGCGCCGGCGTCATGGGCCGGATCGGCGATCTTCGGCAGCGAGGCGATCATCTCCGCGACCTCGCGCCGGAAATATATCAGCACGGCAACGAGCGTCCCGACATGGCAGGCGACGTCGAAGGCGAGACCGAACTTGTCGCCGTCGAAGCCGAAGAACGCGCGCGCGAGGATGAGGTGCGCGGAGCTCGACACGGGCAGGAACTCGGTGAGTCCCTGGACGACACCGAGCAGCGCCGCCTGGACGATCGTGGGCATTGCTACGACGCGCGGGCCTTGCGCTGCGGCTTCGACCGCCGCGTCGGCTGCTGCGGCGCCGGCGACGCGGTCGCCGGCGCATTGGCCGCCGCCCGGGTCGGCCCCTTGCCGCGCCACAACGTCACGACCGTCGCGGCCACGAACACGCTCGAATAGGTGCCGGTGATGATGCCGACGATCATCGTGAACGCGAAGCCGTGCAGCACCTCGCCGCCGAAGAAGAACAGCGCGAGCGCCGTCAGCAGCGCCGTGCCGCCGGTGATGACCGTCCGGCCCAGCGTCTGGTTCACCGAGACGTTGATGATCTCGTTCAGCGAATCTCGCCGCATCGACCGCAGGTTCTCGCGGATCCGGTCGAAGATGACGATCGTGTCGTTGGTCGAGTAGCCGGTCATCGTCAGGATGGCCGCGATGACCGTCAGCGACAGGTCGTAGCGGAAGAACGCCAGGAACGCGAGCGTCACCAGCAGATCGTGAATCGTCGCGACGACGGCGCCGACCGCGAAGCTGAACTGGAAGCGGAACGCCAAGTACAACAGAATGCCGACGAGCGAGAGCACCGTCGCCCAGAAGCCTTTGCTCTTCAGCTCCTGCCCGACCGACGGTCCCACGATCTCTGTGCCGACGACGTGAAACGCGCCGACACCGCCCTTGGTGAGCGCGGCGACGACGGCGTCCTGCGTGCTGCTGAGCAACTTACCGGATTCGGCGCCCACCGTCGGCACGCGAATCATGATTTGCCGCAGCGCCGGGTTGTCGTAGGTCTGGACGATGACGTCGCCGCCCGGGAACGACTTGTCGAGCGCGGCGCGCACCTGGTTCACCGACGTCGGCTGATCGAAGGCCGCGATCACCGAGGTGCCGCCGGAGAACTCCGTGCTGAGCGGCATCCCCTTGACCTTGATCATCACGATGCCCGCGATGATGATCACCCACGACAGGGCGACCGCGTGCCAGCGCCACCGCAGGAAGTTGTAGTTCGGGTGATTGAAGATATGCATGGCTAGATGGAGAGCGTCGCGACCTGATGGCGGCGCGACAGCGCCACTTCATACAGCGTCTTCGACACGAAGGTCGAAGTGAACAGATTCGAGAGCAACCCGACCGACAGCGTCACGGCGAAGCCGCGAATCGGCCCCGTGCCGAACTGAAACAGGAACGCCGCTGAGATCAGCGCGGCGATGTGCGTGTCGAGCAGCGTCAGGAACACGCGGCTGAAGCCGGCGTTGATCGACGCGCGCACGCCGCGCTGCGCCTCGAGCTCTTCCTTGATGCGCTCGAAGATCAGCACGTTCGAATCGACGCCGATTCCCATCGTCAACACGAAGCCGGCGATGCCGGGCAGCGTCATGACCGCGCCGATGTACGCCATCAGGCCGAGCAGGATGACCAGGTTGAGCACGAGCGCGACGCACGCGTTCACCCCGGACAGCCTGTAATAGAACAGCATGAAGCTGGCGACCAGGAGCAGCCCGACCACCGAGGCGAGCACGCCCGATTTGACCGAGTCGGCGCCCAGGCTGGGACCAATCGTGCGCTCCTGCAGATACGTGAGCGTCGCCGGCAGCGCGCCGGACCGCAGAATCAGGCAAAGGTCCTGCACTTCTTCCTGCGTGAAGCTGCCGTGAATCCGCCCTTCTCCCGAGATCCGGTCATCGATACGCGGCGCCGACTGCACCTTGCCGTCGAGGATGATGGCGAGCAGCTTGCCGATGTTATCGCCGGTGACCTTGCCGAACTTGCGCCCGCCCTCGGGCGAGAGCGAGAAGCCGACCGCCGGCTGGTTGTTTTCGTCGACCGTCGGCCGCGCGCTGCGGAGGTCGTGCCCCGTGACGGCCGCCACTTTCCGAACCAGATAGTAGACGGTGCTCGCCGGCTCGCCGGGCGCGCCGCCGCCCACGCCGGGCACGAGCTCCATGCCCTGCGGAATCTGGCCGTTCGCCATCAACGCTTCCTGGGTGGACGAAGGTCCCTGTTCGACGATCTTCAACTCGAGCATCCCGGTCGATTGAATGATGCTCTTGGCCTTGTCGACGTCGGTGACGCCGGGCAACTGCACGAGAATCTCGTCGCCATTGGCGCCCTGCTGCGCGATCTGCGGCTCCGCGACGCCGAGCTCGTTGACGCGCCGCTCGATCGTCTGCCGCGCCTGCACGACCGCGTCCTCGCGCAGGTTCACCTGAATGTTCGGCTTCATGGTGAACGTGTAGGCGCCGTTGGTCGCCGAACTCCGGTCGAAGTTGGCCGAGACGTCGACGGCCGCCTGTCGGAACGCCGCGTCCTGCGCGGGCGGCACACCCTCGACCCGGAAATGCGCCGGGTCCGGCACGACGATGTTCGTGATGGCGATCCCGGCTTTCTGCAGATCTTCGCGCAGCCGCTCGCTCTCGCTGTCGGTCAGCGCCTTCAGCGCGTCGTCGGTCTGCACGCGCAGCACGAGATGGACGCCGCCTTTGAGATCGAGCCCGAGCTTGAGCTGGTATTCCATCAGCCACGCGGGCGAATGGACGCCGTAGTGCGCGGCGACGATCGGGTAGACGCCGAACGAGACGAACACCACGAGCACGGCGAGGATCGTGAGAATTTTCCAGCGAAGATTTTGCATAAAAGTAGCGTCCGCCTTCAGGCGGACTGTTCCGGCGCGACCACCGGCTCCTGGCCCTGATACCCGCCGATGGCCGTCTTGGCCATCTCGATGCGGACCTTGTCGGCGATCTGCACCTGGACGCTCTGCTCGCCGAGCCGCGTCACCTGCCCGTAGATGCCTCCCGTGGTGACGACCTTGTCGCCAACCTTGAGCGCGGACAGAAAGGCGTCCACCTTCTGCTGCTTCCGTTTCATCGGCAACAAGATGATGAAATAGAAGATGCCCAGCACGAGCACGAACGGCAGAAACGAGAGCCACGGACTTCCGCCCTCAGGCGTCGCCATAGCGAACACAGGTTCGAGGTTCTTGAGCACGTCCAACATTTTAAGAATCAATCGGCTGGCGGGAGAAGCTCTGGTGGAACGCTAGCCTGAAACTTTCAAACCGCCCAAACACTATAGCGTCCCTAATCCTCCGCATGGTGTCAAGGTAAAAGTTGAGGTTATGCAACGTGTTAAGAGTCGCTGCGTTCATCTCGCCGGCCATATAGAGATGACGCAGATAGGCGCGTGACGCGGTGCGGCACGTGTAGCAGGCACAGGCCGGATCCGGCGGCCTGTCGTCCTCGGCGTACCGCGCGTTCTTGATGTTGATGCGTCCCTCGCTCGTGAAGAGCTGGCCGTTGCGCGCGTTTCTCGTCGGCAGCACGCAATCGAACAGATCGATTCCGCGGGCGACCGATTCGACCAGGTCTTGCGGCGTGCCGGTGCCCATGAGGTAGCGCGGCCGATCCTCGGGCAGAAACGGCGTCGTGTGCGACACGATGTCGTACATGACGTCGACCGGTTCGCCGACGCTCAACCCGCCGATCGCGTAGCCCTCGAAGCCGACGGCCACCGTCTCGACGGCGCTCTGCTGGCGAAGCTCTGGGTAGACACCGCCCTGCACGATCCCGAACTGCGCTTGTCCGGGATGGCTGACGCGGACGCCCCCGACGACGTTGATGCCGTCGCTTCCAGCGCTGCCGGCGCGGAGCGCGAGCAGGCGATCGCGCCCGCGCCGCGCCCAGCGCGCCGTGCGCTGCATCGACTCGCGCGCCGCGTCGATGGTGGCCGGATAGGCGAGGCACTCGTCGAGCACCATCGCGATGTCGGATCCGAGCTGCGCCTGGATGTCGGCCGCTTTTTCCGGTGTCAGCAGATGCGCCGAGCCGTCGAGATGCGACCTGAAGCGCGCGCCCTCTTCGTCGATGGTGCGGCGGGCGGCGAGGCTGAACACCTGGTAGCCGCCGCTGTCGGTGAGAATCGGCCGAGGCCAACCGATGAATCGATGCAGCCCGCCGCGGCGGGCGATCAGATCGTCGCCCGGCCGCAGATAGAGATGATAGGTGTTGCTCAGCAGGATGTCGGCGCCCAGCCCGTTGGCGTCCACAGGGTCCAGCAGGTCGCGGTGGATGACGCCCTTGACGGCGCCTTGCGTCCCGACGGGCATGAAGGCCGGCGTCTCGACGTCGCCGTGCGCGGTCGTGAGCCTGCCGCGCCGCGCGAGGCGATCGGTATGCGTGACGCGAAAACCGTAAGACATCGTGCTAAGTTTAGTCGAGTGAAAAAGCTCCGCGTCGGCGTGATTTACGGCGGCCGTTCCGGCGAGCATGAAGTATCGCTCGCCTCGGCGGCGGCCGTCTTCAAGAACCTCGATCCGGCGCGCTACGAGGCGATCCCGATCCGGATTGAGAAGGACGGGAAATGGACGCTGCCGTCACGCCCGCCAACGCTCCAGGCGGCCGCCGATGCGATCGCGGCCGCGAAAACTCAGACGCTCGACGAAGGGGCCCAGGCGTACCCGGTCGCGTATCCTGGCGGCGACGCGCTCATCACGATCGATCGCGCGCACGCCGTCGTCTCCGGCCGCGCCATCGACGTCATGTTTCCCATGCTCCACGGTCCGTACGGCGAGGACGGCACCGTGCAGGGGCTGCTCGAGCTCGCCAACGTGCCGTACGTCGGCGCGGGCGTGCTCGCGTCGGCGGTCGGCATGGACAAGGCGGCGATGAAACTGGTGTTCGCCGCGCGCGGGCTGCCGATGGTGGATTACGAGGTGCTGCTCAAGCGCGACTGGCAGCGGGATCAGCGCGCGCTGATGCATACCGTGGTGGCCCGTCTGGGATTCCCGGTGTTCGTGAAGCCGGCCAACCTCGGCTCGAGCGTCGGCATTTCGAAGGCCAAGCACGCGACCGAGCTCAAGGCCGCGATCGATCTGGCCGCCCAGTTCGATCGCAAGATCATCGTCGAAGCGGCGGTGCCGCACGCGCGAGAGATCGAGTGCGCGGTGCTCGGCAACGACGAGCCGGACGCCTCGGTGCCGGGCGAGATCATCTCGGCGCGCGAGTTCTACGACTACGAAGCGAAGTATCTGGACGGCGGATCCTCCGAGCGGATTCCGGCGCTGATCACCGAGGCCCAGACCGAAGAGGTGCGCACGCTGTCGGTCGCGGCGTTCAAGGCGATCGACGGGGCCGGCATGGCGCGCGTCGATTTCCTGCTGGCCGGCGACAGCGGCGTCCTCTATGTCAACGAGCTCAACACGATTCCGGGGTTCACGACGATCAGCATGTACGCCAAGCTGTGGGCCGCGAGCGGTCTGGACTATCCGACGCTGCTCGATCGGCTCATCGCGCTCGCCCTCGAGCGGCACGCCGAAAAGCAGCAGCTCAGGACCAGCATGTGAGTCGTCAGTCATCAGCCAGCAGTCGTCGGTCGACACTCAGCACCCGACTGGCGACTGGTCACTGGCGACTGACGACTGCCGCCCTCGTCCTGGTCTTCGTCAGCGCCGCCCCACGGGCGGCGAGCGCCGAGCTCACCGAAGGGCGCCGTCTCGCGGCGGTGTACGATCAGATTCTCGCCGCGCACTTCGATCAGGCCGACCGTCAGCTGCAAGAGGCATGTCCGCCGGCGCCGAAGGAAGCTTGCCAGGCGCTGCGCGTCGTGTCGGTGTGGTGGCAGATTCTTCTCAATCCGCAGAGCCGGCGGCTCGACGATGAGCTGAACGAGCGCGCGGGGGCGGCGATCGCGGCCGCCGACGCGTGGACCACGCGCGAGCCGCAGCGCGCCGAAGCCTGGTTCTACCTGGCCGGCTCGTACGCGCCGCTCGTGCAGTGGCGCGTCCTGCGCGGCCAGCGGCTGACGGCCGCGCGTGAAGGCAACCGAATCCGGGCGGCGCTCGAACGGGCGCTGCAGCTCGACCCGACGCTGAACGACGCGTACTTCGGCATCGGCCTGTATCACTACTACGCCGACGTCGCCCCGGCAGCGGCGAAGATTCTGCGCTTCCTGCTGCTGCTCCCGGGCGGCGACCGCGTCGAGGGGCTGCGCGAGATGCTTCGCGCCCGCGAGCATGGCGAGCTACTCACCGGTGAAGCCGATTTTCAGCTTCACGTGCTGTATCTCTGGTACGAGCACAACCCCACCGAGGCGCTCGATCTGCTCCTCAGCCTCGAGAAGCGCTACCCGACCAATCCGATCTTTCTGGAACGCATCGCGGAGGTCGAGGACACGTACTTCCACGATCAGCCGGCGAGCGCGGCCCGGTGGCGGGAACTCGCCGATCGCGCGCACGCCGGCCGCGTGTTGGCGGCGCCCGCCACCGAAGCGCGGGCGCGGCTGGGGCTCGCGCGCTCGCTCGACGCCATGTACGAGACCGACCGCGCGATCGACGAGCTGAAGGACGCGCTGAAGATCCTCGCGGGTCCCGACCAGGAGCCGCTCGATGGCGCGCAGGCCCAGCTGCAGATCGGCCACGCGTACGACCGGCTTGGCGCCCGCGCGCCGGCCGTTGCCGCGTACACGAAAGCGGCGGCGCTCGCGCCGGCCGACGCGACCGAGATTCGCGAACAGGCGCGCGTCGGATTGCGGCAAGCGCCGAACGCACAGGCCGCCGAGGCCTATCGGCTGTCGCTCGAGGGGTGGCGCGCGCTCGAGCGCAGGGATCTCGTCCAGGCCGAGGCGTCACTCGGGCGCGCCATCCAGCTCGCGCCGCGCGACGTAGTGGCGCGCTATCGGTACGCGCGCGTGCTCGAAGCGCGCAAAGACGGGGCGCGCGCGCGCGACGCACTCGAACAGGTCATCGCCGCGCCCCTCGTGCCCCCGATCGTGCTCGCGTCGGCGCTCGTCGACTACGCGCAGATGATCGAGCGCGCCGGCGATCGCGCGCGTGCGCTCGCGCTCTATCGTGACGCCGCGCGGATCGTCGGCGCCGAGCCGCGCGCGCGCGATCGCGCGACGCGCGCGATCAAACGACTCGCGCCGCCGGGCGATCCACGGTCAAAGTTTTTTGACTTTTCGGGTACTTTGTGCTTGACATCACAATTTTCTCATCCATAATCTACATCTGGTATGAGGATGGTCAACTTAGACCATTCCTAGTGCCAAGGCGTAGAACGCCGACATCGGGTGAGCGTGCCAGGCGGCAGCCACTGGAACGATGACGTGAGCGCTCTCGCAAGTTAAACCCACATGAAGGGGGGGATAACAGACAATGGCAAAGAAAGCCAAGGGCGGGAAGAAGAAGGCCGGCAAGAAGCGGTAAGCTGACCTCGCCCGTCTTAAAAGGGGGCCGCCGTGGCCCCCTTTTCAATTTTCACTGCTCACTTTTCACTTTTGCTCATCGCGTCCCCATCCCACACCCGCACGCGGCGAATCACATCCCCCTGCTGAATCGCATCCACGACGTCCATGCCCGACACGACGCGGCCGAACACCGTGTACTTCGCGTCGAGATGCGGCTGCGGTGAGTGCGTGATGAAGAACTGGCTGCCGCCGGTGTCGGCCCAGTCGAGCGCCATGCCGACCGTGCCGCGCAGATACGGCCGCTCGTTCAGCTCGTCGCGAATCGTATAGCCGGGCCCGCCCTCGCCGTCGCCGCGCGGATCGCCGTCCTGCACGACGAAGTTCGGCACAACGCGGTGGATGCTCAAGCCGTTGAAGTACCCCTTGCGCGCGAGCGTCACGAAATTTTCGACCGTCAGCGGCGCGTCGACGACCGCCAGCTCGATCTGAATCGTGCCCCGATCGGTGTCGATGTAGAGCTGGGTGGACACGGGCGGATTCACGAGCCGCGCCGCCTGATACACCTCCGGCGCCGCCGTCGTCGGCGCCGGGCGAATGAGCGCGTCGGCGTTGGAGGCGGGATCGAGCGGCTTCAGGAGCGCCGCCGCGCGCACGCGCACGGCCCAGTCCTTGTCGGCCAGCGCCGTTTTCAGCACAGGCACCGCGTCCGCGGCGCCGTACTTGGTGAGCGCCGCCAGCGCCGCCGCGCGGGCGATGTAGGTGCCGTCGCGCTGCCCGAGCCGGTACGCGTCGGCGAGCGCCGCCGCGCCGTTGGGCGGCTTGATCTCGCCGATGCCGTTCGCCGCCGCCACGCGCACGACCGGGTCGTCGGCCTTGAGCCGTTCGAGCAGCACGGACGCCGCGGCCGGCGTGTGGAGTTTCGTCAGCGCCGCGAGCACGGCGGGGATCGCCCGCTGATCGCTGTCGTCGAGCATCAACGTCAGCCGCGGCAGGGCGATCTCGGGCGGCAGCGTCGCGAGCACCGACGCCAGCGCGGCGCGCACGGTCCAATGCGGATCGGGTTCGAGGCCCGACAACACGGAGACGAAGCCTTCCCGATCGAGCGCCGCGTCCGCGCGGAGCGCCGCGGCGCGGACCGCCGGCGTCGGATCGGTGACGAGATCCAGCAGCGTGTCCATCAGCCCCGGCGCCGTCGCGTCGTGAAATCCGCTGAGCGCGGAGACCGCTTCCAGACGAGCGTGCGGCTCGGCGTCGGGCGCCTGAATGATTTTCAAGAGCGGCGCAATCGCCGACGGATCGCCGATGCGCCCGGACGCGCGGATCGTTTCGATGAGGACCGCCCGATCGCCGCTCGTCAGAAGCGGCAGGAGCACCGGCAGCGCGGCTCGATCCTTGAGCGCGCCCAGCCCTTTGACGGCGAACGCCCGGGTGTACGGGTCGGCGTCTTTCGCCAGCGTCATGAGCGCCGGCTGCGCGCGCTTGTCTTCGAAGCGCTGCAGCGCAAACGCCATCGGCCACCCGTGCACGCGCGGCTGGCCGGACGGGTCGAGCACGGCGGCCGCGAACGGACCGTACGCCTTCAGACGCACGAGCGCATAGATCCCGAGCCGAAAGGCCGCAGCCGGGGAGTCCGGCCTCGCGTCTTCATCAGGGCCCGGCGTCTGCGCGAGCGCGCCGGACTGCACGATCTGCGACACCATCCGGCCGACCGCGTCGGCCGCGCCCGCATCGCCGAGGAGACCGAGCGCCTCGGCGGCGCTTCCCTGCACGAGCGGCGACGGGTCGGCGAGCGCCGCCACGAGCGGATCGCGCGCCTGTGTGCCGCCGAGGAGTCCGAGCGCAAAGGCGGCCATCTGACGGACTTCCGCGTCGGCATCGGCGAGCAGCGCGATGAGCGGAGCGGCGCCCTCGGCAAGGCCGACACGTCCGACCGCCAGCGCCGCGCGGCGCCGCACGCGTGCCTCCTGATCCGACAACAGCCGCACGAGATCGGGCGGCGGCGGCGGCAACACGACGGCCGGCGTCTTGCGCCCTCGCGTGGGAGGTGCCGGCACGGGCGGGACGGGCAGCGCCACGTCGCGCAGCACGCGCTGGTCCTCCAGCCGGAGAATCCACGACATCTTCTGCTCGAAGGTCGGCCCGGCGGGACCGGCCGGCGCCACGGGCGCGCTGGCACACGCCACGGCGCCCAGCGCCAGCGTCAGAGCGATGATCGTACGACTCATGTGAAGCCTCAGAAAATCGCGACCGATGACCCCACCGGCCGCGCCTGCACCCGGTCGATGACCGCGCGGCGCAGCGTCGCCTGCTCCACGCGCGACTCGACGATGGACACACCGAGCCCGGGGCCGAGCGGCACGCCGATCGTTCCGTCGGCGGCGACCTCGATGGGCGGATCGATCACGTCGGGGTTGAAGTAGCGTTTGCTGGCCGCCACGTCGCCGGGCAGCCTGAAGTTGGCGAGCGCCGACAGATGAATGTTCGCGGCGCGGCCGATGCCCGATTCGAGCATCCCGCCGTGCCACACCGGAATCCGGTTGGCGGCGCACAGATCGTGCAGCCGGATCGATTCGCGGAAGCCGCCGATGCGCCCCGGCTTGATGTTGATAATCTGGCAGGCGCCCGCCGCGATCGCTTCCTCCGCTATCCGCACCGACTTGATCGATTCATCCAGGCAGATCGGCGTCGCGATCCGCCGCTGCAGCCGCGCGTGGTCGGCGATGTCGTCCTCGTCGAGCGGCTGCTCGATCATCATCAGATCGAACGCGTCGAGCTTGGCCAGATGGTCGGCAGCATCGATCGTATAGGCCGCGTTGGCGTCCACCATCAGCGGAATCGATCCGAAGCGATCGCGGATCATCGCCACGGCGTCGACGTCCCAGCCCGGTTTGATCTTGATCTTGATGCGGCGATAGCCGGCCGCCAGCTCGCGTTCCACGTTCGCGGCGAGCTCGCCGAGCGAGTCCTGAATGCCGATGGACACGCCCGACGCGATGCGTTCGCGCGTGCCGCCGAGCACGCGGGCCAGCGGCTCGCCGCGCTGACGCGCGAAGAGATCCCACGCCGCCATCTCGACCGCCGCCTTCGCCATGTTGTGTCCGCGGATGGCGTCAAGCGCCGGGAAGACGTCGCGCGGATGCGCGAAATCAACGCCGAGGACGCGCGGCGCGATGAAGCCAGTGATGATGTGCCACGCCGTCTCGTTGGTCTCGGCGCTGTAGTAGGGATCCTGGTCCGCCACGCATTCGCCAAAACCGGCGACGCCGTCGCCGTCGGCCCGGATCAGGATGAAATGTTTGTCGGAGATGCGGCCGAAACTGGTCTCGAAGAAGTGGACGAGCGGGAGCTTCAGCAGACGCAGCTCCAAGCGGTCGATCCTCACCGCGCGATGATATCATCGGGCCGCCTTGCAGTTCCGCTCCATCGCGATCGAAGGTCCGATCGGCGCCGGCAAGACCGCGCTCGCCGAACGCCTCGGCACGCGCCTCGACGCGACCGTCGTGCTTGAAGACACCGAGAATCCGTTCATCGCCGATTTCTACGCCGACCGGCCCGGCTCGGCGCTACAGGCCCAGCTCTTCTATCTGCTGACGCGGCACCGCCAGCAGACCTCGCTGCGCCAGGCCGATCTGTTCAGCCAGATCACGATCTGCGATTACCTCTTCGACAAGGACAAGATCTTCGCCTACTTGAATCTCGACGACAACGAGCTCTTCATCTATCAGCGGCTCTACGATCTGCTCGCGCACGACATACCGCCGCCCGACCTCGTGCTCTACCTGCAGGCGCCGACCGACGTGTTGCTCCGCCGCCTGCGCGCGCGCCCCGCGGACCCGGAAACCGCGGCGTTCGAGCCCGACCCGGACTATCTGCGCGAGCTGAACGAGGCGTACCACCATTTCTTCTTCCACTACAACGCCACGCCGCTCCTGGTGGTGGAGACCTCGCAGTTCGATTCCGACGCGAGCGACGAAGCGCTCGACGATCTCGTCAGGCAAATCCGCACCATGGGGCCGGGCACGCGCTACTACGTCCCTCGCACGAAATAATCTTCACTCTGCAATCTGCAATCTGCCCTCTGCAATCTGAAATGGTAAGCTGATCCCATATGGCCTGGTTCAAGAAGGCCCGCACACCGATCGCACCGCCGGCGAAGGCGCAGGCCAGCCGGGTCCCGGAAGGCCTCTGGGTCAAGTGTCCGGGCTGCTCGCAGATCATTTACAACAAGGACCTTGCGACGAACCTGAACGTCTGCCCGAAATGCGCGCACCACAACCGCATCGGCGCGGCCGAGCGCCTGCGCCTCTTGTTCGACGACGGCGCGTGGATCGAACACGACAAGGATCTCGTGTCCACCGATCCGCTGCAGTTCGTCGACACCAAACCGTACAAAGCGCGCCTCCGGGCGACGATGGAATCGACCGGCGTCAAGGACGCGGTCATCACCGCCTCCGGCACGATCGACGGCATCGAGACTGAAATCGCCGCGATGGAATATAGCTTCATCGGCGGGAGCATGGGCGTGGTCGTCGGCGAGAAGATCGCGCGCGCCATCGAGCGCGCCATCGCCAAGCGCTCGCCCGTCGTCATCGTCTGCTGCTCCGGCGGCGCCCGCATGATGGAAGGCGCGTTGTCGCTGATGCAGATGGCGAAGGTGTGCGGCGCGCTCGCGCGGCTCGACCGCGAGCGCCTGCCCTACATCAGCGTCCTCACCGATCCGACGACGGGCGGCGTCACGGCGAGCTTCGCGATGCTCGGCGACCTGAACATCGCCGAACCGAAGGCGCTCATCGGCTTTGCCGGTCCGCGCGTGATCGAGCAGACGATCCGCCAGACGCTCCCAGACGGATTCCAGCGGAGCGAGTTCCTGCTCGAAAAAGGCATGATCGATTTCATCGTCGATCGGCGCGAGATGAAGGCCGCCATCGCCAACGCGCTGCGGTTCATGGGCGGCAGCCGAGCCGCGCCGGCGCCCGCCGCCGCGCCGCCTACCTAATTGGATCAGCTCTCCTATCTTTTCGGGCTCGAGCCGATCGGGATCAAGTTCGGGCTCGAGAACATCGCGGCCATCGTCGCGAGCCTCGGCCATCCCGAGCGCGCGTTCCGCACAATTCATGTCGCGGGCACCAACGGCAAAGGTTCGGTGACGGCGATGGTGGACACGGCGCTCGGCGCCGCGGGACAGCGATCCGCGCGCTATACGTCGCCGCATCTCATCGACATCCGTGAGCGGTTCGTGATCGAAGGTCAGAGGGTCGGCGCCGAGGCGCTCGACCGCGCGATTGCGGACGTGCGCGTCCACATCGATGCGCTCCGCGCGGCCGGCACCCTCGACGTGCAGCCGACCTTCTTCGAGGTGACGACCGCGATTGCGTTCGAGCTGTTCCGGCGGGCCGGTGTCGACATCGCGGTGATCGAGGTCGGCCTGGGCGGGCGGCTCGATGCGACCAACGTCGTGACGCCGGTGGCGGCCGCGATCACGTCAATCGCGTTCGACCACGAGCAGTATCTCGGCCGCAGCCTGCGCGAAATCGCGGCTGAGAAGGCTGGCATCATCAAGTCCGGCGTGCCGGTCGTGGTCGGAGACGTGACGGCCGACGCCGGCGAAGCCATCGCGCGCGTCGCGCGCGAGCGCGGCGCCCCGCTGGTGCGCGCGTGGGACGGCGTGGAGGCCGTCCGGCTGAAGCCGGACGCGACCGGTGCACTGACGCGGCTCCGCCTCCGCACGCCCGCGCACGACTACGGCGACATCGACCTCGCGCTCGCCGGCGCGCATCAGATCGGCAACGCCGTCGTGGCGGTGAGGGTGCTCGAGCTCCTTGGCGTCCCGCCGGCCGCCATCGTCGAGGGGCTCGCGCGCGTGTCGTGGCCTGGGCGCCTCGACGCGCGGCGTTTTCCGGACGGCCGCGAGATGCTGCTCGATGCCGCGCACAATCCGGCCGGCGCGGCGGCGCTGGCGTCCTACCTTGAGGAACAAGCCGGCGAGAGGCCGGCGCTCGTGTTCTCGGCGATGCGCGACAAGGATGTCGACGCCGTGCTTCGGGCGCTGTTGCCCGTCGTGGCCGCGCTCGTCGTGACGCGCGCATCGAATCCGCGCGCCGCCGACCCCTCGGCGCTCGCCGAACGCGCGCGCGCGATCGAGCCGGCGCTGCCGGTCGTGATCGCGTCGTCGCCGCGGGCCGCACTCGAAGCGGCGTGGCGCTTGTCGCCGCGGATCGTCGTGGCCGGATCGATTTTTCTTCTGGGCGACGTGATGCGGGAAATGGACCAATAGCGGCCGGCGGCCGTGATACTCTCCGAAGACGCCTTCGGCGGTCCATGTCAACAGGCGTCAACAAGGATGCCACGATTTCTTCCACCACTCCTGTGCGGCTTCGCGCTTCTCGTCGGCGCCGTGCCCGCGCGCGCGCAAGCGCTGCCGGGCTACCAGAACACGTTCAGCTGGAGCCGCGAGCGGATCGGCGAGAACCACTTGAGGCTCGTCGGCGGCGTCGAGCTCGAACAGACCGACACCAAGATCTTCGCCGACGAAGTGGAACTGTTTCTCGACGAGAATCGCGCAATCGCGACCGGCAACGTGCTCTTCACCCAGGGCGCGAACCGGATCGCGGCCGATCGCGCGGACTTCAACACCGCGACGCGGCTCGGCACCTTCTACAACGCCCGCGGCATCGCCAACGTGCAGCCGCCCAGGCAGCAGCCGCGCGCGGGCGGCGTCGCGCCGCCGCCGATCGTCGGCCAGGACAACGACGTCTATTTCTTCGGCGAAACGGTCGAGAAGATTGGACCGAAGAAATACAAGATCATCAACGGCGGCTTCAGCACGTGCGTCCAGCCGACGCCGCGGTGGAGCCTGACCGCCGGCACGGTCATCCTGAACATCGATCATTACACGGTGTTGAAGGAACCCACGCTCATGGTGAAAGGCGTCCCACTGCTGTATTTGCCGTTCCCCGTCTACTATCCGACCAAGAAAGAGGATCGCGCGACCGGCTTCCTCATCCCGACCTACGGCATCACGACGCTGCGCGGCCAGCAACTGCACAACGCGTTCTTCTGGGCGATCGACCGGAGCCAGGACGCGACGATCGAGCACGAGTTCTATTCCAAAGTGGGCCAGGGGCTCGCCGGCGAGTACCGCTATAACTACGGCGGCATCGACGCCGGCAACCTGCAGGCTCACTTCCTCGATCAACACGAGGCGACCTACGATCAAGGCGACGGCACGACCAAGCCGGTCCCGGGCAGCCGGAGCTTCGATCTGCGCGGCGGCCTGAACCAGTTGCTGCCTGGCAACCTCCGCGCGCGCGCCAACGTCAGCTATTTCTCGAGCATCGTCACCAATCAGACCTACAACACGAACGTCAACGACGCCTCGAGAAACAACCGCACCTACGGCGGCAACGTCGTCGGCGCCTTCGGCGGCTACGGCCTCAATGCGACGTTCGACCGGACCGAGTATTTCTACACCACGACAGATTCGGCGCTCACCGGATCGGCGCCGCGCGTGTCGTTGACGCGCAACGAGCGGCCGCTCTTCGGCACGCCGTTGTATTTTTCCGCGACCGGGGAGTTCGTGGACATCCTGCGTCAGACCAACAGCTCCGGGACCAGCGTCGACACCGGCCTGACCCGCCTCGACTTCACGCCCACGATCCGGTTTCCGTTCAAGAAGTGGCAATGGTTCACCGTGAACTCGTCGCTCTCGTGGCGCGACACGTACTACACCAAGAGCTACGACCCGGCGACGGTCGGGCCCGGCCAGACGCCCGTGGAGATCGACGAGCACCTCAGCCGGCGGTTCTTCACCGTCCAGACGCAGATCACCGGTCCGGTCTTCAATCGGATCTGGGATACGCCGGACAACGGCTACGCCGAGAAGTTCAAGCACACGATCGAGCCGACGCTCACCGTGCAGCGCACGTCCTCGATCGACAACTACTCGTTCATCGTCCCGCTCGAGGGTACCGACTCGATTGTCGGCGGCGCGTCGCAATATACGTACGGACTCGGCAACCACCTGTACGCGAAGCGCAGGTCGACGATCCCCGGTTCCCCGGGTCTGTCGCGCGAGATCGTCAGCGTCGACGTGTCGCAGAGCTACTACAGCGACCAGCGGTCGTCGCTCGTCGACCAGCAGTACGCCTCGAGCTTCACCGCCGGCGGCGCCCCGAGCAACTTTTCGCCGATCGCGTTGAGCGTCCGCGCGATGCCGTCCACCGACGTGAATACGACGATGCGAGCCGAGTTCGACGCCCGCTACCATTCGCTCAGGACCATTTCGGCCTACGCCACCTACTCGTGGACGAACCGCGTCCAGACGACGGCGACGTGGAGCAAGCAGTTCCTGATTCCCGAACTGTCCGGCTTCAACGTTCCGGCCAATCTGAGCGACTCGGTCGGCGTGTCAACGAACGTGCGCACGATGGACAATCGGTTCGGCGGCTTGTACTCGTTCAACTACGACCTGGCCCACAAGACGATGGTGCAGGAGCAGATCACCGGCTTCTACAACGCGCAGTGCTGCGGCATCGCGTTCCAGTACCAGAGCTACAATTTCAGCGGGCTCAGCAGCGTGCCGATACCGTCGGATCACCGCTTCTTTATGTCGTTTACGCTCGCGGGCCTCGGTAACTTCTCTCCGTTCAACGGCGCGCTCGGCGGCGCGCGCTAGGGCGCGCGGCGCATTTCTCATCCTGGCAGAGATGTCGACAACGACCCTCGTGACAGGCGCCGCCGGATTCGCCGGCAGCCATCTCCTCGATCGGCTCGCACA
>JADGOC010000181.1 GCA_017883165.1 Acidobacteriota bacterium
CGCGTGCAGCATCTCGTAGGCCTGATTCGCGAGGAACGCGAGCTGCAATCCGACACGGACGAGGTCCGTGGTGAGATCCTCGATGGTGGTTCGCAGGAAAGCCGGTCCTGATTCCAACCGTACCGGCCCGCCGAGCAGTCGGAACAGTCGCAGACCGATCGGCAACGCGACCGCGGCGAGACCGATCGCCGTCCATGCGACCGGACGGCCCGGCAGGACGGTCCAGCCAAGGAGGAGCACGGCCACCGTCGCCGGCGCCATGAGGCTGCGCCGCAGATTGTCGAGGATCTTCCAGCGCGACACGAGCGGCAGGCGATTGCGCTGCAGACCCGTCGGGGACGGCACGAACGGAAAGAGCCACCACAGGATCTGCCAGTCACCGCGTACCCAGCGGTGCTGGCGTCTCGCATGCGCCAGGACGCTCGACGGATAGTCGTCGACGACCTCGACGTCCGAGACAAGGGCCGTCCGCGCATAGAGGCCCTCGAAGAGGTCGTGCGACAGGAGCATGTTCTCCGGCACGCGACCCTCGAGCGCCGCGGTGAACGCGTCGACGTCGTAGAGGCCTTTGCCGGTGAAAATGCCTTCGTTGAAGAGATCCTGGTACAGATCGGACACGGCGGTCGTATACGGGTCCACGCCGGTGTGGCCGGCGTACGTGCGGGCGAACAGTGATCCGGCCGCGCTGGCCAGCGTGACGCTGACTCGAGGCTGCAGAATCCCGTAGCCTTCCATGACGCGGCCGACGCGCGCGTCGAAGCGCGGACGGTTCAAGGGATGCGAAATGATGCCGACGAGCGCTTTCGCGGCGTCGCGAGGCAGACGCGTGTCCGTATCGAGCGTGATGCAATAGCGCACCGACGCGAGGATGCCCATGTCGCCGACCTGCACGCTGAAGCTCGTGTCGGAGGCGCCTCTGAGCAGCCGATTGAATTCCTCGATCTTTCCGCGTTTGCGCTCCCACCCCATCCACGCGTGTTCTTGAGCATTCCAGCGCCGTTCGCGATGAAACAGAAAAAAGCGATCCGCGTGTTCGGGGCCGAACCGTCGATTGAGGTTCTCGATACCCGCGCGTGCGGCGGCAAGAATCGGTGCATCGCCGGGCAGCTCGCGCGAATCGGCGTCGACGAAATCGCCGAGGATGGCGAAATGGATGCACGGATCGAGGTTGCCCAACGCGAGCACCTCCATGTGCTCCAACAGCTCCGCCACGGACTCGGTGCTCGTCAGCAGGGTAGGCACCACGACCATCGTGCGGGCATCGTCCGGGATGCGCTGAACGCGATCGCTGAAGTCGAGACGAGACAGACGACGGGGCGGGAGCGCCCAGGCGATCACGCGCTGGGCAAGCGCGATCGCGATGTCGGCGGCCGGGATCAGCAGAAGCAGCAGCGCGACGATCACGACGCGTGTGGATCCGCCCTCATGCCGAAGGTACGCGGCGCTCGCGGCCAGCAAGAGCGCCGTCATGATCGCGATCGGGCCCAGATAAACGAACGTCGTGTGCGCGAACACCAGACGCCGTATCCGTTTGGCGAGCGGAGGCCGATACGCGACGTCGGCTTCGAGATCGCGACGCCCCCGATCGATGAGGTGGTACCCGACGTGGGCCGCGCGATCGGCGACCGACCCGCGCACGACCGCCTGCCGGGCGCTCTCCACGGCCTTGAGCGCCATCCGCATCTGCGCCTCTCCGGACGCGGGCGCAAGCTCCTCGACCGCCTGTCGCTGCCGGTCGCGGCTCAGGAAGTCCATCCGCCCGTACGCGCCGGCCGGATCGCGCTGCAGCACCTGCTCAACCAGGCTGACCGATTCGAAATACTGGCGCCAGTCGAGCACGGAGCAGAGGCGCAGGCTCGTAATCGCATTCGCGACCGACACCTGCGCCGCCGCCTGACGCTGGTGTTCGCCGCGAATCGCCGCTTCCGCGGTCGTCTCCTGCGACGCGAGGTGCTCCTCGACCGCCGCACGGATCGACGACAGCCGAAGACCATACTCGCGGACCCGATGCAGGAGCTGGACGACAAAGGCAATGTCGAGGCCTGACGGCAACGGTCGTGTGGTGTCTCCACCTTCGCGTTCGATCCGCGTCACGTACGAGTCGGCGGTCACGCGCGCGCGGCGCGCCTCCAATGTCTCTACGGCCAGACGTCTGAGGTTCTCGATGAGCGCCAGCTTCAGCATGCTGGGCCACGCCCAGAGCTCGCCGATCGTCAACGGGGCGATGCGCTGGTAGCTGTTGACGAACACCGCGAGCTGCTGACGGTCGATCCGACTGTCGCTGTGACGCACCAGCTCGACGGCCATCGCGTAGATCCGCGTGTGACCCGCTTGCTCACGCGATGCGAGCGTGGGCAGTTGCCGGTAGTAGGTACCGGGCAGATGCAGGTGGATGTCTCGGATCTCTGACGTCACCAGGTGGAAGTTGTCGAGCAGCCATTCTGCCGCGGCGGTGACAAACTGCCCGGTCCGGACATCGTCCGCCAAG
This sequence comes from Acidobacteriota bacterium, assembly GCA_017883165.1. Classification (GTDB taxonomy): domain Bacteria; phylum Acidobacteriota; class Vicinamibacteria; order Vicinamibacterales; family CAVVIG01; genus JADGOC01. The sequence continues at coordinate 2,489 of JADGOC010000181.1, forward strand.
GTTCGGTACGCGTCCCGCAGCACGCGGGCGTTGTCATGGAACCGAGGAAAGATGTTGCGGGCACGGCGCCGCGGGCTCGGGTCGATGGTGAAGCTCGCCGCGAGCGCCAATGCACGCTCTTCGAGCCGCTCGATGCTGAGCAGCTCGTCGCGAAACGGTTTCTCCGACGACGGCGCCGTGGTGCGCCACAGCGGCCGGAAGAATCCGCTCACCGGATCAGGAGGAGAGAGGTAGCGATCAGGACGGTCTGTGGCATGCGCCCTCCGAGAAGATGCTTTGGTGAGGGCTGAGGGCCAGCTGGGCCGCACGGCTCAGCAAAGCGAGAGCACCAGTATACCTCGTGGTGTATAGTTGATCCTGTCATCCAGAACTGAGCCAGCCTGCGTTCGAGCAGTGCATCCTCTCTGCCATCACTAAAGGATGCGCGCCGACCGGCCCAACTTTGGTCCGTGTCGGGCGCGTCTCCCGCGACTCACATCCGTTTCACGATTTCACGAAGCCGCACCGCAATCGCGCTTGACGGCGGTCGAACGGCCAGACTCTATGGTTGAAAAGGGCGTTGACATGAATACGAGTGTCGCGGTTGCGGACTGGATCAAGCGGATCGCCGATGACGAGCGCAGGCGTGACACGGTGCGTGTCACGGAGGACGAGATAGCCGCGCGAAAGGCTGACCTCGTCCGCCGCAATGGCCAGCGAGTCATCGACGAGCTCCGCGCCACGGTGACGCGCGATGTCGACGCCTTCCGCAGCGAGTTTGTGGGAGACCGCGCGCGCGACATTGTCGTGGAAGCCACGGTACCCGACGGCGGCTTCGTGGTTCGCAAGCCGGCACCCGCGGCCGTCTCCCTCGCGGTCACGCCGAATCTGGAGGCGGCAACGATGGTCTGCCACTACCGCTTCGCGCTGACCAACGGCCTTCCGCCGCGTGAGGATCGCATCGACATGACGTTCGCCGGCGACGGAGGCGAGACCCTGCACGTGAAGCACCACGGGACGGGACAGGTGTTTGCCACCGCCGACGCGCTTTCCGAATATCTGCTCGTACCGGTGTTGACGGGTCGTCCACGGTAAGCGACGAGCCCCGGAGTACTGACATGCCGCCTGATGTGACACAGCCTCGCGACGCCCTGAAGCGTCCGTTGTATGAACTCGAGCGGTACGCTGGATGGTTGGCCAGGGACCATGTGTCGGTCGCGGTCCGAGCCGACGTCCACGCGTTGGGTGCAGCCATGGACGTCGGAAACGAAACGTCACTGTTGCTGTCGACGCTCGACAAGGACATCGGGCGGCTGCCCAGCGGCGACTTGCGGAAAATGCTTCGGAACGCCTTGCGAGAGATTCGGACCGTGCTCGCGCCTGGCGGAATCGATGTTTAGGCTTGTGACCACCATGAGACGCGGCTCGGCGTCAGGCATGCCCCAGGCCTGGGCCCGTTACGCCTCCGTCGAAGCGGCTCGGACCGGAGCCGCTGAACTTCTGCGGGAGGACCGCGTGCTGCGCGTCATGATCGTTCACGGCGAGATTCCACAGTCGTTCGTCGAATGGTCGGAACGGTAACGCCCTTCATCTCCAGCGGCAGAATCGAAAGAGGACAGAAGCGATGTTGAAGGATACTTCTCGCGCGCGGCTGGTCGGCGCGTGGTGCGTGGCGGTGATCGTGATCGGCGCGTGCGGCGTGATCGCGGGCGCGGGCGTCACCGTCGGCAATGGTGCATTGTTGCTGGTGACCTGCCTGGTGCCGCCGGCGGTCATACTGCTCGCGTGGCGCGGCGCTCCACCAGCCACGGTCGCGGAGTTGCTGTATGCCGTCGACAGATCGTCACAAGACGCCCGGCCATGATCGATTGGCGCACGTTCGCGAGTGGCGCCCTCGGACTCAGGTATGACTGACTCGCCCGTGCACGTCCTCGTGCCGTATTCGCGCTTTCTGGAGTGTCAGGATCGGCGCCGCAAGATCGCCGCTGAACTGACACAGCGCGATCAACCGCCGACGACTGACGCCGATGTCGCGCCGGCGCCGGCCGACATGGCATCTGTACCACCGCAGACAGCAAACCACTAATGCGGTTGACGCTCATCGTGCGCTGACGCCTGAGCAGCGCCACACCCTTCGACCGCGTCGAGCCGCGACATTCCAAGACGTCACGGCGCTACAATCGCGCCATGAAAGCCTGTGTGTTCGCCTTGCTCGCCGTGCTGGCTCCGCCCGCGTTCGCGCAGCAGCGCGCGCCAGACATCTCTTTCGATTCCGTTCCCGATTTCCTCGAGCTTCCGCCCGGCACAAATTTCGGCGAAGTGCCCGGCGTGGCGGTGAACTCCAAAGGCCACGTCTTCGTGTTCACGCGCTCGAACAGCGCGGGCGGCCCAGCGTTCGCTCCCGCGGCGGCGCAACTGCTCGAGTTCGGCCCCAAAGGCGAGTTCCTCCGCGAGATCGGCAAGGGCCTCTACGGCTGGTCCGAAGCCCACACCGTGCGCATCGACAAGGACGACAACATCTGGGCCATCGACAAAGGCTCCGACATGGTGATCAAGTTCAACCAGGCCGGCCGCGTCGTCATGGTCTTTGGACGCCGGAAAGAATCGGCGGACGAAGAGACGAAGCCGTGGGAGCACGTCGATCCGCCGCTCCCGGCCGTCGATGGACTGTTCCGCCAGCCGACCGACGTCGCGTGGGATTCCGCCGGCAACATCTACATCACTGACGGCTACATCAATTCCCGCGTCGCCAAATACGACAAGAACGGAGACTGGGTGAAGTCGTGGGGCGAGAAGGGGAGCGGGCCCGGGCAATTCAGCCTTCCGCATACCATCGCGATAGACAGCCACGACAACATCTACGTCGGCGATCGCACGAACCGGCGCATCCAGGTCTTCGATACCGACGGCACGTTCTTGCGGATGTTTACCATCGATGTTCCACCCGATCCCGCAAGCCGCGCCGTCAACGGCAATACGCCAACCGGCGCGCGCCTGGCCGCGGTGGTCGGGCAGCCGAACGCGATCTGCATCACACCAGGACCCCATCAGGTGATGTTCGTCGGAGAAAGCACGTTCCCCGGGCGGATCTTCAAGGTGTCGCTCGACGGCCAGGTGCTCGGCGTGATCGGCCGCTCCGGGCGTCAGCTCAAGCAGTTCTCGGGCGCGCACCAGCTGGCCTGCCCGTCGGAATACGAGATCTACGCGGCGGAAACCGCGAACTGGCGCGTGCAGAAGTTGGTCCTGCATCCCCAGCCCGCCGCACAATCGGTCGGCATCCACGTGATCTGCTCCATGGGCATCAGAGGCGCCATGGAAAAGATTCTGCCGGAGTACGAGCGCGCGTCAGGGCGCCACGTCGAGATCGAATACGGTGCGTCCGCGGCGCTCAAGCGAACGATTGAGGGCGGGCAGGCATTCGATCTCGCGATTCTCACGCCAACCGTCATCGACGATCTGATCAACGAGAACAAGATCACGGCCGGTACCCACACCGATGTGGCCCGGTCGGATCTGGGTGTCGGGATACGGGCGGGCGCCTCCCGAAGCGATATCAGCACGGCCGATGCGCTGAAGCGGCGTTTGCTGGCGGCGACATCGATCACGTATGCCAAAGAAGGCGCCGCGACCGCCGCCTTCAACGAGATGATTCGCCGCCTGGGGATCGCCGACGCGACCGCATCGAAGACGACGCTGCAGACGGTGTCGGGGCGTCCGGCAGAGAGCGTCGCGGAGGGCGAGCACGAGCTCGTGCTCGCGCCCGTGAGCGAACTGCACGTGCGCGGCGTCGACGTCCTGGGCCTCTTGCCGGCGGAATTTCAGAGTCCGCTGATCATGACGGCTGGTATCGGCGCTCAATCCACGAACGCAGATGCCGTCAGGGCGCTGCTTCAGTTCCTGGCGGGTCCCAAGGCCGCTCCGCTTATCAAAGCCAGCGGCATGGAGTCTCTTGCGAAGAAATAAGCGGACGAGAGAACAGCGCGTGACTAGGGAATGAAGGTGAACTTGGCCTGGCCGCTGATGGCGCTGATCCAGCCGATCAGCGAGCTGCTCATAGGCCGCGCGCGCGCGCGGATGCGGACGTAGTAGTCGCGGTTGGTCTCGAGCTTCGTGGTCCGGCAGAGCGGCAGGCGGTTGAGCGACGTCAGCCACTTCTGCGCGACGGCTTCATCTTCGGTGACGAGCGCCTCATCGACGCGGCCATCCACCAGACGCGACAAGCTGTGACGCCTCGTCAGGTTGTCGTACTGGTCACTCGTGCTGACGACCGAGCTCGCAATCGTCCGATCCACCCAGACAGGCACCATCATCCGCAACTCGACGTCGTAGGTGAACGTCGTCCGCAAGCCGCTGGAGATCGACTCGCGAACCGCGTCCGTGTAGGCGTCCGCCAGGTCGACTGACACCAGCACCTGGTTGTCCGACACGATCGGGACGATGCGGACGCTTTCGGCGGCGCCGACGATCGTACCGGCCGCCAGGAGCGCGATGACGCAACAGTTCCGGATCCTGCGATTCACAAACACTCCGTATCAGAACCGAATCGCGAGCGCCATGTTCGCCCGCCAGAAAGACAACTGCTCTGGGGCGATGCTGTTCCCGAGGACCGGTCCTTCCACGCTGCGGAAGTATCGCACGTCCCAGCTGACCCCAATCCGGTTCGTCAGAAAGCCGGTGACGCCGCCGCCGGCGTCCAGCGTCGTCAGGTTGTCTCCGCCGAACAAACCAAGCGCATCCTCGATCTTCACGCGCATCAGCCCCGCGC
>JADGOC010000182.1 GCA_017883165.1 Acidobacteriota bacterium
AGTCCCGCGACGCGCTTGGCCTCGAGCGACCGTGTGAGCTCGGTCGGTTGAATGAAGTCGTACTCGACCGCGTAGCCGGGACGGAGCATGACCGCGTCCTCGAGCCCCGGCAGCGCATGAACGAGATCGGCCTGCACGTCGCGCGGAAGGCTCATCGAAAAGCCGTTGACGTAGATCTCGCGCGCCTCGAGCCCTTCCGGCTCGAGATAGACCTGATGCCGCTCCTTGTCCGGGAAGCGGACAATCTTGTCCTCGAGCGAGGGACAGTAGCGCGGCCCGATGCCGCGGATCTGTCCATTGAAGAGCGGCGAGCGATCGATGTTGGCCCGCACGAGATCGCGGACGCGATCGTTGGTGTGCAGGAGATAGCAATCGATGCGCGGCCGATCGATCCGCGCCGTGAGAAATGAAAACGCCACGGGCGGATCGTCGCCGCGCTCGATCGAAAACGCGCCCCGCTCCACCTGACCCGCGAAATCGATGCTGTCGCGATCGAGCCGCGGCGGCGTCCCGGTCTTGAGCCGTCCCCACTCGAAGCCGAACGCCTTCAGCGACTCCGCGAGCTCGCGCGACGGCGGCTCGCCGGCGCGTCCCGACGGATGCTGCTCGGGCCCGATGTGCACGAGCCCGTTCAGAAACGTTCCGGTGGTGACGATGAGCGAGCGGCAGGCGTAGGCGTCGCCGTCCTCCATCGCGAGGCCGGCCACGCGGCCGTGGTTGACGAGCACCTGGCCCGCTCTGCCGATCAACCATTCGATGTTCGGCTCGGCGTCGAGCGCGCGCTCGACCCAGCGGCCGTAGATCTTCTTGTCCGCCTGCGCGCGCGGCGACCACACCGCGGGGCCGCGGCTGCGATTGAGCAGCTTGAACTGAATCCCGGTCGCGTCGATCGCGCGGCCCATCAATCCCCCGAGCGCGTCGATCTCGCGGACGAGATGTCCCTTCGCGGTGCCGCCGATCGCGGGATTGCACGGCATGTGCGCGACCGTGTCGCGCGACAGCGTGCAAAGTCCGACGTGCGCGCCGAGGCGCGCCGCGGCGTACGCCGCCTCGCATCCGGCGTGGCCGGCGCCGATCACAATCACGTCGAACTGCTTCTTCATAGATGATCAACAACGAGCGTGATCTTACTTTCCAACACAAAACCGCGCGAAGATGTGCGCGAGCAGATCGTCCGGCGCCCGGCGGCCCGCGATTTCTTCAAGCGCCGCGCGCGCGTCCTGCAAGTCGGCGAGCACGAATTCTTCCGAGAGCGATCCGCCGTCGGCGAGCGACGCCGCACGCGCGCGCCCGAGTGCGTCGTACGCCCGCTGCACGAGCGCGATGTGACGCACGTTGGTGAGTTCGGGCCGATCGGCGAGCGGCTCCGCATCGAGCGCCTGCGCGATGCGGGTGCGCAGCGCATCGAGCCCCTCGCCGGTCTTGGCGGAGATTTCCACCGTGTCGTCGCGCCGCCATGCCGGAGGAAGATCGGCCTTGTTTGCGACAATAAGTCTTTTGTTATCAGTAGATTGAAGAAGATCTTCAGGATCGAGACTTTGCGACCGATCGACGATGAAGAGTGTCAGATCGGACACCATCTGGGCCTGCCTCGCGCGATCGACGCCCTGGGCTTCCACCTCGTCGCCCGTTTCGCGCAAACCCGCGGTGTCGATGAGCGTGACGCGCAGGCCGTCCAGATCGACGACCTCGGTCACCAGATCCCGTGTCGTGCCGGGCGCGTCCGCGACAATCGCGCGCGACGCGCCGGCGAGCGCATTGAACACGCTCGACTTTCCGACGTTCGGCTTGCCGGCGATCGCGATCTGCAGCCCTTCGCGCACGAGCCGGCCTCGCCGCGCGCCCACGAGCAGCGCGCCAAGCCGCGCGATCAACCGATCGATCGCCGCCGCCAGCTCGCCGGCCTCGACGAAGTGATAGCCCTCTTCGGGAAAATCGACCGACGCCTCGAGTCGCGCGATGAGATCGAAAAGCGCCGCGTCGATCTCGCCGATCGCGCGCGTGAGCGTGCCCTGCAGCTGATCGAACGCGGCTCGCGCCTGCAGCGGCGTCGCGGCGTCAATCAAATCGGCGACCGCTTCGGCCTGCGTGAGATCGATCCGGCCGTTCAGGAACGCGCGCAGCGTGAACTCGCCCGGCTCGGCGAGCCGCGCGCCGCGGTCGATCGCCGCCGCGACGATGGCCCGCAGGACGACCGGGCTTCCATGCGCGCTCAGCTCCACCACATCGTCTCCCGTATAGGAAGCCGGAGCGGGGAAGTAGAGCGCGACGACTTGATCGATGTCGTTCGTTGTGTCCGCGTTCCTTGTCCCGCCGAAGCCGCGAAGCGGCGGAAGGCGGACTAACGTGAATGTTGCGTGACGCGGCTCGAGCGGCGCGTCATGCGCAATCAACCGCCGCGCTACCGCGTGCGCGTCCGGACCGCTCAGGCGCACGACGCCGATGCCGCCGCGCCCCGGCGGCGTCGCAATCGCGATGATTGTATCGGTGGTGGAGAACATGTCGCCGATCGCCAATGGTGAGGCTGGTGTGCCCAGCCACCAGCCACGAGCCACCAGCCACTATTTGCGTAACGAGATGTGAACCGTTTTCGAGAACGCGTCGCCGATGCTTTCTGTGGTTACCCCGGGCACTTCCGCCACGGCGATGTGGACGAGGCGGCGTTCGTACGGATTGAGCGGACCGAGCTGCTGATCGACGCCGCTCTGTTTCACTTTTTCCGCGATCAGCTTCGCCATCTGCGTCAGCTCGACGTCCTTGCCCTTGCGATATTCGAGCGCATCGACAAACACGCGCTGATCGTCGGGAAGGCTGCGTCCGTACGCCATGTCGACGACGTGCTGCAGCGCCTTGAGCGGCTCGCCGCGGTGCCGCACGAGGAGCTCGGCCTCCTCGCCCGCGATGTTGAGCCGCGGGCCGTTGGCCGTCTGTTCGACGCCGACGGTCGCCTTGATTCCCAGCGCGGCCGTGAACTGAACAAGAAAGTCGACGATCGGTTGCGTGGTGTCTGGCATGGCTATGTCTCTCGCGCGGCTGCGTCGGTCTTACCGCCGCCGACGCGCTTCATCTGCCGCTCCGCGGGCGGCCTGATGTTGTGCACCTTCGGCGGCCCGATCAGGTAGTTGGTCAGGTACTGCTGGCCGATGCCCCACAGGTTCGCCATCAGCCAGTAGATCGCGACGCCGGCCGGCGCCCACAAGAACATGAACGTGAAGACGACCGGCATCAGCATCATCATCTTCTGCTGCGCGGGATCGGCGCCGACCTGGGGCGTGATGCGCTGTTGCCAGACCTGGCTGACGCCCATCAGAACCGGTGTGATGTAGAGCGGGTCGTGCAGCGAGAGATCGTGAATCCACAGGATGAACGGCGCGCCGCGCAGCTCGATCGCCGTCGAGAGCAGCGCGTAGAAGGCGAAGAGCACCGGCATCGTCAGGAGCATCGGCACGCAGCCGCTGGCCGGGTTGACGCCGCGCTCCTTGTAGAGCGCCATCAGCTCCTGGTTCATCTTCTGCTTGGCCGGGTCGGTCGCCTTGAGCTTCGCGTAGCGATCCTGGATCGCCTTCACCTGCGGCTGAATCTCCTGCATCTTCCGCATGGACACGACGCTCTTGTGGCGCAGCGGGAACATGATCGCGTTGATGATGGCTGTCAGGAGGATGATCGACCAGCCGTAGTTGCCGACGTACCCATTGAGCCACTTGAGCGATCGCAGCAGCGGCACGACCAGGAAGGCGAACATGCCGAAGTTGATCGCGCGCACGAAGTCGTGGTCGATCGAGAAGAGCACGTCGAAGTCCTTCGGCCCGGCGAAGAACTTGATCGGCACGTCGCGACGCGCCGGCTCGATCGCATACGACACGAGGTCGCGCGACGCCTCTTTCGATCCCTCCGGCGGGGGGATCGAGATCGGCTGATAGATGATCCGGCTCTGGCCTGGGAAGATCGCGGCGGTCATGAAATACTGATCGTCCACGCCGGCGTACTGGAAATCGCCTTCGTACGACGCCTGCTTCGCGATGTCCTTCGGCGCCAGCCGCTGAATTTTTCCCGCCGCGGCGTGTAGCCCCTCGGCCTTGACCGTGAAGCGGCTCACTTCCGTCACGATGTCTCCGACGGCCGGTCCCCACTGAATGATCGGCGCCAGCGCCTGGTCGCCCTGGGTGACGACGCTGTGGAACGTCACGATGTACGACGTCGGGTTGAAGTGAAATTCCTTGATCGCGTGGATGCCGGTGCTGTCGCGGTACTCAAACCGCAGATCGCTCGGCGCGGACGCCGCGGCGTCCCCGGCCGGCTCCGCCGTGACGGCGTACAGCCCGCTGTTCAGCGTCGCCGTCACGCCATCGTCGCTCACGCGGAGCGAGAAGGGGAGCGGCTGCGTGTCGGAGAGCTCGCTGGCGACGATCTCGAGCGGCTCTTTCTTCTGATCGAGAAAATGTTTAAGCCGCCAGCTCTTGAGGCGCGCGCCGCGATTGGTGAAGACGGCGACGACGTCGCGCGTTTCGACGCGGACGTCGCGCTCGGCGACGGCGCCGAGGAGCGTCGCCGCGGCCGGCGCGGTGGCGCGTGTGGGAACGGTCGGATTCAGCGCGGCTTGGGCAGCGCCACGCGCGTTGCCCGCCCCGGTTGTGGTGCTTAGGGTCCCCAGTGCCGTCGGTTTAGGCACCGGTTTGCCGACCAGCGCCTGGTAACCCCACAGCACCAGAAACGACAAAAAGATGGCGAGGAGAACGCGGCGTTCCATCAGCGTTTCACCGGAACGGGATCGTGGCCGGCCGCGCACAAGGGGTGGCAGCGTGCGAGACGCCTGGCGGCGAGCCACCCGCCGCGGATGAACCCGTGGCGCGCCAGTGCCTCGGCGGCGTAGTCGGCGCACGACGGCAGAAAGCGACAGGAGCCTCTAAAGTACGGTGAAATAAGCAGCTTATAGCCTTTAATAAGGGCGAGGGCGAGCGCCACCGACACGGATCGGTGTTCGTTATCGCCGTGGGCGGAGTCGCCGTTCGAGTGCGTTGAGGTAATCAGCTTCAAGAACAGTCAGGCTGGCGTCGAGCAGCTCGCGCTTGGGTACGACCACGACGTCGAGGCCCGAAGCGACCTTGTTTCGACGGAAGACCTCTCTAATCAATCGTTTAGCGCGGTTTCTCTCGACCGATCCACCCAGTTTCTTGGTCGCCGCGATTCCCAGCCGGCCGATCTTCAGCGTGTTGGCCAGGACGAAGATCGTGCTGTAGCGGCCGTGGATGCGTGCACCCTGCGTGTAAATCAGCTGAAATTCGGCGCGGCGGCGGATCCGTTCCTGGGGCCGGAAAGCGGCCGGTGCCACTATTATTCGCTGCTGACCGTGAGGCGTTTGCGGCCCTTGGCTCGGCGTCGTTTCAGCACGAGACGTCCGTTCTTGGTGCTCATCCGCACCAGAAAACCGTGCGTTTTCTTGCGGTGGCGGGTATTCGGTTGGAACGTGCGCTTGCCCTTCATGAGGTCCCTTCGGTAAAACGAACCCTCAATGTTAGCGAAGGCGTTCAGAAGGTGTCAACGTTAATGGGTTGTGTTACAGTCGGCCTCCTTCTGAATTTCGACCTGAACCACCAACCGACCCCATGCGTGTTTGGTCTCCTCCCAAAGTTTTCCACACCTGTGGAAAAAACTGTGGAAAAGCCCATTTTTAAGCCCAATGGACGTCTGGGACCAGATTCTCGCCCGCATCGAAACCAAGGTAAACCGGCATAGCTTCTATACCTGGTTCAAGCCGACCAGCTTCGTCGCAGAAGATAGCGCCTCGGTGACGGTGCGCGTACCGAATCCCCTGTTCAAGAGCTGGCTGACGAAGCACTACTCGGGCGTGATCGGCGAAGCGATGGACGAGTTGAAGAAAGGCGCGCTCATCGTGACCTTTGTGTCCGATCAAGGCGACGGCGCGACGGTCGCGACGCTCAGCCCAGACGAGGTCGCGGCGCTCGAAACAGCCGCACCGCCAGTGACGACGCCCGGTCCGGTCGGGTTGAATCCGCTGAATCCGCGTTACACATTCGACACGTTTATCGTCGGGTCCTCTAATCAATTTGCGCACGCCGCGTCCCGCGCGGTCGCCGAAGCGCCGTCGCGATCGTATAACCCGCTGTTCATCTACGGCGGGGTCGGCCTCGGCAAGACGCACTTGATGCACGCCATCGGACACTACGTCCTGCAGCACGATCATCAGTTGAAGCTGACCTACATTTCGTCCGAGCGCTTCATGAACGAGATGATCAACGCGGTCCGGTACGATCGCGTAATCGATTTTCGCGAGCGCTATCGCACCGTCGATGTCCTGCTGGTCGACGACATCCAGTTCCTCGCCGGAAAAGAGGGGACCCAAACCGAGTTTTTCCACACCTTCAATGCGCTCTACGACTCACAGAAGCAGATTGTGCTCAGCAGCGACTGTCCGCCGCACGAGATTCCCTCGCTCGAGGAACGGCTGCGGTCACGCTTCGAGTGGGGACTCATCGCCGACATTCAATCGCCCGACCTCGAGACGAAGGTGGCGATCTTGAAGAAGAAAGCGGAGACCGAAGCGGTGCCGCTGCCCGACAATGTGGCGATCTACATCGCGGGACGCATCAAGTCGAACATCCGCGAGCTTGAGGGATCGCTGATTCGTCTGATTGCGTATGCGTCGCTGACCGGCCAGGAGATCACGTTATCGCTTGCTCAAGAGGTGTTGAAGAACATTCTCGAACACGAAACGAAAGCGGTGACGATCGAGCTGATTCAAAAGTTCGTGGCCGACTACTACAACCTGAAGATGGTCGACCTGAAATCTCGGAATAATTCCAAATCTGTTGCGATGCCTCGTCAAATCGCCATGTATTTGTGTAAGGGGCTCACGCATGCCTCGCTGCCCGAGATCGGACGCAGCTTCGGCGGCAAGCATCATTCGACCGTCATTCACTCGATTCGGAAGGTCGAAGATCTGCGCAAAAAAGACGGAGATTTCAACACGCTAATGGGCAATTTTCTCGAAGGATTCCGGTAGACGCACGGTTTTCCACAGGCCTTCCGAAGGCGGATTGCGGAAAACTTCTGAACGGCGGACGAGCTTGGTGGACGCGGTTCCAGCCCCGGTT
>JADGOC010000058.1 GCA_017883165.1 Acidobacteriota bacterium
GGTTTCCCTATCTGTTCACGATGCTCGCGTGCTCGATGAGCACCGGGTAGTTGTAGCCCGACCCCAGGTCCTTGTTCAGCACGACCGTGCCGGTGACCGTGATCACGTCGCCCACCTTGGTTTCCATCTCACTGGTGACCGTGATGTCGTTGGATCCGTCGGCGGCTTTTCCAGTGCCGTCCTGGAGGTGGATCCAGTTCACACCGAGAACGGCGCTGGTGTACTTCACGACCTTGCCGCGTAGCGTCACCTTCTTGCCGGCGAGCGCCGTTCGCGTCTTCCACACCGCCGCCACCGTCGTCCCGTCTTTGGCCGGCTCTATGACCGTCGTGACCTTCTCGGGTGGCGCACTCGCCGGAGGGCTCTGGGCGAGGGCGTGTCCGACGGCCATCGGTGGCGATGACGTGTCGATCGGTGGGGTCCGCGCCGCTGTTGCAGCGGGCCGACCGGAGCAAGCGGCGAGCATGCTCAGGGCAAGGATGGTGGAAAAGGCCGCCGGTCTGCTGTTCGTCACGATGAACTCCCTAAGGCGTACATTCTCATGGCCTCACTCGCAGGGTAACGCATGTGCCACCACCGGCATCTCGGAAAATTCCCGGCTATCGGAAATTGGCTCCTCAGGCTGGATTCGAACCAGCAACCCTCCGGTTAACAGCCGGATGCTCTACCATTGAGCTACTGAGGAACAAGGCGGGCGCGCGCCGACGAGCGGAACCCCAATACTAGCGAATCGGTGCGAGGCGGGTCAACGCGCGTGCCCGCCTCGGCACACTTCGCAATCCGACGCCTACTTCACGTACCAGTCGCGGATCCGCACGTCGATCCCGGTGCCCTTCAGCGCCGACGCGAACTCGTCCAGATTCGACCCGCGGTAGTGATACGGATACACGATCGCCGGCTTGAACGCCTTCACGCACTCGGCGGCTTCCGACGGCGGCATCGTGTACGGCAGGTTCATCGGCACGAACGCCACGTCGATGTTCTTGAGCGCCTTCACCTCGGGGGTGCACTCGGTGTCGCCCGCGATGTAGATCCGCTTCCCGCCCAGCGTGACGATGTACCCGTTGCCGCGCCCCTTGTCGTGAAAGAACTGCCCCGCCGCCGGCCCGCGCGTGAGGTTGTACATCGGCACCGCCTCGATGCTCACGCCGTCCACGGTCTTGGTCTCGCCGTTGCCGATCACGATCGCGCCCTCGATCTTTGCCGCCGCCGGCGCAACAATCTTGGTATTCGCCTTCTTCAGCTTCGCGATGGTCGCCAGATCGAGATGGTCGCCGTGGATGTCGGTAATCAGAATGATGTCGGGCGCGACGAGGTTCGCGTAGTTCCCCTGCGCGACCGGATCGACGTCGATCACGTGGTCCCCATGCGTGATCTGCAGCGTCGCGTGGTTGATCGGCTGAATGCCGATGTTCCCGCCGGACGCGGGAATCGTGTCCGTCAGCTTGCCCTGCGCCAGGGTCTGGGCCGACGGGTACACCGCGAGGGCGCAGACCGCAGCGGCGGCGAAAACGAATCGAATGGCATATGACATGAGCGTGAACCTCCCGGAAAAATGGTCAAGACGCGTACTCTACATCAGCGCAGGCCGGCCACCGCTGCTCAGGCGACTTTCGCCTCGAGCGTGATCTGCATCGTCCCGCGATACGCATTGGACACCGGGCACTTGCCTTCGGCTTCCTTGGCGATCTCGGCGAACTGCGCCTTGTCGACCCCCTTCAACCCGTACGCCGTGACCTCGAGCTTCGACGAGACGATCTTGATCCCGGCGTCACCCTTGTCGGCGGTGACCGTCGCGCGCACGACCGTGCGATCGGCCGATCCGCCTTTGCGGCCGAGCGTGCCGTTGAGCGCCATCGCGTAGCACGCGGCGTGCGCGGCGGCCATGAACTCCTCGGGGCTCGTCTTGCCGCCCGGCTCGCCGATGCGCGCCGGGAACGCCACCGGCAGTGTGAACGCGCCGGTGCCCGCTTTCGCCTCGCCCTTGCCTTCCATCACCGATCCCTTCCACTCGACGTCGACGTGCCGTTCAAAAGTCGCCATGCGTCCCCTTTGTAAATTGTCTATTGTTAATTGTTAATTGCGCTTCTTACCTGTGACGCCGAGCTGCACAGCCGCGCCGACGAGCCCCAGCGCGATCCAGGCGAACGGCAGCCATCGCTGGCCTGGTGCGGGCGCCATCGGATAGAGAATCCAGACGTTGGCGGTCGACGTCGCCCGCGCCGCCGTTTGATCGCCGGTGAGCGCGAGCGCGCCGATGATGAGCGTCCACGCGCCCCCGAACGCGGTGCCCACGATGATCACGTAGCGCTGCAGCAGCATCGCGCCGACCGCGCCGACGACCGCGAGCAGGACGATGAGCAGCCAGGGCGGATCGCCGGTGCCGAACTGCGTCCACCCGGCGTGCGCCACCAGCGCGCCGATCCCCGCGCCGATGAGCGCGATGCCCACGAAGTACGCGAACACGAGCACGATCGCGCCGGCGACGCCGCCGATGACCGCCGCCACGATCATGCCGACCGCATGCGCCGCGCCCACCATCGAGCTGGCGAACATCGCGCCGGCGATGAACCCGTAGATGCCGAGCACGATGCGGAAGAGGCGGTACCCGGCAAAGCACGCGAGCGCGCCGCCGACCAGGAGCAGTAGCGCTGCCGGAAGTTCGTACGATTGAGGCATCACGCTCGTCAGACCTCCCGTCGGCCTTCCATCGCCTTGTGCATCGTCACCTCGTCGGCATATTCGAGGTCGCTGCCGACGGGCACGCCCATCGCGATCCGGGTGACCTTCACGCCGAGCGGCTTCAACAGCCGCGCGAGATAGATGGCCGTCGCTTCGCCTTCGACGTTCGGGTTGGTGGCGAGAATCACCTCGCTGACGCCGTTGGCGACGCGTTCCAGCAGGCCTTTGATCCTGAGATCGTCCGGTCCGATCCCCTGCAGCGGCGACAGCGCGCCCATCAGCACATGATAAACGCCCTTGAACTCGCGCGTCTTCTCGATGCCGCTGACATTCTGCGGCTCCTCGACGACGCAGATGACGTCGTGGTGGCGGTCGGGATTGCGGCAGAAGCCGCAGGGATCGCTGTCGGTGATGTTGTTGCACACCGAGCAGTACGTCACACGCTCCTTCACCTCGCGCAGCGCCTCGGCGAGACGCTCGGTCTCTTCGCGCGGAGTCCTGAGCAGGTGAAACGCCAGACGCTGCGCGCCTTTGGGGCCGATGCCGGGCAGGCGTTGGAGCTCCTCGATCAGGCGAACGAGAGAGTCAGGTAGAGACATTCACATGCCGGGTAATTTGAGGCCTCCCATCATGCCGCCCATCGACTGGGCCATCTGGTCGTCGGCCTTGCGCTGGGCGTCGTTGATCGCGGCCACGATGAGATCCTGCAGCATCTCGACGTCGTCTTTCGAGACGACCTCCGGATCGATCTTGAGCGATTGAATCTGCTTGGCGCCGTTGACGACGACGCTGACCATCCCGCCGCCGGCGTTGCCCTCGACCTTGAGCTCCGCCATCTGCTTCTGCAGGCGCTCCTGCATCTGCTGCGCCTGCTTCATCATCTCCTGGATGTTCACATCTCCTCCACGTCGCGGATCTCCGCGGGGAAGACTTCGAGCATCGCCTGGACGCCCGCGTCGGCCAGCGCTTTCGCGCGAAGCGCGGATTTCTTGGTGGCGGCGGCATCCGCCCCCGCCGCGGCGGGGGACGCCGCCTTCGGCTCGGCCGCGTCACCCTGCACGCCGGCGACGCCGATCTTGCGCCCAGCCACCTGCCGCGCGATCGACTCGAGCCACGCGCGATTCCTGTCGAACTCATCGCTGAGCGCGCGCTGCTTCGGCGAGAACGTGAAGGTGACGCGATCGCCGGCGACCTCGATGGTCTGCGCCTGGGCGACCACGGTGTTGTAGAACACGGCCTTCGCCTTCCGAATCTCCGCAAGGAGCGCGTCCTTGAGATTGCCCGCCGAAGCCGGCGCGGGTCTGGCGGCCGGAGCGGCGGTGGCCGATGGCGCCGACGGTCGGGCAGCCGGCGCGGGTTTCGACGGTGGTGTCCGGCTCGGGCCGGGCGCCGCGACGAACCCGCTTCCGGCAATCAGATCCTCGATCGACACGAGCTTCCGCAGGTGGATCCAGCGCAGCAGCGCCATCTCGAGGTGATACCGCGGCTGCGCGGCCGTGCGCACTTCCGCTTCCGCGCGCGTGAGCAGATCGAACGCGCGCAGCAGGTCTTCGCGCGAGAAGCGCGCGGTGAGGGCCTTCAGATGCTCGCGCTCCCCTTCGCCCGCGATCTCGGGGTCGCCGATGCGCGTCGGATCGACCGAGAGCACGAGCAGGTCGCGCACGACGCGCGACAGCTCGCGGACGACGGCGCGCAGGTCGTAGCCCATCTCGACCGCGCGGGCCGCCAGCGCGAACGCGGCCGCCGCGTCTTCGTCGGCGACCGCCTGCAGCGTGTCGAGCAGCAAATCGCGGCCGACCAGGCCGAGCACCGTCGCGACATCCTCGGCGCCGACGGTCTTGCCGGTGAAGGCCACCACCTGATCGAGCTTGCTCTGCGCGTCGCGCATGCTGCCCTCGGCGTCGCGCGCGATGAGCTGCAGCGACTCGTCGCCGACCGCAATCTCCTCGGCGTCGACGATCACCCGCAGCTGATCGGCGATCATCTTCGTGCTGATCGTCCTGAACTCGTAGACCTGCGAGCGCGACAGCACCGTCTCGGGAATCTTCTCGAGCTCGGTCGTCGCCATCATGAAGACGACGTGCGGCGGCGGCTCCTCGATCGACTTGAGCAGGGCGTTGAACGACGCGCTCGACAGCTGATGGACTTCGTCGATGATGAACACCTTGTAGCGGTTGCGCACCGGCGCGATCGACAGGCCGTGGATGATCACCTCGCGGATGTTGTCGACCTGGGTGTGCGTCGCGGCGTCGATCTCGAGCACGTCCATGTCGCGCCCCTCGGCGATCTCGATGCACGCGTCGCAGACGCCGCACGGATCGGGCGTCGGCCCGTTGATGCAGTTGAGCGCCCGCGCCAGGATCCGCGCCGTCGTCGTCTTGCCGACGCCGCGCGGGCCCGCGAAGACGAACGCCTGCGCGAGCCGCTGGCTGGCCAAGGCGTTCCGCAGCGTCCGCGTGACGGCCTGCTGGCCGACGACATCGCCGAATTTTTGCGGACGCCATTTCCGCGCGGTAACCTGATACGACATTTCAGATTGCAGATTCAGATTGCAGATTCGGATTTCAGATTGCGGGCTGAACCGCGGCCCGGAAGGGCCTGCGGCACATGTCAGGATCTACTTAGCGCTGCTGCCTTCCGGCCCTGACGCGGTTCGTAGGCTGAGATTGCACAGGTTCCGGACCGCGGTGCAGCCCGCACCACAGAAACTCTGAGTCTAGCGTGCGCCCACGCCGTTTACAATGCACGGTGGAGCGTCTTGACCTCATCCACCGCCGCATTGTGTTATGTTTGACTAGTCAAAATTACGAGTATGCCGCCTGAAATCCCCTCGTCCCGCGCCGGCTGGCGGCTGCCTTCGAGCAGATTGAGCCTGCCCGAAGTGCACGGGTCGATCACCATTCCGGCGGGCGCCGGTTTCTGGCGCAAGCTGTTCGCGTTCGCGGGGCCCGGCTATCTCGTCGCGGTCGGCTACATGGACCCGGGCAACTGGGCGACCGACCTCGCCGGCGGCGCGCGCTACGGCTACACGCTGCTCAGCGTGATCATGCTGTCGAACCTCATGGCGATTCTGCTGCAGGCGCTCGCCGCGCGCCTGGGCATCGCGAGCGGCCGCGACCTCGCGCAGGCCTGCCGCGACAGCTTCTCGCGCCCGACGACGATCGTCTTGTGGGTCCTGTGCGAGATTGCGATCGCGGCCTGCGACCTCGCGGAGGTGATCGGCGCGGCCATCGCGCTGAACCTGCTGTTCGGGCTGCCGCTCACGTGGGGCGTCGTGCTGACGGCCCTCGACGTCGTCCTCGTGCTGTTTCTCCAGCACCGCGGCTTCCGCTACGTCGAAGCGCTCGTGATCGGCCTGATCCTCGCGATCGCCGGATCGTTCGCGCTCGAGATCTGGTTTTCGCGCCCCGAGCTGGCGGGCGTGGCGGCCGGCTTCATTCCGCGCGTCGCCATCCTGCGCGACCACGAGATGCTCTACATCGCCATCGGCATCCTCGGCGCGACCGTCATGCCGCACAACCTGTACCTGCACTCGTCGATCGTGCAGACGCGCAAGTACGGCGACACGGTCGAGGACAAGCGCGAGGCGATTCGATTCGCCTCGATCGACTCGGCGGTCGCGCTCATGTCGGCGCTCTTCATCAACGCCGCGATTCTGATCATGGCGGCCGCGGTGTTCCACGGGAGCGGGCACGAAGCGGTCGCCGCCATCGGCGACGCATACAAGCTGCTGTCGCCGCTGCTCGGCACGACGATGGCGAGTGTCATTTTTGCCATTGCGCTGCTCTGCTCGGGGCAGAACGCCACGCTCACCGGCACGCTGGCCGGGCAAATCGTGATGGAAGGCTTCATCAACCTGCGGCTGCGGCCGTGGCTGCGGCGCCTCATCACGCGGCTCATCGCCATCATCCCGGCGATCGTCGTCGTCGCGTGGTACGGGGAGCGCGGGACCGGTCCGCTGCTGATTCTGAGCCAGGTAATTCTCAGCCTGCAGCTGCCGTTCGCGGTCGTGCCGCTGGTGATGTTCACGAGCGACCGGACCAAGATGGGCCCATTCGTCAACCCAGGCTGGGTGAAAGTGCTGGCGTGGGCGGTCGCGGTTATCATTGCTGTGCTCAACGGCTGGCTGCTGTATCTGACGTTCGCGTAGCGCGGGAAGACGATGTACCGAACCATCCTCGTCGCGATCGAGAACTCGGCCGCGGACCACACCATCCTGGCCCACGTCGAGAAGCTGGCCCGATTGACGGGCGCCGAGCTGCTGCTCGTGCACGTCGCCGACGGCTGGGCGGCGCGCCACTTCGACGAGCTGAAGCTGCGCGAGTCGGAGGAGATGCAGGCGGACCGCGCGTACCTCGAACGGATTCGCGACGATCTCGCCTCGCGCGGCGTGTCGGCGCGCACCGCGCTCGCGATGGGCGATCCCGCCACCGAGCTCATTCACGTGGCCGAGGCGCAGGGCGTCGATCTCATCGCGATGTCCACGCACGGGCACCGGTTTCTCTCGGACCTGCTCCACGGCACGACCGCCGACCGCGTCCGGCATTTGGTGAAGGTGCCGGTGCTGCTGCTGCGCGCGCAGTAGCCAGCCACCCGCTCTATGCTATAAAGTCCTTGTCGATGCCCGAGCGCCCCGCCGCCGCACCACCCGCGCTGCACGATCACGCGATCGAGAACCTGCGCTTCATCCGCGACACGATGGAGCGGGCGGGCGCGTTCACGGCGGTGCCCGGCTGGGGCGGCGTGGCGATGGGCTTGAGCGCACTCGGCGCCGCAGCGCTCGCCCCCGCACCCTCCGCCCCACGCCGGTGGCTCGCCGTCTGGCTGGCCGACGCCGCGATCGCCGCGGCGATCGGGTGTGTGACGATGGCGCGGAAGGCGCAGCGATCCGGATCGCCGGTGCGGCGCTTCGCCATGGCGTACACGCCGCCGCTCGCCGCGGGCGTCGTGCTCACCGCGGTGTTCGCGCGGCAGGGGCTCGTCGCGCGCCTCCCGGGCTGCTGGCTGCTGCTCTACGGCACGGCGGTCGCGACCGGCGGCGCCTTCTCGGTGCGCATCGTGCCGCTGATGGGGCTGTGCTTCATGCTGCTCGGCGCCGCGGCGTTCGCGCTGCCCGCGGCGTGGGGCGGCGCCATGATGGCGGCGGGCTTCGGCGGGCTGCACATCGGATTCGGTTTGATGATCGCGAGGAGATACGGTGGGTAGACAGTCGCCAGTCGCAAGTCACAAGTCGTCAGTCAGTCGTCGGTCACCAGCCACCAGTCACCAGTCACCAGCCACCAGCAAGCAATCGCCTCTCGATCTGGACCGCCTGATTCACGAGCGATTGCGGTTGGGCATCGTCAGCGCGCTGGCCGTCAACGAGCGGCTGTCGTTCAACGATCTGAAGCGGCTGTTGCACACGACCGACGGCAATCTCAGCGTCCACGCGCGCAAGCTCGAGGACGCGCAGTATGTCGCCTGCGAGAAGACGTTCAGCGGCCGGATGCCGAAGACCGAGTACCGCCTGACCGCGGCGGGCCGCCGCGCGCTCGAAAAGTATCTCGTTCATATGGAAGCCATCATCCGGGCCGTCAAGGACTGACCGGGGAGAGGGCTGAGATAGTAGAATCGGCGGATGCGCCTCTTCCCGGCCGGCGTCTGTAGCGCGGCCGTCGCGGCCCTGGCGAGCATGTCGGCGTGCGTCGCGACGGCGCCACCCGTCACCTACTCGGTGATGCCAACGGCGCTGACACCGGTCGATGCCGATCACAACAAGGCGAGAGACTTCGGACGCGTGTTCTGCTCGACCCTCACCCACTTCAAGGATCCCGACGGCCACGCGTGGGGCGATTGCGCGAAGTACATCGAAATCGCGGAGCCGCCGCAGGCGCAGCCTCCGCTCGCCACGCCCTACCGCTTCCTGCTGGTCGGCGGCTTCGGCGGCGATTGCCTGAAGGACGTCCGCGCGTTCGGGCCGTCGATCGCGCACCTGAAAGACGCGCACCAGATCGCGATCGAGTACTTCGCCGTCGCGCCGTACGCGTCGAGTGAAGAGAACGGCAAGTCGATCGCCAAGCACATCGACGAAGGCTGGGCGGGCGACAAGACGCACCGGTACGTGCTCCTCGGGTACGACAAGGGCGCCGCCGATCTGCTGGAGGCGCTGCGCGTGCTCGAGGCGACGCCGACCAAGGTCGCCGCCGTGGTCACCATCGCCGGCCTCGTCGGCGGCGTGTGGCTGCCGGAAGACGTGCGCGCGCTCATGCAGCCCGAGCATCCCTGGGTCGCGCCGAGCTGCCCCGGCAATGTGAAGGACGGAATGGCGAGCGTCACGCGGGACGTGCGCCAGAGCGTGCTCCGCGCGAGCCCGCTGCAGGTGCCCGGCTACTCGATCGTCGCGTCGAGCGCGCTCGCGGACACGTCGGCGGCGCTGCGCCCGATGTGGAAGCGTCTGAGCGTGTACGCGAAGGAGCAGGACGGAGAGCTGGTGGCGTGGGAAAGCGTGCTGCCGGGCGGAAGATATCTCGGCACCGCGCGCGCCGATCACTGGGCGATCGCGCTGCCGTTCGACGAGGCGCCGCATCCGGTCAAGTCTCCCAGGGCGATCAAGGCGATCGATCGGAACCGCTTCCCGCGCGATGCCCTGTTTGAGGCGATCGTGCGCTTCGTCAGTGCCGATTTACCGGCAGCCGAGCCGGCTGGACGCTGAGAGGCCCTGCGCCATGTCACCAATCGTCTCGGCTCGTAAGTATTTGTCTTGACCGGCTGCCGGAGGTAAACGTCCCACCGGCCTCGCCCGTATCCTTATTTGGATCGGTCTGGAACCACTCGTCGGATTTCGCTGGAGCTGACTCGTGTCGAATCGTTCACTCATATCGTGTGCGGTCGTTTGCCTCGTCTTCCCGCTGCTGTCGGCGTGCAACGGCACCTCGGCCGCGCCGGCGCGTGGCGGCCGTGGAGGCGGCGGCGGGGCCGTCCCGGTCATCACCGCTCAGGCTTCTCAGAAAGATGTGCCGGTCGACATCGACGGCATCGGCAACGTCGAGGCGTATTCGACGATCAGCGTCCGCTCCCAGGTCACCGGCACGTTGACCGACGTGTTCTTCCACGAGGGCGACTTCGTGAAGAAGGGCGACCACCTGTTCACGATTGACCCGCGGCCGTTCGAGGCCGCGCTCGGACAGGCCCAGGCCAATCTCGCCCGCGACGTCGCGCTGCTCGCCCAGGCCGAGGCGCAGTTGGCGCGCGACGCCGCCAACGCCGAGTACTCGCAACTTTCGGCCGAGCGCACCTCACAGCTCGCCCAGCGCGGCATTCTCTCGAAGGATCAGGCCGAGCAGGTGCGCGCCGGCGCCGACGCCACCGCGGCACTGGTGAACGCCGACAAAGCGGCGGTCGAGAGCGCGCGGGCCCAGCTCGTGGCGCAGCAGTCGGCGGTCGAGACGACCAAGGTCCAGCTCACCTACACGATCATCCGGTCGCCTATCGACGGCCGCACCGGCAATCTCACCGTCAAGCAGGGCAATCTGGTGACCGCCAACTCGGCGGAGCTCATCACGATCGCGCAGGTGCAACCGATGTATGTCACCTTCTCGGTGCCCGCCATGCACTTGCCGACCATCAAGAGGCACATGGCCGAGGGCAAGCTGCCGGTCGTCGCGACGCCGCAGGACGCCGATGCGCAGCCGGCGAGCGGCGAGCTGACGTTTGTCGACAACGCCGTCGATCCGTCGACCGACTCGATCAAACTGAAAGCCACGTTCCAGAATCTCGATCGGCGCCTGTGGCCGGGGCAGTTCGCGCGCGTCAAGCTGCGGCTCACGACGATCAAGGGCGCGACCGTCGTCCCGCAGCAGGCCGTGCAGACCGGCCAGGACGGCCAGTTCGTCTTCGTCGTCAAGGCAGACTCCACGGCCGATTTCCGCCCCGTGACCATCGCGCAGCGCGTGAACGACGATGTCGTGATTGAGAAGGGGCTGAAGCCGGGTGAGACCGTCGTCACCGAAGGCCAGCTCCGGCTCGAACAGGGCACGAAGGTCCAGAAGAGCGACGCCGACGGCAACACGGCCGGCCGCGCCGGCGGCCGTGGCCGCGGCGGACGCGGTCCTTCGACCCCTCGAGAACCTCAGGGTCGCCAGGGCCGGTAGTGAACATCTCCGAGATTTTCATCAGGCGTCCGATCGCCACCAGCCTCCTGATGGCGGCCATCGCGCTCTTCGGCATCGTGTCGTACCGCGGCCTGGCGGTCGCCGACCTGCCGACGGTGGATTATCCGACGGTGAATGTCGGCGCGAACCTGCCTGGCGGCGATCCGGTCACGATGGCGGCGACGGTGGCGAGCCCGCTCGAGCGGCAGTTCACCACGATCGCCGGCGTCGACGAGATGACGTCGTCGAGCGGGGCGGGCAACAGCAACATCACGATGACGTTCGATCTCGATCGGAACATCGACAGCGCGGTGGTCGATGTGCAGACGGCGATCGCGGCGGCCCTGCCGCTCCTGCCGTCCACGCTGACCTCGCCGCCCTCGTTCCGCAAACAGAACCCGGCCGACCAGCCGATTCTGACGCTCAACCTGACGTCGAACACCATGGAGATGTCGGCGGTCGACGACTACGCGGAGAACATTCTGGCGCCGCGCATCTCGATGGTCGACGGCGTCTCGCAAGTCAACGTGCAGGGCGCCCAGAAATATGCGGTCCGCGTGCAGCTCGATCCGAACAAGCTGCAGGCGCAGAGTATCGGGCTGAACGAGGTTGATCAGGCCCTTCAGAATTGGAACGTCAATCAGCCGACCGGGCAGTTGTTCGGATCGCGGTCCACGTACACGATCAACACCAACGGCCTGCTCCGGAGCCCGAACGGGCTGCTCCGGAGTGCCGAGGCGTTCCGGCCGATCGTGTTGACCTACAGGCAGGGCCGTCCGGTCCGGCTCGATCAGGTCGCCAACGTGCTCGATAGCATCGAAACGGTGACGCAGGCCGCGTGGCTCTACACCAAGAGCGGCAGGCAGCGCGCGATTACCCTGCAGGTCCAGAAGCAGCCAGGCACGAACGTGATTGAAGTGACCGACGCGGTGCGCGCGGTCCTGCCCGGCCTCGTCGCGCAGTTGCCGCCCGCCGTCCACATGAGCGTCCGCCTGGACCGCTCGAAGACGATCCGCGCCGCGTTCCGCGACATCTCGATCACGATGGTCATCACGCTCGTGCTGGTCGTGGGCGTCATCTTCCTCGTCCTGCACAACGGCCGGGCGACGCTCATCCCCGCCCTGGCGCTGCCCTTCTCGATCCTGGGCACGTTCGCCATGATGAAGCTGATGAACTACAGCCTCGACAATCTGTCGATGATGGCGCTCATCCTCTCCATCGGCTTCGTCGTCGACGACGCCATCGTCATGCTCGAGAACATCGTGCGCCACATCGAGGCGGGCGAGTCTCCGCTCGAAGCCTCGCTCAACGGCTCGAAGGAGATTGGCTTCACCATCCTCACGATGACGACCTCGCTCGCCGCCGTGTTCATTCCGATTCTGTTCATGGCCGGTATTCTGGGCCGGTTGTTCCGCGAGTTCGCGGTCACCATCACGACCGCGATTCTCATCTCCGGCGTCGTCTCCGTCACGCTGACCCCGATGCTCTGCAGCCGCTTCCTGAAAGTGGTGCACAGCAAGAAAGGGTTTGCCGGGCTCATGGATCGCTCGTTCGAGACGCTGCGCAACGGCTACGCCTGGAGCCTCGGCCTCGTGCTGCGCCATCGGCTGGCCATGATGGCGGCCTTCGTCGGCGTGCTGTGGGCGACGGTGCACATGTTCGGCGTCGTGCCGAAAGGCTTCATCCCCGAGTCGGACAACGACACGCTCAACGTCAACCTGCGGGCGGCGCAGGGCACCTCGTTCTACGACATGGTCAAGTACGTGGAGCGCGTCGCGGACGTCGTCAACAAGAATCCAAACGTCGACGCCATGATGGTCAACACAGGCGGCGGCTTCGGCGGGATGAACAACGGACGGATGAACATCCAACTGACGCCGCGCGCCACCCGCGCGCTCACGGCGTCGCAGATCGCCCAGCAATTGCGGGGGCCGCTCGGGCGCTATCCCGGCTTCCGTTCGTTCGTCAACGTGCCGGCGGCACTGCAGATCGGCGGCTTTCAGGGCAACAGCAACTACAACCTGATGGTCGAGAGCCTGAACACCGACGAGTTGTACACGTGGGCACCGCGGCTCGAGCAGGCCGTCTCCGAGCTCCCCGAAGTTCAGGAGGTGTCGACCAATCTCGAGTCGACGAGCCCGCGCATCGATCTCGTGATCGACCGCGACAAGGCGGCGGCCGTCGGCCTCAACGCGACCACCATTGCCAATGCGCTGAGCACCGGCCTCGGTCCGAGGTGGTCCTCGACCATCTACGGCCAGCGAAGCCAATACAAGATCCTGCTCGAGCTCGACCCGAAGTTTCAGGAGCACGCCGACGCGCTCAAGCGGCTCAGCTTCAAGACGCCCAGCGGCAATCTCGTACCGCTCGAATCGGTCGTGCGGTTCAAGGAAACCGTCGGTCCGCAGTCGGTGAACCACGTCGGGCAGCTGCCGGCCGTGTCGGTGTCGTTCAGCCTCCGGCCCGGTGTGTCGCTCGGCGCGGCGGTCGACCACGTCAATCAGGTGGCGAACCGGCTGCTGCCGCCGACGGTCACGACGAGTTTTCAGGGGACGGCCAAGGTCTTTCAGGCGTCGATGAACAACCTGGGGCTGCTGCTCTTCATCGCCATCGGCGTGGTGTACATCGTGCTCGGCATGCTGTACGAAAGCTACGTCCACCCGCTCACGATTCTGTCCGGCCTGCCGTCGGCCGGGCTCGGCGCGCTCGTCACGTTGTGGCTGTTCGGCAACGAGCTGAACATCTACTCGTTTGTCGGCCTCATCATGTTGATCGGCATCGTCAAGAAGAACGCGATCATGCAGATCGACTTCGCGCTCGACCAGGAACGCCAGCACGGCAAGACGCCGGCCGAGGCGATTTACGAGGGCTGCATCATCCGCTTCCGCCCGATCATGATGACGACGATGGCGGCGCTGTTTGGTGCGCTGCCGATCGCGCTCGGCTTCGGGGCCGGCGGCGAGGCGCGGCGGCCGCTCGGCCTGGCCGTGGTCGGCGGCCTCATGGTCTCGCAGCTCATCACGCTGTATCTCACGCCCGTGGTCTACACCTACATGGCGCAGGTGCTCAAGACGCGCAGGATTCCCAACGTCACGACGAGGCCCGTGACAGCCTAGTCACGAGCCACCAGCTACCAGTCATGAATATTTCCGAAGGATTCATCAAACGGCCGATTGCGACGAGCCTGCTCATGGCCGCGATCGCGCTGTTCGGTGCGGTGGCGTATCGCTCGCTGCCGGTCAGCGACCTGCCGAACGTCGACTTTCCGACGCTGCTCGTGACGGCGAGCCTGCCCGGGGCCAGTCCCGAAACGATGGGCGCGTCGGTCGCGACGCCGCTCGAGAACCAGTTCTCGACCATCGCGGGGCTCGAGTCGATGACGTCGGTCAACTCGCTCGGGTCGACGCAGATCACGCTCGAGTTCGATTTGAACCGCAGCCTCGACGGCGCGGCGGTGGACGTGCAGGGCGCCATCACGCAGGCCAGCCGCGTCCTGCCGCAGGGCATGCCGACGCCGCCGACCTTCACGAAGGTGAACCCGGCCGACCAGCCGATTCTCTACCTGGTCATCACGTCGAAGACGCTGCCGCCATGGACGCTCGACGAGTACGCGGAGACGCGCATCGCACAGCGCATCTCGCAGGTGAGTGGCGTCGCGCAGGTGCAGGTGTTCGGCAGCCAGAAGTTCGCCGTGCACGCGCAGGTCGACCCCCACGCCCTCGCCGCGCGCCAGATCGGGATCAACGAAGTCGAAGCGGCGCTGCGTGCGTGGAACGTCAACGTGCCGGCCGGCAACATCATCGGCCCGCACACGGCCTACACGCTGCAGGCGACCGGCCAGCTCATGAACGCCGACGAGTTCAAGAGCATCATCGTGGCGTACCGGAACGGCACGCCGGTCCGCCTCGGTTCGCTCGGCGCCGTCGTCGACGGCGCCGAGGATCCGCATACGGCGTCGTGGTACTACACGCGCGACGACCAGCAGCCCGCCATCACGCTCGGGATCCAGCGGCAGCCGGGCACCAACACCATCGCGGTCGCCGACGCGGTCAAGAACCTCATGCCGCAGTTCCAGGCGGAGCTGCCGACCAGCGTCCACATGAACGTGCTCTACGATCGCTCCGACACGATCCGCGAGTCGTACCGCGACGTGCAGTTCACGATGGCCCTGACGCTCGGCCTCGTCATCATGGTCATCTTCGTGTTCCTGCGCAACGTCTGGGCGACCGTGATCCCGAGCCTCGCGCTGCCCTTCTCGATCATCGGCACCTTCGCCGTCATGTACATGCTGAACTACAGCCTCGACAACCTGTCGATGATGGCCCTGATCCTCTCGGTCGGCTTCGTCGTCGACGACGCGATCGTGATGCTCGAGAACATCTACCGCCATGTCGAGATGGGCGAGGATCCCCTCGAGGCGTCGCTCGTCGGATCGCGCGAAATCGGGTTCACGATTGTCTCGATGACCTTGTCGCTCGCCGCCGTGTTCATCCCGGTGCTCTTCATGGGCGGCGTGCTCGGACGGCTGTTCCGCGAGTTCTCCGTGACGATCTGCGTCGCGATTCTCATCTCCGGCGTCGTCTCGGTGACGCTGACGCCGATGCTGTGCAGCCGCTTCCTGAAGAAGCCGAGCCACGGCCACAGGAAGCCCGGCGACGCGGCCGGCAACGCGGATGCCGACGCCGCCCACGGTTCGAACCGGTTCTACGCAACGACCGAGCGCGCCTTCCAGGCCATGGTACACGGCTACGAGCGCACGCTCCAGGTTGTGCTTCGGCACCGTGGCGCGACGATGGCCTCCGCCGCTGTCGTGCTCGCGCTGACGATCGTGCTCTTCATCCTGGTGCCGAAAGGGTTCATCCCGGATCAGGATACCGACCAGATCCAGGTGACCACCGAGGCGGCGCAGGGCACGGCGTACGACAAGCTGGTCGAGTATCAGGGACAGGTCGCCGACATCATCCGGCAGGATCCCAATGTCGTCGGGCTCGTCTCGACGATCGGCGGGAGCGCCGCCAACACGCTCGGCGGGCCGAACCTCGGCCAGATCGTGGTGACGCTGAAGCCGCGGTCCGATCGCCGGCAGCTCGTCGGCGACATCATCGAGAATCTGCGGCCCCAGCTCGACGGCGTCGCTGGCATGCAGGTCTTCATGCAGAATCCGCCGACGATCCGTATCGGCGGCCAGGTCAGTAAGAGTCTCTATCAGTATTCGATGCAGTCGCCCGACAAACAGCTGTTGTACGCGACGGCGCGGGAGGTCGAGAAGCGTCTGGCCGGCGTGGCCGGCATCCAGGATCTGACGAGCGATCTCGAAATCACGAGCCCGCAAATCAATGTGGAGATCGATCGCGACAAGGCCGCGTCGATGGGCGTCACGGCGAGCCAGGTCGAGAACGCATTCTACGACGCGTACGGGCCGCGGTGGGTGTCGACGATTTACGCGGCGGTCAACGAATACAAGGTGCTGCTCGAACTCGCGCCGCAATTTCAGCAGGACCCCGGCGCGATCTCGATGCTCTACTTCAAGGGTAACGGCCCCGTGGTGCCGCTCGACACGCTCGCGACCGCGAGGCAGCAAATCGGACCGCAGACGGTGAATCACTACGGGCAGCTCACGTCGGTGACGCTGTCGTTCGGCTTGAAGCAGGGCGCGTCGCTCGGCGGCGTCCTCACCCAGGTGGGCGATGTGGCGGACAGCACGCTGCCTGAAGGCGTCAGCGGCCAGTTTCAGGGCGCGGCCAAGGCGTTCGAAGGCGCGCTGTCCAACCTGGCCGTCCTGCTCGTCATCGCGGTGCTCGTGGTGTACATCGTGCTGGGCATCCTGTACGAGAGCTACATCCATCCGCTCACGATTCTCTCGGGCCTGCCGTCGGCGGCCTTCGGCGCGCTCGTCACGCTGATCCTCTTCCGGATGGATCTGAACATCTACGCGTTTGTCGGGATGATCATGCTGATCGGCATCGTGGAGAAGAACGCGATCATGCAGATCGACTTCGCGCTCGAAGCCGAGCGCGGCGGGATGACGCCGGAGCAGGCCATCTATCAAGGCTGCCTGATCCGGTTCCGCCCGATCATGATGACGACGATGGCCGCGATGCTCGGCGCCGTGCCGATTGCGGTGGGTTACGGCGCCGGCGGCGAAGCGCGGCAGCCGCTGGGGCTGGTGGTGGTCGGCGGTCTCTTGTTCTCGCAGTTGGTGACGCTGTATCTGACGCCGGTGTTCTACACGTACATGGCGCAGCTGCAGACAGCGCTCAGACATCGCGCGGCGGCCGGTTCGCAGCCCGCCGCGGTTCCCGGCAGCTAGATCAATTCCTCGTCGTCGCCCCAGGGCGAAGGCTGGGGGCCTGGCGTAATGCCGGCGATGTCGGGATCTTCGCCGCCCGAACGCGGCGGCGTATTCGCGCGCTGCTGCTTCAGGCTGGCGCGCCGCTCGTCCTTGTGCTTGCGCTTTTCCTGACGCGCGCGTTCCTTCGCGCGTTTCTCCAGTGTGGGTTTGGTGCGGTTTGCCATCTACGGCTCCTGTCGCTGCTGCAAAAGCACTAACGTGGCGGTGTGTCTACCACCGCGGCTCGCGCCGATTGCGCCCGCCGCCGCCACCGCCGCCGAATCCGCCTTCGCGCTTCACCTGCGGCCGCGCCTCGTTGACCGTCAGGTTGCGGCCCTGGAACGGCTGCTGATCAAGCTTGGCAATCGCGGCCTGCCCGCCCGCCGCGTCGACCATCGTGACGAATCCGAACCCGCGCGGACGGCCGGTGGCCTGGTCGCGCATGATCTGCACCGTCTCGACGGCACCGGCCTCGGCGAAGAGATCCTGAACGTCTTGTTCGCTGGCGGTAAAGGGAAGATTGCCGACGTAAAGCTTCATCTGGCGCTCCTTCAGTTATCGAGTCTGACAGGCCCACGGACCCTAGCGTAGCTGGAGCACGGATGCTCGTGCAGCGTTCAGAAGAGCGACTGAGGTGGGAAGCTCGTTCTAATCCGGTCGCGAAGCAGGCGGCAACAGCGAACTCGCGAATTTGAGTATATCACGCAGCTCAGGCGGGTCCCGTTTTGAACAGGCCACGCGTCATGCACTGCATCAAGCTAGGGTAATGAGAGAACATCTGGCCATCGTTCTGGCCGCCGTGACGCTCATGGCGCCGGCCCAACGACACCGGCCGCCGGTGAGACCCAGACCCACGCCGTCGCCGGCCCCTCTGCCGTGCGGCGATCCGGTCTCCTTTCAGGTGCTCCTCGATCGCGCCGGAATCTCGCCGGGCGAAATCGACGGCGCTTTTGGCGCGAACGCCGCGCACGCGCTCGCGGCGGCGCAGGCCGCGAAGCAGCTGCCGGCGACAGGACAGCCCGATTGCGACACGTGGCACGCGCTCGGCGGCGACGCCTCCGGTCCGCTGATCGCGGGATACACGATCACGGAAGACGATGTGAAGGGGCCGTTCGAGAAGGAGATTCCGCACGACCTCGACAAGCAGGCGGAGCTGCCAGCGATGTCGTATCGCTCGCCGATCGAGAAGCTGGGCGAGCGCTTCCACGTCGCGCCGGCCACGCTCGAACGGATGAATCCCGGCGCGACGTTCGCGGCGGGCGCGGACATCAAGGTGCCTGGCGTGACGCCGTTCGATCCCGACGCCAAGCCCGCGGCCGACGTCGAGGCGGCCGACGTCACGGTCCAGGTCACCAAGAGCGAATCGTCGGTGCGCGCGACACGCGCCGACGGCACACTCGTCTTCTACGCGCCGGCCTCGAGCGGGAGCGTGCACGATCCGCTGCCGATCGGCGACTGGAAGGTCACGGCGGTCAACTGGCATCCGGCCTTTCACTACAACCCGGATCTCTTCTGGGACGCGAAAGCGACGAGCGAGAAAGCGACGATCAAGCCCGGACCGAACAATCCGGTCGGCGTCGTCTGGATCGCGCTCAACCTCGAGCACTACGGCTTGCACGGCACGCCGGAGCCGGCCAACGTAGGCCACACCGAATCGCACGGCTGCGTGCGCCTCACCAACTGGGATGCCGTGCACCTGGCGTCGCTCGTGAAGCCGGGAACGGTCATACTCTTCCGATGACCGCCAGGACGCGGCGGCGCGCCGCCGTCATTCCCGCGCTCGTCGTTGCCTTCGGCGCCGGCCTGGCGACCGGCTGGATCCTGCGCGAAAAAGGGCCGCCGCTGCCGGCGGCCTCGAACCTCGTCGGGCTCAAGCTGGACGCGGAAGCGCCGGCCGAGGATCCCCGTATGTCGGAGCGGCCCGTGCCGACGACGGAAGGGCCGATGATCTCGGCCGGTCCGCCGCCGGAAGCGGCTGCGGCGCTGGCGGCGTTGCAGCAGCGCGACCTGCGCATGCCGATCGACGGCGTGAATGTGGAGATCCTGAAGGGATCCTTCGACGAGCACCGCAGCGGCTCCGGCGGACACGTGCACGACGCCGCGGACATCCTCGCGCCGCGCAACACGCCGATTCACGCCGTGGAGAACGGCACGATTGCGAAGCTCTTTGTCAGCAAGGCGGGCGGCAACACCATCTATCAGTTCGATCCGACCGGGCAGTTCTGCTATTACTACGCCCATCTCGAGCGCTACGCGGACGGCGTGCACGAGGGACAGGCGGTCGCGCGCGGTGACGTGATCGGCTACGTCGGCACGTCAGGCAACGCGCCGCCCCTGGTGCCGCACGTGCACTTCGCGGTCTACGAGCTGGGGCCGGAGCGGCACTGGTGGCAGGGACGCGCGATCGACCCGTATCTCGTCTTTCACCACTAATTCCTCATTCCTAATTCCTAGTTCCTCATTCATCATTCATCATTGGTCGCTCGCCCCCCGCCCACGCGGCTGCGGCGGCGGCAAGGCCTTCCGCGGCAGTTTCTCGTCGCGCATCGCCGCGTTGTAGGCGAAGACGGCGATGACGGTCGCCTGCTGCACCATGTCGTCGCGCTGCACGCGATCGTAGACGTCCATGTTCGAATGGTGCGTCCGCGCGTTGTACTCCAGACGGTCCACCATGAACTGGAAGCCCGGGAGCCCGACGTTGTCGAAGGAGACGTGATCGGTCGACACGACGCTGCGCGGCCCGAGTGTCGTGACGCCGAGATCGCGCAGCGGCGCGATCCACGCCTCGAAGATCGGGCGGACCGCCAGGTTCCCCTGCAGCCAGACGCCGCGCACGCGGCCGCTGCCGTTGTCGGAGTTGAAGTACGCCGCCAGCTTCGCGTGCTCCGGCGTCAGCTGCATCGTCTGCGGGTCGCCAAAATGCTCCTGCACGTACGCGCGCGACCCGAGCAGCCCCTGTTCCTCGCCGCCCCACAGCGCGATCCGAATCGTCCGGCGCGGCTTGACGCCGACCGCCTTGAGAATGCGCATCGCCTCCATCATCGCCGCGCTGCCGGCGCCGTTGTCGGTCGCGCCGGTGCCGTAGGGATGCGAGTCGAAGTGCGCGCCGAGCATCACCACTTCTGACGCGAGGTCGCCGCCCGCGATCTCCGCGATCGTGTTGAAGCCGTTCTTGTCCGTCTCGTCGTAGAACCTGGTCTCGATGTCGAGCTCGACCTTCACCGGCATGCCTTTGTCGAGGACGCGGACCATCCGGTTGTAATGCTCCACCGCGAGCGTCACGCCGGGCACGGCCGTGCCGGCGGTCGCACCGCGCGCGCCGGCGCCGGTCGGGAAGATCGTGCCGCCATCGGTGTGCTGTTGCTGCCACGACAGATCGCTGCCGCCGGCCGCCATGTCGCTGTCGCTGCCGCGATCGAACAGTGCGACGACGCCTTCGGCGACGTAGAAGTCCTGGAGCTTCTGCCGGAACGCCAACGTCCTCAGCGCATCGCCGACATCGCGGCCGCCGCCGCGCCCGCCTGGCGCCGCGGGAATCGGCGTCGTCTCGGCTTCGGCGAGATCCGCGTCCGTCATCTTGAGAATGATCGGACCCTCGAGCATCCGCACCGCCCGCACCGGCTGCACGAGCACGATCTTGCCGGCGAGCGTGCCGTGGTACTTCGCGAAGTCGGCTTCCGACGCGATCTGCACGCGGACGACGTCCGCGGTGACGTCGCCTTTGGTGCCCGACGACCACTCGTGCGGATAGCCGATGAGCGGCTGCACTTGCGGCTCGACGAGATTCGCGCTGAAGCGCACGAGCGACCAGCCTTTGCCGAACGCCCACTTCTCCTGGTGCGCGCTGGTCAGGCCCCACTCGGCGAATTTCTTCATCGCCCACTCGCTCGCCTGCTGAATCGCGGGCGAACCGGTGAGGCGCGGCCCGTAGACATCGCTCAGCCAGGAGATGTGATCCATCACCTGCGAGCGGTTCAGCCCTTCGTCGCGGATGCGCCCGAGGGCCGCATAGTCGAGCTTCTCGGTTTGCGCGGAGAGCAGAGCCGCCGCGGTCGCGGCGAAGACGAAGATAAAAATGCTGCGTTTCATTGGGGGAAAGCTTACACGAACCTCGCGCACCTGACATCGAAATGTCTCACCGACGGAACCCGAACAACGCTATATTCCCAGTCGCGGACGACCCGGTCTGTCCGCGGGGAGAAGACGCAATGATACGCAGACGGTTATATCTGTTGGGAGCGATCGCGCTGGTCGCCGCGCTCGGCGGCCTTCAGCTCGGAGCTGCCGGCGAAAAGATCAATTACGACGACATCAACAAAATCAAAGCCGAGGGGATGCAGCGATCGCAGGTCATGGACACGATGAGCTACCTGACCGACGTATACGGGCCGCGGCTCACCGGCTCTCCCAACATCGAAAAGGCGGGCCAGTGGGCCGTCTCCAGGATGAAGGAATGGGGCCTGACCAACGTGTCGATGGAACCGTGGGCCAATCGGAGAGGATTCGATCGCGGCTGGTCGAACGACAAGTTCTATGTCGCCGCCGTCTCACCGCAGTCGTTCCCCATCGTCGGCACACCCACGGCGTGGACGCCCGGCACCAACGGGCTGGTCCGCGGCGAAGCGGTCGTGTTCACGGCGTCCAACGAAGAGGAGCTGGCGGCGTATAAGGGCACACTCAAGGGCAAGTGGGTGCTGATGGGCGCAGCGCCAGACGTGGCGGCGTGGTGGACGGCGCCCGCGCACCGCTACACGGCTGAAGAGCTCGACGCGATGGAACTGGCGACACCGCCGGCGCCGGAGTTCGGCCTCACGCCGCCCGGCGGCCGCGGCGGACGCGGCGGCCCCGGCGCACCCCCGGCGGGC
>JADGOC010000183.1 GCA_017883165.1 Acidobacteriota bacterium
GGCCACGTCTCCGACACGAGCGCCGCGCCGCTCGCCCATTCCCCGCCCATGCCGACCCCGAGCAGCACGCGGAACGCCGCGAGCTGCCACAGATTCTGAGCGAGGCCGCACATACCCGTGAAAATGGAATACAGGAGCACGCTGCCCATCAGCGCGCGCGTGCGTCCCGAGCGGTCGGCGACGATGCCGAACAGCAGCCCGCCGCCGGCCGAGGCGAGCAGCGTGAGCGACCCGAGCATGCCCGCTTCACTCTTGCTCAACCCTAATTCGCCGATGAGCGAGGCGAGCACCATCGAGTACAGCATCACGTCGAAGGCGTCGAGCATCCAGCCTAGCGAGGCGGCAACCAGGGCGCGATGCGCGGCGGCGTCCGCGGCACGCCACCACGAAAACAATCCCGGGCGCTGATCCTGAGCGAGCGCGGTGGGCATGATCACTTCACCTTCGCCAGACGCTCGTCAATCGCTTTTCGCAGCTCTTCCCATCGCTCCACCGCGCCGGAGGTCGGCTTGTCCTCGCTGCCAGCGACGAACTCGTACAGCGTCGAGCACTCGTTCAGGAGCGGAACCGACGCGGACCCCCGCCCGCCCCGCCCGCCGCCTTCGGCCGGCACCAGCTCGCGCTCGATCTCGGCGAGCGCCGCCTGGTCGCCCTGGCCGGCTTTGCGGCGATCCCGAATCGTCGCAACCGCCTGCTGAATCTCGGTCATGGCACCGGTGATTCGCGTCAATAGATCGTACTGACGGCGGAAATCCTCGTCGGTGAGTTGAAGGCGCGGGTTCCTGAGCAGACGGAACGACGCGCTCTGCGCGCGCCCGCCGACCGTCAGGCGAACCTGATAGACGCCGGGCACGGCTTTGGGCCCGCGCGAATTGGGCCGCGCCGGACCGGACTCGACGCGCAGATCCCACACGAACCGGTTGAGGCCGGCTGAAAGATGCGGCGCCTGCTCGCCCTGGCCGCCCTGGCCGCGACGACCGGTATCGACAATGGTCCGCAGCACGTTGTTGTCCGGGCCGACGATCGCCAGCGAGAGCGGCTCGCTCGGCACCTGCGGGAACGACGCGTAGAGGATGGCGCCGTCCGGCGGTTCTTCGCCCAGTTGATGACGCTCGATGCGCGCGCCGGCGTACAGGTCGCGCGCGTTGCTCACACAGCAGGCGCCGCCGACGTACGCCTGATCGGCTTCCTCGGCCGACGTCGCGAGGCGGTACGTGTCGCGCGGGGTGAAGAGATGCGCGCTCGTGAAGGGCTGCACGGCCAGCTCCCGCAGCGGGCTGATGTCGTCCAGAATCCAGAATGACCGTCCGTTGGTCGACAGCACGAGGTCGCTGTCGTGGACGAGCAGATCGCTGATCGGCGCGACCGGCAGGTTCAATTGCAGCGGCTGCCAGTGCCGGCCATCGTCGAACGAGACGTAGGCGCCGAACTCGGTACCCGCGTAGAGCAGACCCTTCCGCACCGGATCCTCGCGGACGACGTGCACGAAGTGGGTGGCGGGAATGCCGTTGGTCCCGTCGGTCAGCAGCGTCCAGCTCGCGCCGTAGTCGTCGGTCCGGAAAATGTACGGCCGGTCGTCGTCGAGCATGTACCGATGGGCGGCGATGAAGGCGCGCGCCGGATCGTGCCGTGACGGCTCGACGGCCTGCACGGTGGCGAATGCAGGGAGCCCCTTCGGCGTGACGTTCGTCCAGCTCGCGCCGTCGTCGCGCGACACCTGCACGAGGCCATCGTCGCTGCCCGCCCAGAACAGCCCGCGCTGCCGCGGCGACTCCGCGAAGGTCGACACGGTCGGGTAGGACTCGGCTTCGGCGCCGACCTGACCCGCCGCCGCCGGCCGGCTCTTGTCGTTGCGCGTGAGATCCGGGCTGATCACCCTCCAGGTCTGGCCGCCGTCGCTCGAGCGGTGGACGTAGTTCGACGTGTGGTAGACGTTCTCGGGATCGAGCGGCGAGGTGAAGACCGGCGACGTCCACGCGAAGCGGAACCGCATGTTCGCCTTGCCGGCTTCGGGCCAGACGTTGATGCTGCGCAGGTGCTCCGTCGCGCGATCGAACGCGGTCATCATGCCGCCCGGGCCGTCGGCGTACACGATGTCCGGGTTGCGGGGATCGACGGCGACGAAGCCGCCTTCCATGCCGCCGACCGCGTACCAGTGCTGCAGCTGCAGACGCGCACCGAAGTTCGCCGTCCGGCTCGGCAGCGACAACGCATCGTACTGATCCTGCTGCGCGCCGTAGACCCGGTACGGGACCTGGTCGTCGACGGTGACGCGGTACATCTCCGCCGTCGGCTGGTTCAACTGCGTGGACCACGAGGCGCCGCCGTTGACCGAAATCGTGGCGCCCCCGTCGTTTCCCTCGATCATCACGCGCGGGTCCTGCGGATCCACCCAGAGGTCGTGATTGTCGCCATGGGGCATCGGGATCGGGGTGAACGTCGCGCCGCCGTCCGACGACCTGTGGAAATCCTGATTGCCGACGTACACGCCGTTGGGATCCTTCGGGTCCGCGAAGATGTGCGCGTAGTACCACGACCGCCCCGTGAACCGGCGATCGGCATTGATCCGTCGAAACGTCTTTCCGGCGTCGTCGGACCGGAAGATTCCGCCGTCGGAGGCATCGACCAGCGCCCACACGCGATTGGCGTTGCCGCCCGATACGGCGACGCCGATGCGTCCGACCGGTCCCTGCGGCAACCCACTGGAGAGGCGGGTCCAGTGATCGCCCCCGTCGACGGTCTTGAACACGCCGCCCTCGGTCGAACCGCCGACCAGTCCCCAGGGCTTGCGTTCCCCCGTCCACATCGCCGCATACAGCACGCGCGAATCATGGGCGTCCATCACGAGGTCGGCTGCGCCGGTCTGGTCGTTGACGAAGAGCACCTTCTCCCATGTCTGGCCGCCGTCGCGCGATCGGAACACGCCGCGCATGGGATTTGGACCGAAGGCATGGCCGAGCGCCGCGAGGTACACGCGATTGGCATCGCGCGGATCGATCCGGATCTTGCCGATCTGGCCGGCGTCCTCGAGCCCGATCCGCTGCCACGTCGCGCCGGCGTCGGTGGACTTGTACGCGCCGTTGCCAACCTCCACGTTGTTGCGAATGCACGCAGAGCCGGTTCCAACGTAGACGACCTTGGGATTGGACTCGGCGACGGCGATCGCACCGACCGACCCGGTCTTGAAGAACCGGTCTGAAACGTTTTCCCAGACCTCGCCGGCATCGGTGGTCTTCCAGACGCCGCCGCCGGTCGCGCCCATGTAAAACGTGCGGTGGTCTCCCGCGACGCCGGTCACCGCCGTCGAACGGCCGCCGCGATGCGGACCGATCATCCGGTAGCTGAGACCCTGCAGCAGCGCCGGATCGACGCCGGCGACCGAGTCGGCCCGCGCAGCATTGTCCACACCCTCGCGCCCACCTGCGCGCTGCACGCGGGCCTGGTATCCGGCCGACGCCAGCAGCGTCAGCAGCGCGACCCACAAGACGTGTTTGACCGAGACGGACATCAGCGACCTCACCATGCCATCACCTCACTGCCCCGCCGTACCTGGAGTCGGCGGCGCCGCCTTCGGGGGCCGCGGTCGATCCAGACTGAGCGCCACGCCGCCGAAGAACGACGAGGCCTTCCGATCGACGACGTGGTGGCCGTCGAGAATCGACTGCAGCAGCGCCTTGTCCCACTGCAGCCCCATCGTGGCGACGAGCTTCATCCAGTCGTCGTAGGCCGTCTCATCGGGCGCTTCGGTGCTGCCGAAGAAGATCGTGATGTTCGGCTGGCGCGTCATGTAGTCGTCGCCACCGCCGGTGCCGCCGCGTCCACCGCCGGCCGCGCCGGCGCCCGCCGCGCGAGAGCCCTTGATGGCGGTGAAGATCATCACGCCGTTGGAGAAGTCCATCTTGAAATTCTCTTCATCGAAGGTCGACGTGTAGCGGCCGTACCGCGCGTACGCGTGCTCGTTGAACGCCTTGACAGCGGGCACGGCGTTCATGTTCTGGGTGATGAGGTCGCGGATGTGGAACGCGGCCTCCTTGTTGCGCGGGTACTTCGGGTCGTCGAGGTAGCTGAAGCCCGGAATGAACCACCCGCGCATCCCCCACCAGCCGCGCGCCTCGCTGATGCGGTTGCGGATCCAGGGCACGTACTCAGAGAAGAGCTGCACCCATTCGTGCGACGGATAGCCGTGCGGGTTCAGGAAGATATCGGGCAGCCACGTGCGCCAGAGCTTCGGCCGGATGGCCGACTCGGGGTACATCGGATCGGGATCCGTGCGAGAGACGAGGCTGACGCCCAGCGAGCCGAGATAGCCGGGATGGAGCATGTAGTCGCGCGTGACCTTGTAGAGATCGTAGGCGAGCTGCGCGCCGTCGGGATTCGTGAACGGATGAAACACGACGTTCACGCGCTTGAGATACGGCTTGAACTGCGGATCGGTCAGCAGCATTTCCGCGAGCCTGAGCGTGTGGCTCGTCGACGACACTTCGTTGGCGTCCTGCCGCGCCGAATAGACGATCGTCGGCTTCAGCGTCGTCGCCTTCGCCTGGGACCAGTGCGACGCTTCGATCGGCGGCATCAGGTCCATCGCCCAGCTGTCCTTGCCGAGATAGGTCTCGCCGACTTTGTAGACCGTCGCCTCCGGGAAGGTCGACATCTTCGCGAGCATCTCGAACCCTTCGGGCGGCGGAATGGGCGTGTCCCACTGAACAATTGTCTTGCCGTCGTACTTGTAGCCGGGCGGGAGCAGCTTCTTGATGTCCGGGAACGGCGCGGGAGCGCCGTTCGAGTCGAGCGCGAGCACCGTGTCGGTCTTTGCCGCCTCGAAGTCGAGCCCGGTCGAGACGCGCAGGCCGCCGAGATCGTGATACGCGAGCGCGTCGCGATACATGCCGGCCGCCCGCAAGCGTCCCAGATTCGCGATCACCGCGCGAACTTGGATCGCCGAGAGGATGCGGTCGTCAGCCTGCTCGGCCGTGACCTTCTTGACGAGCGCGGCGCGTTCGTCTTCCTGCGTGTCCACCTTCAGGCGGAAGTCGAGCTGCTCGATCCCGTTCTGCCCATCGCGCACGCGGACCGCCAGCGGCACCGGTGTCTCGGTCGTGATCTTGGGAATGTCGAGCCGCTCCTGCCCGACCCGGCCATCGCGCTGCTTGTAGTCGACGATGACGCAGGGGCGGTTGGTGTCGAAGCCGGTGAAGGTAATCTTCGCGTGACCCGCCTTCCCGTCCGACTTCGGATGGACGATCGGGATCACGCGGCCGATGTAGTCGAGCGCCGGGCCGCGCGCCTCCCTGCCGAGCACGTCGAAGAACTGCAGCGTGTTGAAGTACAGCTCCTCCTGCACCGATTCGAGCGACGCGATCTGCTCGTTGTCGATGCCGAGCTTGTAGCTGGGCTCGCTGAGCGTCACGTCGATTCTCAACTCGCCGAAGAACGGCGCGTCCTCTGGCCGCGGCTTCCCTTTGGCGATCTTCATCTCGTGCGTGTAGATCGCGGGGAGCGTCTTCGCCTGGAAGTGGTCCCAGAAGCGTTCCGGATCGGTCTCGATGCGATCGTCGACGATCGCCTTGCCCTGGACCTGAGCGTTGATCCAACCGGTCGTGACGCGCACCCGCTCGTAGGTGGGGAACTGATCGTAGAAAGGACGCTCGACGAACTTGGGATCGAACGTCCCATGGAACAGCTCCTGACCGCCGGTTCCCGTCGCGACCACCTCATACGTGGGGGAGCCGATCGGACGCTCCTCGAAGCGGATCTTGTCCACCGGGATCTTCAGGTCGCGCGACAGCGTCTCGTCGATCGGATAGAGCTCGAGCAGCCAGCGCGTCGGCACGACCATCGACGCCTGCGGCCAGTCCGCCGGCGGGCCGATCTTCGCGAAGCGGATGGTGATCTGATCGATCGGTTTCCCGGCGAGGGCCGGACGCACGACGTCGTACAGCCAGCTGTACCCCTGCTTGTAGGCGCAGATGATCGTCACCTTGGTCCGTGCCGCATCGGCCCCCGCCTTGACGAGCTCGTCGCGGACGCGGCGCTCGATGTCCGCGCGCAACTCAGGGCTTTCGCTGAGGCGCGCCTCGAGCACGACCGCCTGACCCTTCTTCACCGCCGGAATCACTTTGGCGTGGAGCTTCTCCCAGAACTCGTCCACCTCGGACGGCACGTCGAAGTCGTCGCTGAAAATCAGCTTGGCCTTCTGCACGTCGCGGTTCTCGATGGTGACGTCGAGCCGATCCGCCTTGATTTTCGACACCGCCTCGCGCCTCAGGAAGTCGCCGAAGCGGTCCGCGGGCTTTTCAAGCGACACCATCACCTGCGCCGACTCGAGATCTTTTCCGCGGAGCTCCTCGGCGAGCTTGTCCAATTTGTACAGCGCGCTTGCCGCCTGCCCCGCCGGCGTCCGCCCTGCCACGAACCGGCGGACGTCCTCTTGCACGTCCGCGACCATCGTCCGGTCCTTGCCACGCTCCCAAAGGTGCGGGAGCCTGACCGCCATTTCAGCAAGTGCGCGTGAAACGCCGCGGGCGTCGGCGCCCGTGACGATGACGGCGCTCTTTTCGCCGAACGCTTTGTGGACGACCTCGATCAGGCCTTCGCCCGGTTGCAACGCGGGCCGCGTGAATTTGCCCGACTTGACGAGATCATCGACGAGCGGATGGCTGATGCCGATGAGGACGAGCGTCGGTTGCGATTCCGGGCTCTTCACCTGCTCGGCCGGCATCGCGACGGGCACGACGATGCCGGCTGATTCCAGGCCAAGGCGCGCCGCGAGGTCCACGGTGCCCGCCGTGCCCTCGCCCGACGGGCTGAGCAGCACATCGATCCGATCGGGAATGAGGTTGTTGTCAGAATCGCCGAGTAGACCGTCGACCGCGTACAGATTGGCGAGGCTGAGGCCATCCTTCGCCCCGGCGCCGGGACGGCTGGGCATCGGCCCCGGTGGCGACGGCGTCACTCCCGGCACGTCCACCGACGGCGCGGCTGCGCCCGTGCCTTCAAATTGAATATGCAGCGTGCGCAGACCGGCGTAGGAAAGCGCGCGCGGTCCGCCGGCGGGCGTCGGGGCAGGCGCGGGCACCGACCGCGCTCCACGGC
>JADGOC010000003.1 GCA_017883165.1 Acidobacteriota bacterium
CCGGTACGTTCTGCAAGCTCGCTCAGGAACGGCGTCGTGTCGAGGATCGGATCGGTCGGCGCCAGCCGAATGCCCGATCGCGTTTTGAGCGGCGCCCCCTGGCTCGGTCTGCCGAGCGACACCGTGTAGACCACCGCATCGGTACGCGCGGCGGCATCGAGGACCGCTCTCGCCGGCAGCCAGCTCGCCGTGTCGTCGCCGTCGGTGAACAGCAGCACGAGCCCTCGCCGGCCGGGGTCAGGATCGCGGTGCAGGATGGCTGCCAGCGACGCGTCGAACAGGCCCGTGGCACCGCCTGCCCGTGCATTGGAGATCGCCTCGATGAGAGCCGGCCCACGCGGCTCCCAGTGGCTCAGCGCTTGGATGTCTTCCCAGAACGTCAATATGCAGGCGCGGTCCGATGGACGAAGGGCCCCGACGGCGCTGCGGGCGGCACGCTGGAGATCCTTCAGCGGTCCGCCGGCCACGCTGCTGCTAGTGTCGAGTGCCAGGAGCATGCTGAAGGGGACCTCTTCGATCGTCAGGTCCTCGATCTCCTGAGGCGCACCGTTATCCGTCAACGCGAAATCGTCGCGGGTCAGCCCACCGATCGGCTTGCGCCCGTCGGTGACCAGCACGTCAACGCGCACCGCATCGACGCGGCTGTGGAAGGGAGTGGCTTGCTGCGGCGCCGCGGCGATCCCGGCGGCGGCACAACACACAAGGGCGAGGACGACGACCTTCACTCCATCACCCCATCACCCCATCACCCCATCACCCCATGACCTCGCTCTTCAATGCGTGCAGCATCCCCGCGGGATCGTCGAAGACCGACAGGTACAGCCACCAGGGATCGAACAAGCCGCCCGTTTCGCGTCGCTGCAGCATGGCGTCGATGACGTGACTCGCCTCCGCTCCGCGGCCGCTTTTGCCCAACAACTCGGCCAGGGCGAGATCGGCGGTCTGGCCGAATTCAAAGGTCTTCGCGGCGGCGCGATAGCGCCGCTCCGCCTCGTCCACGTGCCCCGCTCGTTCCGCCAGGGCTCCCAGGAAGAGATTCGCCAGGTACACGACCGATCGATCCGACGCGCCCGAGGCTCGCTCGAAGAACGGAGCGGCCTCGGCATCGTTTCCTTGAAGCATGTTGATGCGTCCGAGATGCAGCGCGGCCACCAGCATCCGGGGATCGTGCCGCAGCGCGTCCTCGAAGTAATGGATGGTCGGCCCGAAATCAGCGCCGAAGAGGCTGCCAGATCCCGGCAGACTGACGAGGAAGTCGTGCTTGCGATCGAGCCCGCACTGCTGGAGCTCCGCGGTGATCCCGTCGAAGATCAGTCCAGCCGCATCATGGCCGATGCGGAATCGCGATCGGTCTTCGAGGGCTTTCGCCGTGCTGCGCGCGCCGTTGGCGCTGAGCACTCCGCGGAGAGAGCGATACCACCGCTGCACGAACCACCCGGCCGACGGGTCCACGTCGAGCGCACGGCTCAGCAGCTTCTCGGCCCGATTGACGTGCGCGAGCCCGCGCGAATCATGACCGGTGATCAAGGACAGGCCAGCGTCGGTGTGCATCAGCGCGGCGGTTTCGAGATCCACCACCGGCCACGGTGGCGTGGCGCCGCCGCGCGTCGCGTCGGTGACGGCGCCGTCGATCTCGCCGTCCGACAGCTTCAGCAGTTGCTGAACGGCTTGAGTGGGAGCGTCTCGATAAGCCTCCAGGATGGCTCGGTATGGCGAGACGGTAGGCGGGGGCTGCGGCGCGGACACCGCGCCGGCGAGCAACACGGCTGCGGCGAGGAAGGGTCTCACCGACGCGAACATAGCACGAGTGCGGCACATGCGGTTCGCCGCTTGCACGGGCACATGCGCAATCCGCGCAATCCCGCGCGAAAGGAGTTCGCGAATGCAGTTTCTGCTCGCCTTGCTCACGGCGGCCGTTGCCGCCGCTTCACCATCGGCCGATCTCAAACGATCCGATCCGGTGCTGGTCCGTACGGTCGTTGACGGCGACACGATCGACGTCACGACCTACGGGCGGGTCCGGCTGATCGGCGTCGATGCGCCGGAGATCGGCCGTGCGTTCGACACCTCGGCGCCCTTTGCCAAGGAGGCGCGCGATCGTCTCACCGCGCTGGTGCTGCACCGGTGGGTTCGGCTCGAACAGGAAGGGCCGTTGATGGACGTCTACAACCGCCATCTCGCGTACGTCGTCACCGAAGATGGCATCTGCGTGAACGTGGTGCTCGTGCGCGAGGGGTTGGCGCGGATCTCCGCGCGGCTGCCGCTGACGCGGCTCGCCGAGCTCCGGCGCGCCGAAGGCGAAGCGCAGGCGTTTCGCCGCGGGATGTGGGGCTCGGCGGCCGAGATGCCGATGACGGGTTATACTCGCCGGTCGGGATCGGGCCGGTCGGGCGCCACGAAGGCGCCCCCGAGCCCGAAGACGAAGCCGCGGCAGACGACGGCAACCACGAAGCCGCGGCGGTCCAAGAAATCCAAGGGTGTGTAGCGTCGTGCCAGCGATTCCTGTCGAGTACGCGTCGCAGCGCAAAATCCGCGAGCGCAACAAGCTTCACTACCGCTTCAATCACTGGCCGATCTGGATATTCGTGTTCTTCATCGCGCCTGGGCCGCTCACCTTTGATCTCTTCGAGCGCGGGTTCGACGTCAGGATGGCGCTCTGGCTCGGAGCGGTCTTGCTGGGCACGGGCATCGCCGGCCTCCGCGGCACGCTGCCCGGCGTCGAGCCGAAGCCGTACATCATTCGCTTCACCGAGGATCGGCCCAACCCGCTGTACCGCCGCGTCTGCTACACGTTCGCGTGGAGTGAGGTGGTGAC
Organism: Acidobacteriota bacterium; assembly: GCA_017883165.1. GTDB lineage: Bacteria > Acidobacteriota > Vicinamibacteria > Vicinamibacterales > CAVVIG01 > JADGOC01. The sequence goes on from JADGOC010000003.1 coordinate 2,816, forward strand.
TTTCGCCGTCCTCAACATCACCGGCCTCGTCGTTGCGATCGCGACCGGGCACTGGTATTTGAAGCAGATCTATCGCGCGGCGTATTTTCCGCTCGCCGGCGTCTTCTGGCTGCTCGGCGCGCTCGGGCATCTGCCGCGCGTGAAGACGTCGACGAAAGGCGAGGGGCACGAGCGGCGGTACTTTTATGGATCGGTGTGGGCGGTGTGCTGGGCGCAGCCGACGCTGTGGCTGATGTGGAAGGTCATCCCGCGCACGCGCGCGGGCGACACGATCAAGCTGGTCGTCTTTCTCGCGATTCTCGCGTTTGTCGGCAACCTCGCGCGGCGCGGCCGCCTCCCGCGCACGCGGCCGATCGTGCCGGGCGAGCTCGCGGTGTCGGATTAGAACCCAGAACCCAGAACCGACAAGGTTCTTGTGTCACGTGACGAGCGACGCCCGCGCATCGCCGGCCGTATAGTCCTTCTTCGCCACGATGTCCTTGATCTCCGCCATGACCGCCTCGACCTCCTCCATCGTGTTGTAGAAATGCGCCGAAATGCGGACGCCGACCGGCGGCCGGTAGTCGACGACGAAGTCGCGCGCCTTGAGCGTGCGGGCGACCTGCAGCGCGTCGGGCACGTTGACGGCGACCGTGCCGGCCAGCCGCCGCGGATCGCGCGACGCCGCCGAGTGGAAGCCGTACTCGTCGACGAGCGCCAGCAGGCGCGCCGAGAGGCGCTGCGACTTCTCGCGGATCCGATCGACGCCGACCTCGTTGATGATGTCGAGGCCGGCGAGCGCCGCGTAGTACGCGGGAATCGACGGCGTCCCGTTCATCATGCGCATCGCGTCGCCGCGCGCGAAGTCGTCCATCGGCCCGGTATCGAACGCGAACGGGGCGCGATGGGAGACCCACCCGGTGAAGGCCGGCCTGACCTTCGCCAACACATCGGGCCGCGTGTAGAGGAACGCGTTGCCGGGCCCGCCGCACAGCCATTTCAGGCAGCCGCCGACGGCGAAATCGGTTTCGAGGGCGGTCACGTCGACGGGGATGATGCCGGCCGACTGATACGTGTCGAGGATGACCTTCGCGCCCACCTCATGCGCGCGCGCGATGATCGCGGCGGCGTCCATGATGTACGACGTCCGGAACAGCACGTGCGAGAGGGCGACGACGGCGGTCGAGCCGTCGATGGCGTCGAGCATGCGGTCGGTGCGCACCGTCAGATCGGCCTCGGCGGGGACGATCCGCAGCTCGTAACCGGCGGCCTGCTGCGCCCGGTAGAGATACATCATCGAGGGAAAATCCATCTCGCTGCAGACGAGCACGCCTCGCGCGGGAGTCGGATGCAGGCACGACAACGCCACTAAATGCGCCGTCGTCACGTTTTCGTGCATGCTGACCGAACCGGCAGGCGCGCCGATGACGCGCGCGACCTTGTTGCCGACTTCGAGCGGCATCTCCCACCAGCGCTCTTCCCAGGCGCGCACGCCGCGCGTCGCCCACGTCTCGGCGTACTCGGCGAGATTCTGCGCCGTCTTCCGCGGCATCGCGCCGAGTGAATTGCTGATCATGTAGACGCTCCGCGCGAGGATCGGGAACTCGTCTCGCCAACGTTCGAGGTCGGGCACGGGCATGGGGAAGCTTTATCACGAAGCCACGAAGAACACGAAGCGCACGAAGAACCCGACCGTTATATATGATGCCCCTCGGGATGTTGACTGAGCGGGCAGTCGCCGAAGCCGATGCCGAGCCGCGTAAGCGGCGAAGGCACAGCCGCGGGGGTGGGGCCCCGCGGAAAAGTAAGAAATGTTGACCCCCGCAGCGACGTAATGCCTCGCCAAGGCTGGCAGGGGTGGGACGAATACGCGCCCTTCTACGACTGGGAGAACGCGCGGACGCTCGGCCGCCGCGACGTGCCGTTCTGGCGCCGCGTGGCGCGAGGCGCCCGTGGACGCGTGCTCGAGCTCGGGTGCGGCACCGGCCGCGTGTCGCTGCCGCTCGCGCGGGCCGGCGTCTCGCTCGTCGGCGTCGATCGGTCAGCACCGATGATCGATCGTCTTCGCGCCCGCCTTCGCTCCGCCGCGAACAAGAGGAGCTTCGGCGCGGCGGCGCGCCTGGATCTGCTGCGCGCCGACATCCGCGCCCTACCGTTTGCCTCGCGCACGTTCGCGATGGCGCTTGCGCCGTACGGCATCCTCCAATCGCTGCTCGATGACGCCGACCTGCGGGCGACGCTCGATTCCGTGGCGCGCGTGCTCGGCCCGGGCGGCACCTTTGGGATCGATCTGGTGCCGGACGTGCCCCACTGGCGCGAGTACCAGAACAAAGTCCAACTGCGCGGCCGCGCCGCCGGCGGCGCCGAGCTCACGCTCATCGAATCGGTACGCCAGGATCCGCGGCGTCGCCGGACGACCTTCGAGCAGCGGTACGTGGAGCGGAAGGGAGGCCGCGTCGCCGAGCATCGGTTCGAGCTGACGTTTCGCACCTTGTCGGTGCGGCAGATGACCACCCGTCTCGAGCGTGCCGGCTTCGTCGTCGACGCCGTCCTGGGCGATTACCGGGGCCGCCCGTGGGACCCGCGCGCGGATGTGTGGATAATCATGGCGCGGAGGTGGTAAAATTTCCGTTCCTTTAATTCGCTGATTCTTCTGGAGTTCTGACATGTCCGGCCATTCCAAGTGGGCCTCGATCAAGCACAAGAAGGGCGCCCTCGACGCCAAGCGCGGGAAGATTTTCTCGCGAATCATCAAGGAACTGACGGTCGCGGCGCGCGCCGCCGGCGGCGACCCAGACATGAACCCCCGCCTGCGCACCGTCATCGCCGACGCGAAAGCGCAGAACATGCCGGCCGACAACATCAAGCGCGCCATCAGACGGGGCACCGGTGAGGAGCCGGGGGTGTCGTACGAAGAGGCGCAGTACGAAGCGTACGGGCCGGGCGGCGCGGCCGTGATCATGGACGTCCTCACCGACAACAAAAACCGCACCGTCGGCGAGCTTCGGCACCTGCTCACCAAGCACGGCGGCAATCTCGCCGAAACCAACGCCGTGGCCTGGATGTTCAGCAAACGTGGCTACATCGTCGTGCCCAAGAGCAAGGCGAAGGAGGACGATCTCATGGCCGTCGTGCTCGACGCCGGCGGAGACGACCTGCGCGACGATGACGACAACTGGGAAGTGCTCTCGTCGCCCGAGGCGTTTCACGGGGTGCTCGAAGCGGTGAAGAAGCTCGGGATCGAGCCCGACGCGGCCGAGATCTCGATGCTGCCGCAGAACTACCTGAAGCTCGAGGGCAAGGCGGCGCAGCAGATGGTGCGGCTGATGGACGCGCTCGACGAGCACGACGACATCCGCCACGTCTGGTCGAACTTCGACATCGAGGAGAAGGAGATCGAGGCCTCGCTCGCGTGAAGATCTTCGGCATCGATCCCGGGTCGGACCGCACCGGTTACGGCTGCATCGAGACCGACGGATCGCGCCATCACATTGTCGTCTGCGGCGCAATCAAGACGCCCGCGCTCGGGACGTTCCCGGAGAAGCTGCTCGTCATTCATACCCGGCTCGCCCGGCTCCTCGCCGACTGCCGGCCCGACGGCGTCGCCATCGAGAATCTGTTCCACGCGGTGAACGTGCGGAGCGCGCTCAAGCTGGGCCACGCGCGCGGCGTCGCCATGCTTGCGGCCGTCGAGGCGGGCGTGCCGATCTTCGAGTACACGCCCGCGGAGATCAAGCGGGCGGTGGTCGGCTACGGGCGCGCCGAGAAGCAGCAGGTCCAGCAGCTGGTGAAGCTCATCCTCGGTCTGGCGGAGGTGCCCTCGCCGCACGACGCGGCCGACGCGCTGGCGGTCGCGATCTGCCACGTCAATTCGCAACCGCAGGCGCGGGTGTCGGCCGCGATGGCGATGACCGCGGCGTCGCCGCGCGGCAGGGCGGCGACGAGCTGGCGCCACTACCGTCCCGCTTCCGCACCCGTGGCGCTACGGCGAGGCAAGCCCGCACGTCCGTGATCGCCCATCTCCGCGGTCGCATCCTCGAGAAACATCCGAACCGTGTCGTCGTCGACGTCAACGGCGTGGGCTACGAGGTCGCCGTGCCGCTATCGACCTTCTACGGTCTCGCCGAGCCGGGCGGCGAGATCGCGCTGCGCATTCACACGCACGTGCGCGAGGATCAGCTCGCGCTCTACGGCTTTGCGACTACGCTCGAGCAGGATCTGTTCGAGCGGCTCATCGGCGTGAGCGGCATCGGGCCGAAGCTGGCGCTCGCCGTCCTCTCGGGAATCGAACCGCTCGATCTCATCCGCGCCATCGAGCGCAGCGACGTCGCGCGGCTGACGGCGATTCCCGGCGTCGGCAAGAAAACTTCTGAGCGGATCGTGCTCGAGCTGAAGGATCGGCTGCCGCGCGCGTCGATCGCGGCTATCGCCGCCGGCGGCGGCGCCCCGGAGTCGCCGGCGCTGCGCGACGATGTGCTCTCGGCGCTGATGAACCTGGGGTATCATCGGCCTCTCGCCGAGAAAGCCGTGGACGCGGCCATCAAGACGACGCCGGACGGCGGCTTCGAACGCACGTTGAAGCAGGCATTGAGGGAGCTCGCCCGGTAGACGACGTAGAGCATGACTGACGACCGAATCGTCACCGCGGCGCCCGTCGAGGAAGAAGCGCAGTACGAAGCGGGCCTGCGCCCGCGCGTGCTCGACGAGTACATCGGGCAGGACCGCGTGCGCGAGAACCTGCAGGTATCGATCGCCGCGGCGCGGCAGCGCCACGAAGCCCTGGATCACGTCCTGCTGTACGGCCCGCCCGGGCTCGGCAAGACGACGCTCGCGTACGTGATCGCGAACGAGATGGGCGTCGCCGTGCGCGCGACGTCGGGCCCGGTGCTCGAGAAGGCGGGTGATCTGGCGGGGATTCTGACCAATCTCGCCGAGCACGAGGTGCTGTTCATCGACGAAATCCACCGCATGTCGGCGACCATCGAGGAGATCCTCTACCCGGCGCTCGAGGACTACGAGCTCGACATCATGATCGGCTCGGGGCCGAGCGCCCGGTCGGTCAAGGTGCCGCTGCAGAAATTCACGCTCATCGGCGCGACGACGCGCGCGGGGCTCCTGACCTCGGCGCTGCGTTCCCGCTTCGGGATCGTGCATCGGCTGGAGTTCTACACGCCGGAAGACCTCGACGAAATCGTCCGGCGCTCGGCGCGCATCCTCGGCGTCCCCATCGACGCCGCCGCGGCCGCCGAGATCTCGCGGCGGTCGCGCGGCACGCCGCGCATCGCCAACCGGCTGCTGCGCCGCGTCCGCGATTTCGCGCAGGTGCGGGCCGACGGATCGATCACGATGGAGGTGGCGCATGCGGCGCTGAAGCTGCTCGAGGTCGACGAATACGGCTTCGACGAGATCGACCGGAAGCTGCTCAGGACGATCATCGACAAATTCGGCGGCGGCCCGGTTGGCATCAACAGCATCGCCGCCGCGATCAGCGAAGAGAAGGACGCGATCGAGGACATTTACGAGCCGTTTCTCATTCAGATCGGCTTCCTCGATCGCACGCCCCGCGGGCGCGTCGCGACGCCGCGGGCCTACGGCTACTTCGGGCTCGACGCGCCCGGAAGGGATTCACGACTGTGGTGACCGATCGACAGCGTCAAGGCGAAGGCGGCGGGCAGAAGGCCCGCTGCGGCGGCCGGCCGACGACGATCAAATCGCTGGCGACCTTTGTGCCGCCGCGCATCCTGACCAACGCCGACCTCGAGAAGATGGTCGATACCACCGACGAGTGGATTCTTCAGCGGACCGGCATCCGGGAACGCCACATCGTCGAGCCCGGCGTCGCGACGTCCGATCTCGGCACCGCGGCGGCGCTGCAGGCGATTGCCAACGCGGGTTTGACGCCCGACGACATCGGCGTCATCGTCGTCGGCACCGTGACGCCGGACATGATGTTTCCGAGTACGGCGTGTCTGATTCAGCACAAGATCGGCGCGCACCACGCGTGGGGATTCGACTTGAGCGCGGCCTGCTCGGCCTTCACCTACGCGCTGACCACGGCGAGCCAGTTCGTGGCGACAGGCGCCCACGAGCACGCGCTCGTGGTCGGCGCCGACGTCATGTCGAGCATCATCGATTACCAGGATCGCGCGACCTGCGTGATCTTCGGCGACGGCGCGGGCGCGGTGGTCGTGTCGGCGGCCACCGACCCGCACGACGGCCGGATCATCGATTTCGAACACGAGATTGACGGCGCCGGCGCCTCGGCGCTCTTCATGCCGGCCGGCGGCAGCCTCCGGCCGCCCTCGCACGAGACGGTCGACAAGCGGATGCACTACGTGAAGCAGGAAGGCCAGGCCGTGTTCAAGTTCGCCGTGCGCAAGACCGAGGAGATCGCGCGCCGGATTCTCGAGCGCAACGGCCTCCAGCCGTCAGATTTGAGTTTGTTCGTGTCGCACCAGGCGAACCGGCGGATCATTCTCGCGGCCGCGGAAAAGCTCGGACTCGACGAGAGCCGGTTCATCATCAACATCGAGCGCTTCGGCAACACGACGGCCGCCACGATTCCGCTCGCGCTGAACGATGCCGTCACCGGCGGCCGGCTGAAGAAGGGCGATCTCGTGCTGCTGGCGTCGGTCGGCGCCGGGTTCACCGCCGGCGCCGTGCTGCTGCGCTGGGGTCTTTGAGGCGCCTGTCGTGGCCGCGTCCCGGGCTCGCGTGTTCATGCTGTCGCCCGCCAACTGCGGCGGCGCGCGCGCCCGCCAGGTCCTGTCGGCCAAGGCGACATTCGCGCTGGCCGAGGCGCTGCGCTCGCGCCGGGGCGCGACGCTGGGCGACCTGTTCACGTATGTCAGCGGCCTCTATTTCCGCGGAAAGCTGACCTACGCGCTCCGGTTCGCGAATCCTCCCGATAGTGACGACGGCGACCGCGCCGACCATCCCCTCGTCGGGCGCGGCGTGCAGATCATCACGCCGACCGCCGGCCTCCGCACGCCGGATGCCTGCGTCACGCGTCAGGCCGTGCTCGGTTTCGCCGCCGGCGACGTGCATCAGGACAACGTGGCCTATCGGCGGCCGCTCGAGAGGAGCGCGCGTGCGCTCCTGCGCGAGATCGGCCCCGACTGCGACGTCGTGCTCCTCGGCAGCATCGCCTCGCCGAAGTACGTCGATGTCCTCGCGGCGATCTTCGGCGCGCGCCTTCACTTTCCGATCGCGTTTGTCGGCCGCGGCGACATGAGCCGCGGCGGGCTGCTGCTGCGCGCGGCGCGTGACGGGCGCGAGCTCGAGTACGCACCCGTCGCTGGCGCCGTGCTCCACGGCGTCCGGCCGCCGAAACTGGCGCCGCTCACGCCGTTGCCGCCGCGCGCGGCGTGCGACGTCTGATGCCGCTTCGCATTATCCCGCGGACCAGGACCATCCGGTCGATTCAGGCTGACACTATGTTCGGTTAAGGTACATATGTGTCACATCGCGACATAAGTCGACAACTTGAAGAATGTCTAGAATTTTGCACTTGTTCGCCCATGATGGCGCTGAGCCTCTGTCCTAATACTGAACACGAACTTGTTGTCGTATAATGTCATCTATAGGCTCTTTAAGTATCCTAAAGCGTTCAAAATAAACATGTTGTACATATGACGAGTTCGGCTCAGCTTCTGGCGGAGATATTGCTCTGCTTTTGGCGTGGTTTCTACCCGACGTGTATCTCTTGCCCTTGCCGCCGCCGTCGTTCTCTTCGTCGGTCGCCCGGTTCTCGCGCAATCGCCAGACTCCAAAATTGACCATTCTCTTCAGAGTTCGCTGCACTTCGGTGCCGCAACCCAGAAGGTCATCATTACGGTCGACGACCCGGATCTGCGCAGCAGCATCCGCCAGGCGCTCGTCGCCCACGGCGACCTGATCACGGCGGATCATCCGCTGGTCGGCGCCTTCGCGGCGGAAGTCCACAGCGAAGACGTCGAGGTCCTCGCCCACCACAAGGGTGTCCACGCCATCTCGGCCGACGCGGCCGTCAGCGCGGGATCGGTGCCCCAGGGTCTGGCGAAGGCGCTGACCAGAACGCCGCAGGCCGGCAACGCGCGCGCCCTTCTCGGGCTGCCCCCGCTGTCGAACTCGAACGCACCCAGGGGTGAAGGGATCGGCGTCGCGCTCATCGACTCCGGCATCTCGCCGACAGCCGATGTCAGGGTCTCGGCCTTCTTCGACTTCACTCGCGGCGGCATTCCGGTGCCGCCCTTCGACGACTACGGCCACGGCACATTTATCGCCGGGCTGATCGGCAGCAGCGGCGTGATCTCGGACGGACAGTTTCCCGGCATCGCGCCGGACGTCACGTTTGTCGGCCTCAAGGTGCTCGACAAGACGGGCCAGGGCACGACGAGCGACGTCATCAAGGCGATCGAATACGTGACGGCCAACCGAGCGAGGCTGCACGTGCAGATCATCAACCTCTCGCTTGGCCACCCGATTTTCGCGAAGGCAGCCGACGATCCGCTCGTGCAGGCGGTGGAGCAGGCGTCGGCGACGGGCCTCATCGTCGTCGTCGCGGGCGGCAACAACGGACAGAATCAGACGACGGGCCTTGTCGGCTATGCCGGCATCAACTCGCCCGGCAATTCCCGGTCGGCGGTCACCGTTGGCGCCGTCACCACGCACAATACGCTGACGCTCGACGACGACCGCGTGGCCGACTACAGCTCGCGCGGGCCGACGTGGTACGACGGCATCGCCAAGCCCGACGTCGTCGCGGCTGGGACGATGCTCATCTCCGACACCAACGTCAATTCGTTCCTGTACAAGAAGCTGCGCAGCAGCCACGTCACGTCCAGGAACGGCCATCAGTTCCTGGAGCTGAGCGGCACGAGCATGGCGACCGGCGTGACGACGGGCATCGTCGCGCTGATGCTTGAATCGAACGAGCACGCTGGCTACCGCGATGGCAGAGCGATGACGGCCAACCTGGCGAAGGCGATTCTGCAGTACACGGCGATTCCGCTGCACGATGACAAGGGCGTCGTCTACGACGTGCTGACGCAGGGCACGGGCGAAGCGAACGCGCTCGGCGCTATTGCGCTCTCGAACGCCATCGACACGTCAGCGCGCCCCGGGTCGTGGTGGCTGCGCAACTCGTTGCCGACCTACACCGTGATCGGCCGCCAGACCTACACGTGGGCGCAGAACATCGTCTGGGGCGACAACATCGTCTGGGGCGATCTGCTGTTCCGCAACATGAAGACGTGGTCGCTCAACATCGTCTGGGGCGACAATATCGTCTGGGGCCACAACATCGTGTGGGGCGACAACATCGTTTGGAGCGATGTCGCGCACATCAAGGCGAGCAACATCGTGTGGGGCGACAACATTGTCTGGGGCGACAACATCGTCTGGGGCAGCGCCGCGGACGGCGACAACATCGTGTGGGGCAGTCTGAACCAGGACAACATCGTCTGGGGTTCCAGCGCCAGCGACAACATCGTGTGGGGGGACACCAGCGGCGACAACATCGTGTGGGGCAGCGCGATGGCGGCCGCCCCGGCACCGCGCGTGGGAGGCCACTTCTAGTGGAGAAGATGCCCTACCAGCCGCATCTCGACCGGACGCCGATGGCGATGCCGTCGGCCGACCGGCCGACCAGTAGCGATTGGCGCGACGGCCTGCCGCTGCTCGCCGGGTCGCTCGTGACGCTGCGCGAGCTCCGCGAGACCGACGCGCAGGCGCTCTTCGCGATGCTCTCGACCGAAGAGGTGTCGCGCTTCATCTCGCCGCCTCCGTCGACCGTCGAGGGGTTCGAACGCTTCATCGCGTGGACGCATCGTCAGCGCGCCGCCGGACAATATGTGTGCTTCGCGGTGGTGCCCCACGGCTCCGACATGGCGATCGGCCTCTTCCAGGTCCGTTCGCTCGAGCCTGGTTTCGGCACCGCCGAGTGGGGCTTCGCGCTCGGCGCTGATTTCTGGGGAACGGGCCTGTTCGTCGACGGCGCCAAGCTCGTGCTCGACTTCGCGTTCGACGTCGTTGGCGCGCACCGATTGGAAGCGCGCGCGGCGGTCCGGAACGGACGCGGCAACGGCGCGCTGCGGAAGATTGGCGCCAGGCAGGAAGGCGTGCTGCGCCGGTCGTTTCTCCGCAACGGCGAATACCTCGATCAGACGCTGTGGTCGGTCCTCGCCCAGGACTGGCGCGACGCCAAGTCGGTGTGGGGCTCCGGCATCGTTCACTAGACCGTACGTAGTGTCCGCCTTCAGGCGGACCGTTCTGACTTACCATCAAGGCGGACATGGACGTCCGCGCCTTCGATTTCGATCTCCCACCAGAACTCATCGCTCAGGAACCGGCGTCTGACCGCGGTGCCGCGCGTCTGCTGTGTCTCGACCGCGAGACCGGCGCGACGAGCCACGCGGCCGTCACGTCGCTTCCCGAGCGGCTCACGCCGGGCGATCTCGTCGTCGTCAACGACACGCGCGTGTTTCCGGCGCGCCTCCTCGGCCGCCGCGTGCCGAGCGGCGGAGCCGTCGAGTGCCTGCTCATCAACCGCCTTCACCCGACTGGCGTGGACGAAGCCCGCTGGGAAGCGCTGATGCACCCGGGACAGAAGCTGCGCGAAGGCGCGGAGGTCATCTTCGAAGGCTCGGCCGCGCAGCCGACAGTCCACGGGGAAGTGCTCGAGCGGCGGTTTCACGGCCGCCGCGTCATCCGTCTGTGGACCAGCGACGGATCGCCGGTGGACGACGCGGTTGATGCCATCGGCCACGTTCCGCTGCCGCCCTATATCAAACGCGCCGATCGCCCGGACGATCGCGACCGGTATCAGACCGTCTTTGCGCGAGCGCGTGGATCCGTGGCGGCGCCGACGGCAGGGCTGCACTTCACCCGTGCGCTGGTCGAGGCGCTCGGCGATCGCGGGGTGGAGATGGCGCAGATCACGCTCCACGTCGGCTACGGCACCTTTCAGCCGGTCCGGACCGAGCGCGTCGAGGATCATCGGCTGGAGCCGGAGCACTACGAGATCGGCGAGACGGCGGCGGCCGCGATTAACCGCGCGCTCGACGGCGGCCGTCGCGTGATCGCGGTCGGCACGACGACGACGCGGACGCTGGAAGCGGTGGCGGGAGCGCACGGCGGCCGGATCGTCGCCGGCGAAGGCGCCACGGATCTGTTCATCTTTCCGGGCTTCGAATTCCGAGTGATCCGCGGCCTGCTGACCAATTTCCATTTGCCGCGATCGTCGCTTCTGATGCTCGTGTCCGCGTTCGCGGGGCGCGAGCACGTGCTGCAGGCGTATCGGGAAGCCATCGAGCGGGGGTATCGCTTCTACAGCTACGGCGACGCGATGCTCGTGCTCTAGGATCTTCGTGTTCTTCGTGTCTTCGTGATAAACAAGCGCTGGTATGAGCTTCCCCTACGAAGAATTCGACCTCTCCGGCGTGACGACGTATCCGCTCAAATCGCGGGCGAGCAAGGCGAGGGCGGAGGATTTCGGCCGGCCGCACGAGCCGGGCACCGGCATCGGGCCGTTCGTGGACGCCCTGCCGAACATCCTGGCGGCCGCCGATTTCAAGACGGTCGTCCGCGCGATGGTCGATGCGAAACGCGCGGGCGGCGGCGTGCTGTGGGGCCTGGGTGCGCACGTCATCAAGACGGGGCTGGGGCCGGTCGTGATCGACTTGATGGAGCGCGGCTTCGTGTCCGCGATCGCGACCAACGGCGCCGCGGTGATTCACGACTTCGAGATCGCGCTGGTCGGCGCGACCTCGGAAGATGTCGATGAAGCGCTCGGCCCCGGCCGTTTCGGCATGGCCGATGAAACCGGCCGGCTGTTGAACGGCGCGATCGTCGCTGGAGTCGGCGCAGGCCTCGGCCTGGGCCAGTCGGTCGGCCGCTTTCTGTCCGCGAAGCAGCCGCAGTTTGCGCGCGCCAGCCTGCTCGCCGCCGCGGCGCGGCTCGACGTCCCGGTGACGGTTCACGTCGCCATCGGCACCGACATCATTCACATGCATCCGGCCGCCTCGGGCGCGGCGATCGGCGAGGGCAGCCTGCGCGACTTCCGGTACTTCGTGTCGAACGTCGCGCGGCTCGAGCACGGTGTGTACCTCAATTGCGGATCCGCGGTGATCTTGCCGGAGGTGTTTCTCAAGGCGGTGGCGCTCGCACGCAACCGCGGCGTCGCGTTCGCCGGTCTGACGACGGTGAACCTCGACTTTGTGCGGACGTACCGGGCGCTCACCAACGTCGTTGCCCGCCCGACGGCCGTCAGCGGCCGCGGGTATTCGATCGTCGGCCATCACGAAATCATGATTCCCCTGCTGGCCGCCGCGGTGATTGAGCTCGACCGATCCCTGTAATACAATAATCAGTTCCTGCGCCGGAGTAGCTCAGTTGGTGAGAGCACGCGTCTCATAAGCGCGGGGTCGACGGTTCGAATCCGTCCTCCGGCACCACTCATCGGGCAGGAAGGGCCGGACGGGCAGGACGGGCAGGACGGTTCCGCGTTCGACCCTCCAGCCTATCCAGCCGTTCCAGCCTTTCCCGCCATAGATATGTCGCTGATTGACCTCGTCCGGCGGACGATTCGGAAGCATGATCTCGTCCGGCGCGACACGCGCGTCGTGGTCGCGTTGTCGGGCGGGTCCGACTCGGTGGCGCTCGCCCATCTCACGCGCGAGCTCGACGCGGCCGGCGACCTGACGGCGGCTGGCGCCGCGCACTTCAACCATCAACTGCGTCCCACCGCCGATCGCGACGAGCGGTTGTGCGCGGAGCTCGCGCGCTCCTTCGGCTGGCCGATCGTGATCGATCGGGCGGACGTGGGCGCGCTCGCGCGCAGCCAGCGGCGATCGCTTGAGGACGCCGCGCGCACGGCGCGCCACGCGTTCTTCGCGCGTGCGCGCGTGGAGCTGGGCGCCGATGTCGTCGCGCTTGGACACACGCGCGACGATCAGGCCGAGACCTTTCTGCTTCGCCTGCTGCGCGGTGCCGGGTCGCGCGGCCTCGCGGCGATGCACCCGCGCAACGGCGCCATCGTCCGGCCGCTCCTCGAGTGCCGCCGCCGCGACCTTCGCGCGTATCTCGACGAGCGGCGCGCCGCTTACGTCGAGGACGAGTCGAACGCCGACGTCAGCATTCCCCGCAACCGCGTGCGCGCCGAGCTCGTGCCGCTGCTCGAAGATCGGTTCAATCCCGCGATCGTCGACACCCTTGCCGACCAGGCCGAGCTCGCGAGGGATGAATGGCGGTGGATGGAGGAGGCGGCAGGGGCGATCACCGAGCTCGACCGTGCCGCACTGCTCGCGGCGCCGCTCGCGCTTCGGCGTCTCGTGGTGTGGCGGGCGATGACCGACGCGGCCGGCGGCCGTCCGGTCGCCTTCGATCACGTGCAGGCGGCGCTCGCGTTGCTCGAGCCGGGCGGGGCGGCACCCGGCATCGACGCGCCGGGGCACCGCGTGGACCTTGTTGGCTCGCGGCTCGTCTTAACAGGTAGGGGCGCCGGCGCGGTGGGACGGCCCGCCGCGAAGGTCGCGAACTTTTTCAGATATCCGCTGTCTATTCCAGGTGAGGTGCGGCTCGCGGAAGCCGGCTGCCTGGTGACGGCGGAACGCGGTCCGGCCGGGCTCGCGACGCCTGCCGGCCGCGACCCCGCGGTTGCCATTGTGCGCAGTGATGTGTGCCGCGGGCCGCTGGCCGTGCGCAACCGCCGGCCGGGCGACCGCTTCCATCCGGTCGGGTTGGGCGGCCAGAAGAAGCTGCAGGACTTTTTCGTCGATCGGAAAGTCGTTCGCGGCACGCGCGACGCGGTGCCGCTCGTCGTGGATGAGACCGATCGGATTGTGTGGGTGGCGGGTTATGGTATTGACGCCGAGTTTCGGGTAACAGACCCCACGCAAGCCGTGCTAATCTTGAGACTTAAGCAGGTCTAGCGGACCTGTCAACGTGCCTGTGGAGGCCTTGTTTGAACTCGACCCTGAAGAGTCTGCTGTTCTGGCTGGTGTTGTTTGTCGTCGCCGTGGTGATCTGGAACGTCTCGACCAAGCTCCAGCCGCACAACCGCCCGGCGCCGTTCACCGAGTTCCTGTCGTGGGTCGACAACAACCAGGTCGCCACGGTCGACATCTCGGGACAGGACATCTCCGGCACGACCAAGGGGAACGCCAAGTTCACGACCTACGCGCCCGTCGGATTCGACGGGCTCGTCAACAAACTGTACGAGCATGGCGTCGTCGTGAACGCCAAGGCGGAAGCCCAGAGCCCGTGGACGTCCATTTTGTATACCTGGGCGCCGGTGCTCCTGATGATCGGCTTCTGGATCTTCTTCATGCGCCAGATGCAGAGCGGCGGCAACAAGGCGTTGTCGTTTGGCAAGAGCAAGGCGAAGCTGTCGTCGAGCTCGCAGAAGAAGGTCACGTTCAAGGACGTCGCGGGCGTCGACGAAGCGAAGGACGAGCTCCAGGAGATCATCGAGTTCCTCAAGGAGCCGCAGAAGTTTCAGAAGCTGGGCGGCCGCATTCCCAAGGGCGTGCTGCTGATGGGCCCTCCGGGCACGGGCAAGACGCTGATGGCGCGGGCGGTGGCGGGCGAAGCGAACGTGCCGTTCTTCTCGATCAGCGGTTCGGACTTCGTCGAGATGTTCGTCGGTGTCGGCGCGAGCCGCGTCCGCGACCTCTTCGAGCAGGGCAAGAAGAACGCGCCGTGCATCGTCTTCATCGACGAGATCGACGCCGTCGGCCGCCATCGCGGCGCGGGTCTGGGCGGCGGACATGACGAGCGCGAGCAGACGCTCAATCAACTCCTGGTCGAGATGGACGGCTTCGAGTCGAACGAAGGCGTCATCCTCGTCGCGGCGACCAACCGGCCCGACGTGCTCGACCCGGCGCTTCTGCGCCCCGGCCGATTCGATCGCCGGATCGTCGTCAACCGGCCGGACGTGAGGGGACGCGAGGGCATCCTCTCCGTGCACACGCGCAAGATTCCGATGTCCGACGATGTGGAGATTGCGGTGCTGGCGCGCGGGTCGGCCGGCTTCTCCGGCGCGGATCTGGCGAACCTGGTCAACGAAGCGGCGCTCAACGCCGCCCGCTACAACCAGAAGGTCGTGCGCATGCACGACTTCGAGTTCGCGAAAGACAAAGTGCTGATGGGATCGGAGCGCCGCTCGATGATCATCAGCGACGCCGAGAAGCGCGTCACCGCGGTTCACGAGGCGGGCCACGCGCTCCTCACGGTGCTGCTACCCTTCGCGGATCCGATCCACAAGGTGACGATCATCCCGCGCGGCATGTCGCTCGGCACCACCCAGCAGCTCCCGGCCGACGAGAAGCACAACTACTCGCGCGATTACCTGAGCGATCAGATCGCGATCCTGCTCGGCGGACGCATCGCCGAGGAGATCACGATGGACAGCCTGACGACCGGCGCGGGCAACGACCTCGAGCGCGCCACCGAGCTCTCGCGCAAGATGGTGTGCGAGTGGGGCATGAGCGACGCGATGGGGCCGCTCACTTTCGGGAAGAAGGAAGAGCAGATTTTCCTCGGCCGCGAGATCGCGCAGCACCAGGATTACAGCGAGGATACGGCGCTCAAGATCGACCAGGAGGTCAAGCGCTTCGTCACCGACAACTACCAGCGCGCGCACCGGCTGCTCTCCGAACACAAGGACACGCTGGTGAAGATTGCCGACGCGCTGCTCGCGCGCGAAGTGCTCGACGCCGAGCAGGTCAAGCGCCTCGCGGCCGGCCTCCCGCTCGAAGATCTGCCGCCGGTCGCCGCGCGGACCGCCGTCCCCATGAACAGCGACGGGGACGAAGCGCGCCCGCGTCAGAAAGAGCGCACGCCGCTCGTCGCGCTCCCCAAACCGCTCGCGCAGGAGTAAACTCCCGCGCGCCGCGTCTACACCGTCCCGCTTCCACGCAACGGAGCGCTCCATCTCGGCGGGCGCTGCCTGGTGATGGGCGTCGTCAACGTGACGCCCGACTCCTTTGGCGACGCCTCTCACCTCACCGACCCGTCTCGGGCGATTGACGCGGCGCTGCGCATGGAAGCCGACGGCGCCGACCTCGTCGACATCGGCGGCGAGTCCACCCGGCCGGGCGCCGAGCCGGTGTCGGCTGGCGACGAGCTGGCGCGTGTGCTCCCGGTCGTGCGCGGTCTCGCCGGCCGCCTGAAGATTCCCGTGTCGATCGACACATACAAGGCCGACGTGGCGCGCGCGGCGATTGAGGCCGGTGCCGCCATCGTCAACGACGTGAGTGGGTTACGTTATGATCCGGCGCTGGCTGGCGTCGTCGCCCGCCTCGGTGCCGCGCTCATCGTGATGCACACCCGCGGCCGCTCCAAGACGATGTACGCCGAAGCGGTGTACGACGACTTGATCGGCGAGATCGCGGCCGAGCTCGGCGTGAGCCTGAGGGTCGCCGCCGAGGCCGGGGTGCCGCTCGACCGCGTGATCGTCGACCCGGGAATCGGGTTTGCCAAACAGGCAGCGCACAGCTATGGTGTGCTGGCCAGGCTCCCGCAGCTGGCCGCGCTCATCGACAGGCCGATTCTCGTCGGGCCATCGCGCAAATCGTTCATGCGCGCCGCGATCGGCGAGCGTCCGGCGCCCGAGCGCGACTGGGGCACTGCGGCGGCGGTGACCGCCGCCGTCCTGGCCGGCGCGCACATCGTGCGCGTGCACGCCGTCGCCGAGATGGTGCAAGTGGTGCGCACCGCCGATCGCATTCATGACGCGGCTGGGGATTAACGACTGACGACTGACGATTGATGACCTGGCTGACCGCCTTTCTTCGCCGTCCTCCCATCGACTGGTGGGATCTCGTCGACATCCTCGTGGTGTCGGTGCTGATCTACGAGCTGCTCAAACTGATCCGCGGCACCCGCGCCGTGCAGATGGCGCTCGGCGGCGGCGTGCTCGTGGCGCTTTTTTACGGATCGCGGTGGGAGCACCTCGAGACGGTCAACTGGCTGATCCGCAACATGGTCGGCTATCTCGTCTTCGCGGTCATCGTGCTCTTCCAGTCCGACATCCGCCGCGCGCTCGCGCACCTGGGCCGCGCACCGTTCTTCCGGTATTTCGCCAAGCCGGAGTCCGCTGAGGAATCCATCGAGGAACTGGTCGTGGCCGCGAGCATGTTGTCGTCGCAGCGCATCGGCGCCATCATCGCCCTCGAGCGCCAGATCGGCTTGCGCAACTACATCGAAGGAGGCATTCCGCTCGACGCCTTGTTGACGTACGATCTGCTGTTGAGCATTTTTCAACCCTCGTCGCCGCTCCATGACGGCGCGGTCATCGTGCAGGATGATCGCGTGGCGGCCGCAGCCTGTTTTCTGCCGCTGACGGTCAACCCGAGGCTCAGCAAGGAGCTCGGATCGCGGCATCGGGCGGCGATCGGTCTCACGGAAGAAAATGATTCGGTCGCGATCGTGATTTCGGAGGAATCCGGAATCGTGTCGGTCGTGGCCGACGGCCAGATCGAGCGCGGCCTCGACGCCGACGGGCTGCGCGCGCGGCTGCGATCGCTCGTGCTGCAACGCCGTGCCGCCGGTCCCAAGCGGGATTCGCGTCTCTCGTACACGTGACACGGTCAGCGTTGACTGAGCGAAAAGTCGCTGAAGCCAAAGCAAAGATGACCATTTGGCCGTTTCGTCATTTCGGACTCAAGCTGCTGTCGCTCGGCCTCGCGCTGTCCCTGTGGATGGTCGTGTCCGGCGAAGAGACCGTCGAGCGCGGCCTCCGCGTGCCGCTCGAGCTCCAGCAGTTTCCCGCGGGCCTGGAGCTGCAGGGCGAGCCGGCGTCGACCATTGATGTCCGCGTGCGCGGATCCTCGGGGGCGCTCGCGCGCATTTCGCCGGGCGACATCGTCGCCGTCCTCGACTTGCGCGGCGCGCACGTCGGCAACCGGCTGTTTCATCTGACGCCCGATCAGGTGCGCGCCCCGTTCGGGATCGAGGTCGTGCAAATCAACCCCGGCACGATCACGATAGCGTTCGAACATTCGAAAACGGGAACCGTCCGGGTCCGTCCGGCGATCGACGGAAAGCCGGCGCCGGGCTATGCCGTCGGCGCCTGGTACGCCGATCCCGCCAGCGTCGAGGTGGTCGGACCCGAGAGCGCGGTCGATCGAGCGACGGAAGCGCTGACCGAACCGGTGTCGGTCGCCGGCGCCAACGCGCCGGTCACCGACAACGTCACCGTCGGCCTGCTCGATCCCGCGCTGCGTCTCAAGAGCGCGCGCTCGGCCAGGGTCACTGTTGAAATCGTCCCGGCTCCGATCGAGCGGACGCTTCGCGATCTGCCCGTGCACTTGCAGAACCTCGGGCGGGCGCTGGCCGCGGACGCGGTCCCCTCGGTCGTGAACGTCAGCCTGCGGGGCAGCCGCGACGGGCTCGCCAGCATCGGGGCCGACGATGTAAAGGTGTACGTCGACGTGGAAGGCCTCGGAGCCGGGCGCTACACGCTGACGGTGCGAGCTGACGCCTCGCGTGAAGCGGGCGTCACGCGCATCGACCCGGCGACCATCCAGGTGCGCATTGCCAGTGCCAAGAACTGAATCGTTGCCGCATCTCTTCGGGACCGACGGTGTGCGCGGCACCGCGGGCCGCTATCCGCTGGATCGGCCGACGGTGCGAAGGTTCGGCGCGGCGCTCGTGCGCGCGTTGCCGCACGGGACCGACGCGCCGCGGCTGCTCGTCGGGCGCGACACGCGCGAGTCGGGCGAATGGATTGAAGCCGAGCTCGCGCGCGGGGCGTCCGGGGAAGGCGCGACCGTGACGAGCGCCGGCGTCGTGCCGACGCCCGCCGTGGCCTACCTGACGCGTACGGCCGGGTACGACGCCGGCGTCGTCATTTCGGCGTCGCACAATCCGTTCGAAGACAACGGCATCAAGGTCTTCTCGGGCCGCGGCGAGAAATTCACCGAGCGCGTCGAGCGCGAGGTGGAAGCCATCGTCGCTGACACGTCATGGAGCGCGGGGAGCGGCGATGCCGGGCCCGTGCCGCGCGCCGATCTCGTCGGGGCGTATCTGGAGCACCTGCGCGCCGTGTTTCCGGAAGCATCTCGGCTGAAGCACTTCAAGCTTGCCGTGGACTGCGCCAACGGGGCGACGACGACGGTGGCGCCGATGCTCTTCGCGGAGCTCGGCTTCGACACCGTCGTCATCGACGACAAGCCCGACGGCCAGAACATCAACCTCAATTGCGGGTCGACGCATCCCGAGCGCCTGGCGAAGATCGTCGTCGAGCGCGGGTGTCAGGCCGGCGTCGCATTCGACGGCGACGGCGATCGTGCGATCTTCATCGATCACCGCGGCCAGGTGGTGAACGGCGACGCCGTCCTCTTCATGTGCGCGCGGCAGCTCCAGAGGGAAGGGCGTCTCAAGGGCCAGGCGATTGTCGCGACCGTGATGAGCAACATCGGATTGGAGCTCGCGCTGCGGGCGCTCGGCATCGAGCTGGTGCGGTGCCCGGTCGGCGACAAGTACGTGATGGAAGAAATGCTGACGCGCGGGCTGTCGCTGGGCGGCGAACAGTCGGGCCACATTATCTTCTCCGAGTATCTGTTCACCGGCGACGGCCTGTGCACCGCGCTCAACGTGCTGCGCACGGTGGCGCTCGGCGGCCGGACGCTCGCTGATCTCGCCGCCGATCTCGTCAGCTATCCGCAGGTGCTCTTGAACGTGCGCGTGCGGGAGAAGGTCGACCTCGCGTCGGTCCCCGCTGTCGCGTCGGCGATTGCCAAAGTCGAGGCGCGCGTTAATGGCCAAGGGGGCCAGGGCCGGCTGCTCGTACGCTACTCGGGCACCGAGCCGCTCTTGCGCGTCATGCTCGAAGGCAAACACGAACACGAGATCCAGGCCTGGGCCCAAGAGATCGTGGACGCGGTCAAGAAGCACCTGGGGTAAATGATCCGCCTGTCAGTGAACGTGAACAAGGTCGCGACGCTGCGCAACGCGCGCGGCGGGCGCATGCCGAGCGTTGTGGAAGCGGCTGAGGCGTGCGTGGCCGCGGGCGCTCCGGGTATCACCGTGCACCCGCGCGCCGACCGCCGCCACATCACGCCCGAGGATGTCCGCCACATCGCCCGCGCGCTCGACGGTTGTACGCCTCACGTCGAGTACAACATCGAAGGCGATCCGCGGCCGGAGCTGCTCGATCTCGTCGAGGCCGTGCGGCCCGATCAGTGCACGCTCGTGCCGGTGGTGCCGGGGGAAGTGACCAGCCAGGCCGGCTGGCAGCCGGGTCCCGACACCGATCGCATGCCGGCCGTCGTCAGTCGGCTTCGCGCCTCTGGCGTGCGCGTCAGCCTGTTCGTGGACGCGAGTCCTGATCCGATCCGATGGGCGGCGTCGGCCGGCGCCAATCGCGTGGAGCTGTACACCGAGCCGTACGCGCGCGCGTTCGAGCGCGGCGCCGACGCGGCGCGCCGCTCGTTCGAGTCTTATGTGGAGGCGGCGAGGCTCGCACACTCGCTGGGCCTCGGCGTCAACGCCGGCCACGACCTCGACCTCGAGAACCTCGTCATCTTCCGCGACCTGCCGTTTCTCGACGAAGTGTCCATCGGCCATGCCCTGATCTCGCGCGCGTTATTTGTGGGCCTCTCGAAGGTCGTCCGCGAATACCTGGACGTGCTGGCGCCCGCCGCCCGAGCGCGCGGGTGATGCTATGATCGCGTGATAACCTCATGAAATCAGAGTCCATCGCCTTCGCAGTCGCGGGCGTCGTATTCGGCTTGGTCGCCGGCTGGGTCATCGGCGCGCAACAGGCGCAGCAGACGCCGCACGCGGCCGCGGCGGCGGCGGCGCAGCCGACATCCGCCGCGCCGGCCTCGAACGCGCCGGCCACTCCCGCGCCCGTGCTCGACCAGGCGCAGGTCCAGGCGCTCACCTCTGTCGCCTCGCGCGAGCCTTCGAATGCGGCGCCGCGCGCGCAGCTCGGTAACCTGTACTTCGACGCCGAGCGGTACGACGAGGCGATCAAGTGGTACGCCGAGGCGGTGAAGCTTGCGCCGAACGATCCCAACGTGAGCACCGATCTCGGCGTGAGCTACTACTACACGAATCAGCCGGACAAGGCGCTCGAACAGTTCGCACGATCGCTGCAGCTCGAACCGAAGCACACTAAGACGCTGCTGAACGTCGGTATCGTCAAGGCGTTCGGCAAGCAGGACCTCGACGGCGCCGTGCAGGCCTGGCAGCAGGTCGTGCAGATCGCGCCCGATAGTCCCGAGGGGCAGGCCGCCAAGCGCGCGCTCGACAGCCTGCGCTCGGCGCATCCGGCGATGGGCGGGCCGGCGCAAAAGCCTGGTGCGTGATGATCCGCCTCGCGCTCGTCCTGCTCCTCTTCGTCTTCATCGCCCGCACGTTCTGGCGCGCCTTCGACGGGATTCTCGAAGGGCTGTCGGGGCGGCCCCCCCGCACGACGCCTCAGCGCGGCACGCACATGGTGCGGGATCCGGTGTGCGGTACGTTTATCCTGCCCGGCCAGGCGGTGACGCTCGCCGACGGATCGCGCCGCATGTATTTTTGTTCCACCAACTGCCGCGATAAGTACCGAGCCCGTACTGCATGAGCACCGAGTCTTCGCTGCGCGCCGACATCGTCGAGGTCGGCCGGCGCATGTACGCGCGGGGGTATACGGCGTCGAACGACGGGAACATCAGCGTCCGGCTCGGAGCGGATCGGCTGCTGATGACGCCCAAGAGCGTGTGCAAGGGATTCATGACGCCCGACATGATGTGCGTCACCGATCTCGACGGAAAAAAGATTCAGGGCGATCGCGATCCGTCGTCCGAGATGCTGATGCACCTGGAGGTGTATCGCCAGCGCGCGGACGTGCAGGCCGTCGTGCACGCGCATCCGCCGACGGCGACCGGCTTCGCGGTCGCGGGCATCCCGCTCAATCGCGCCGTGCTCGCCGAGGTGGTGACGACGCTCGGGAGCGTGCCGATCGCGGCGTACGCGACGCCGTCCACGACCGAACTGCCGGCGGCGGTTCGACAGTACATCAAGGCGCACGACGGAATGCTGCTCGCCAATCACGGCGCGCTGACGGTGGGCGGCGATCTCTTTTCCGCGTACTTCAAGATGGAGACGATCGAGCATTTCGCGCAGATCAGCCTCGTGGCGCGAATGCTCGGCGGCGAGAACCTCCTGTCGCGCGAGGAGGTGATGCGGCTGCAACGGCTGCGCGGCACCTACGGCATTGCGGCGCCGGCGGCGATTTGTGACGATCCGCCTGCCGGCGGGCCGGGCGCCCCTGGCGCCACTATCGCGGACGGCGCCACGTGCCAGGTGGTGCAGGCGCCGTCAGGCAGCGGCCGGCGTCTGGTGCCCTCAGGCAATACGGGTGACGAAGCCGAAATTCGGTTAACATACCGCGAACTCTCCGCGCTCATCGAGGACGCGATCAGGAACCTGCGTTAGCAAGCCCCCGCAGGGGGCTCACAGACGAAGCGTTGACTGAGCGGAAAGTCGCTGAAGCCAATGCCGAGCGCGCGAAAAGCGCGCGAAAAGCGCGCGAAGGCACAGGCGGCGGGGGTGGGGCCCCGCCGCGAGTGAGAATGAGGAGACAGTAATGGGCGAGGCGCTTGGGATGATCGAAACGAAGGGGCTGGTCGCGATGATCGAGGCCGCTGACGCGATGGTCAAGGCCGCGAAGGTCACGCTGGTCGGCTGGGAAAAGATCGGTGCGGGATACGTCACCGCGATTGTGCGCGGCGACGTCGCGGCGGTGAAAGCGGCGACCGACGCAGGCGCCGCGGCCGCGCGGCGGGTGGGCGAGCTCGTGTCCGTGCACGTCATTCCGCGTCCGCACACGAACCTCGAGGACGTGCTGCCGATCGGCAAAGCCACGACCTCGAAGGCGTAACGCCGCATGCTCCTCGGCAAAGTCGTGGGGACCGTGGTGGCCACCCGCAAGGATGCCCGCCTCGTCAGCAACAAACTGATGATCGTGCGGCCGGCTGATCCCCGCGGCAAGGCGGAAGGCAATTACCTCGTCGCCGTCGACACGGTGGACGCCGGCGTCGGCGAGACGGTACTGGTGGTCAGCGGCAGCTCGGCCCGCATGGCGTCCGGCCTGAAAGACTGCCCGGTCGACGCCGCCATCATCGGCATCGTCGACCAGGTGGAGATGAACGAATAGATGCAGCTGGCGCGCGTCATCGGCGACGTCGTGATGACGAGGAAAGACGAGAACCTGGTCGGCATCAAGCTGCTCGTCGTTCAGCCGCTGACGCCCGAGCGCGAGCCGGCCGGCCGGCCGCTCGTCGCCGTCGACGCGGTGGGCGCTGGCGTCGGCGAGGAAGTGTTTTTCGTGCGCGGGAAAGAGGCCAGCTTTCCGTTCTATCCAGCCGAGCCGCCCGTGGACGCCGGCATCGTCGGGATCGTCGATCAGTGGACCGTAGAACGATCATGAATGTGGTGATGTGGTGATGGGGTGATCTGGTGATCGGGTGATGTGATGCAGATTGCCAGAGTGATTGGGACGGTCGTAGCGACCCAGAAGCATCGGAAATTCGAAGGGGCGAAGCTGCTGCTCGTGCAGCCGTTGAACATGGACGACACGCCGCGCGGGACGGCGCTGCTGGCCGTGGACGGCGTCGGCGCCGGCGTTCATGAGAAGGTGCTCGTCGTTCTCGAAGGGCGCGCGGCGGGCGAAGCGCTCGGCAAGAAGGCGGCGCCGGTGGATGCCGCCATCATCGGGATTATTGACGAAGTGGATTTCGATGGAAGTCTCTGATCAAGAACTGCGGGCGCTCGTGCGCGACGCGATCGCGCGACATACCGGCCACACGGGCCACACCGGCCCTTCGCACGCGCATCCGCCACCGCCGACGCCGTTTGACGCCCGCCACGCCAGCCAGGTCCTTCTGCCGCTCGCGCGCGGCGGCGATGGCGACGGCGCCTGCCTGATCGAGCGGGCCGTCCGCTGCAATCACTGCGGGTACTGCCTCTCGTACGGACTTTGAACGTTCTCGTCACCCGCAAGCTCCCGTCCTCGGTTCTTGCCAAGCTCCACGCCATCGGATCAGTCGACCTGTACGCCGGCAATGCCGCGATTGCCCCAAGCGAGCTGCGGGCGCGTCTCGTCGACACAGATGCGCTCGTCTGTCTGCTGACCGACACGATCGACCGGGCGGCCATCGACGCCGCCCCGAAGCTGAAGATCATCGCCAACATCGCTGTCGGGTACGACAACGTCGACGTCGCCTACGCGCGCTCGCGCGGCATCGTGGTCACCAACACGCCGGACGTGCTGACCGAGTCGGTCGCCGATTTCACATGGGCGCTGATTCTCGCGATCACGCGGCGGCTGTCGGAAGGGGAGCGCGTCGTCCGCCGAGGCGCGTGGGAGGGCTGGGGGCTCGGCTTTATGCTTGGAACGGAGCTGCAGGGAAAGCAGCTTGGCCTTGTCGGCTTCGGAAGAATCGGCCGCGCGGTCGCCGCGCGCGCATCGGCGTTCCGCATGCGCGTCGCGTACGCGGCGCGCGGCACGACGCAGCTGCCTGACGCCCAACCGCTGTCACTCGATCAGCTCTTGAACACCTCGGACGTCGTGTCGCTGCACGTGCCACTGACGCCGGAGACACGGCATCTCATCGACAAGAAGGCGCTCACCAGGATGAAGCGCTCCGCGTATCTGATCAACACCTCGCGCGGGCCGATCGTCGACGAAGCGGCGCTCGCCTGGGCGCTTCGGGAACATCTCCTCGCCGGCGCGGCGCTCGATGTCTACGAGCACGAGCCGGCCATCCATCCCGATTTGTTGGCGCTCGAAAACGTGCTCCTTGTGCCGCACCTCGGCAGCGCGACGACCGAGACCCGGACGGCGATGGCCGATCTCGCCGTCCAGAACGTCATCGAAGTGCTCGGCGGCCGCCCCGCCATCACACCGGTATGAGGAAGCAGCCTTCACCAGAGCGCGAGAGTCTACGCTCGAGCGCGAGATCTTCAGTGCGTGGGGGTGAGGCCCCACGCGCCGTAAAGAATGTTATGCGCGTCCTTGCCAGCGAGATCGATGGCCTCGAGCTGCCCGCTGTGGAGAAAATCTCCAACAGCCAGGAAAGAGATCCGTTTCAGGTCCTGATCGCGACGCTGCTCTCGGCGCGCACGCAGGACGCCACGACGCTCGCCGCGTCGACGCGGTTGTTCAAAGTCGCGCGCACGCCGAAGACGATGGCGAAACTCACGGTCAAGCAGATCGAGAAGCTGATATACCCGGTGAGCTTCTATCTCCACAAGGCGCGACACGTGAAGGCGACGTGCCGGATGCTCGTAGACCGTTTCGGCGGCCGCGTGCCGACGAGGATGGAGGAGCTGTTGATGTTGCCGGGGGTCGGCCGAAAGACGGCGAACCTGGTGCTGATCCTGGCGTTCAAGAGCCTGAAGAATATTTGCGTCGACACGCACGTGCACCGCATCTCGAACCGCCTCGGGTGGGTGAAGACGCGGACGCCGGACGAGACCGAACAGGCGCTCTACGCCACGACGGCGGCGCGCTGGTGGCCGTACATCAACCTGTATCTGGTGACGTGGGGCCAGAACGTGTGCCGTCCCGTGTATCCGCGCTGCGGCGCGTGCGCGATTCGGCCATACTGTCCGCAGATGGGCGTGACGCGGGTGTCCAAATGATCGCCACACTGCTGCTGGCCTGCGCCCTGATGATCCCGTATGAGGGTGCGCAGACCCTCGGCGCCGGCCCGGTTCTCGTTGTCGAAACGACGAAAGGTGTCTTCGAATTTGAGACGTATCCGAACGACGCGCCGAAGACCGTCGCGCACATTCTCGAGCTCGTACGGCGCGGGTTCTACGACGGTCAGCGCATTCATCGCGCGCTGCCTGGATTCGTCGTGCAGTGGGGCGATCCCCAATCGCGCGACGCGAGCCGGCAGGGCGACTGGGGGAGAGGCGTGGCCGCGTCGAGCGGGACGCCGATCGGGATTCCGGAGATGACAAAGAAGCGCCTGCATACGAAGGGCGCCGTCGGCGTCGCGCACACGGGTCTCCCCGCGCTGGCCGATAGCCAGATCTACGTGACGCTCGCCGACCGTCCGGACTTGAACGGGAAATACACGGTGTTCGGCCACATCATTTCCGGAGACGATGTGTTGGAGCGGATGCAGGTCGGTGACGTGATTCGACGAATGTACGTGAAGGACGGATCACCATGAAGCGCCGTATCTCGCTCATCGTCGGACTCGCGTTCATGTGTGGGTGCGGCAGCGCGCCCGCGGGCACGTCGCCCTCGCCGCTGGTGAACACCGCGACGCTGTCGATCTCTGCGTTCACGGTGACTACTCAGCCGGGTGCGCCGGCAGGCACATTCAACTACAGTGCGACGTTCCACCTCGTTGAAGCAGGCACGGTCGGCCTGACGTTCACCCACCTCATATTCACGGCGCTACCCAGCGGCGGCGTCGCGGTTGGTCAGCCAGGCGCCTTCATCGCCGCGGGAGGAACCTTGGATCCGGTGTACTCGCTGATCGGCTTTCCCCCTAGTACGCAGATCAGGGTGGACATCACGTTCATCGACGACCACGGCCTCACCGGTTCGGCCACGGCCACGGCCAACGTCCCCACGCAGTGATGTCCGCCGCCATGTCGAGGTTTCGAGTTCACTGAATTCGACGGCTTGCCGATTCCAGCACGGTGTGGCCCATCGAGAACAGCCAACTCGCGGGGTCGACATCGGGTTGTGTGTTTCCGACCGGCCTCGAGTAGAGGATGGCGGCGTGGAATTTCTCGATATCGGTGAGCCGAGGCAGCGTCCACGACCCGGGGCCGGCCCTTCCCATCAGCCCCGCCTCTGTCGGGGGGAGGCCGGTCACGGTTATGTGGTGGAGTCCGAGGCAATGTCCGATTTCGTGAGCGACAACTTGAGGTATGCCCGATGGCACATCGGCCTGCCAGACGCGAACGGTGCATGGGTTGACGCCGACGCCCGAGGCATCTCCTGCTGCACTGAGACCCACGGCAGGAAACTTTATGAGGATCGTGCCGACTGTTGGCGAAGTCGTTGATGAACCTGTGTCGATGCGCAGCGCCCGGTAGCGATTCGCCGTCACGTCTCCCACAATATCAGGTATCACGGATACCGCCGTGTCGACCAGCGACTGCGCGACGGGCGCACCGAACTCGTCCACCGTCGTCACATAAAAGCTCGGATCCTGCTGCCACCTTCTGGTCGGAGACGGCGCCCCAAAATCCAACACTCCACGAACAAGGTCGTTGTAGAAACTCATCGAGAACGGTGGCTGGTTGGCAATCAGGTCGATGACGACTCCGTCCCGATTGGAACCAGTCTGGAGCGTGGTCACCCTACCGACGTAGCGAGGTGCGGAGATGAATACGGACATCGTCGTTTGATTGCAGGTACCCGTCACAGAAAAGCGGCCGGCTGAATCTGTCCTGATCACCGCCGTGCTTGTGTCGATCTCTGCTCCAGCGATCGGTTGAGTGCTAGGGTTAGAAACGAGAGTGCCGGAGACGGTCCACTGAGGAACAGTCGGAGTGGGCGTCGGCGTTGCGACGGGGGTTGGGCCGTTGAGTGGTGGACGTGACGTGCTCCCGCATCCTCCGCACGCCGCGGCGGCGCCTCCGGCGGCGAGCAACTGGAGGCCGACTACGAGCGCGCCTCGAGACACGGGGCGACCATACCATCGTGACTGCACCCGCCGCGTAGGGCGAGCTGGCTCGGACCTTGTCGTTCTTGCGTGTGATCTGTAGAGTCGTGTTGTGCCGGGATCGTGTCGCCGCCTTCTCGCGCTGGGGATCATCGTCGGCCTTACGATACTCTCCGTGGGGTGCGGCGGCAGCGCGAGCACGTCGGTTGTGGCCGCGTCGTCGGGGACCACCAACAGAGTCGCCGTGTCGGGCACCGTGACCGATCGCATCAGCGGCGGGCCGATCGACGGCTCGACCATCACGTTCAGAAATTCTCTCGAGACGAGAAGCGCCACCGTTGTCGCCGGCTCCTACACCATCGATGTCGCGTCGGGCTTCAACTATGACGTGCACGTGTCAGGGCCTGCGAACGTCACCCATGAGACGCAGATGCTCAACGTTACCGGCGCTGGGGAGTTTCCGTTCTCAGTCCTCAAGTGGGGATCGGGTGCCTTTGGTGCGACCAACGACGACACCTTCCAGAAGTTCTTCCACCAATTGGCGCGTGTGGGCCCGAGCAGCGATCCGATCGCTCTCAGGAAATGGGTAATCCCTCCGACGCAACTCTACGTGGTCGAAGGCACCGTGCCGCCCGAGCAGTTGGCGGCCGTGTTGGCCGTGCTCGGCGAGATCAATGCCGAGAGCGTGTCAGACTTGTGGTGTCGCACTGTGGCGCCGCTGAACATCGTGACCGGGCCCGACATCAACGCGAGTCCCGACGGTGTCATCATCGTCCGGCCCAACCGGGACACCGGTTCTTCAGGTACGATTGGGCCGACGAGCATCAGGACCGGGACCGTCACGTGCAACATGTTCCGCTCCGGCGACAATCGGCTCCAGACCCACCAGGAGTTGAAAGGCATACTGCTGCATGAACTGTTTCACGTGGCCTTCGCCTACCACGTGTGCGGCGGCGACCTTGGTGCCAATCCATTTGGTTTCAGCTCCACGAATTGCCCGTACCCCGATAGCCTGATGGCCAACCTCGGCGATCTTCCCGTGACGCTCTCGCCCCAAGACAAGCTCGCCAGCTGCATCGTCTACCACCCGGACACGCATCCGGGGAACCTTTACCAAGACGTCAATCCCACATATCGATAGCCGCGCGTCTTCGCGCCGACACGATCGTTACGGCGCCGTCCAGTTCTGGATACCGCGCCACGAACTCCGGCGGGTACTCACCTTCGAGTGGCTCGCCGAGCTGCTTCTTGATCATCGCGGCGTTGGCGACCGACTTCGCCGAAAAGTGGTTGTTCGTGTACAGGTACACCTTCTTCACCAGCTGCCGCGCGGCGTCCGCGATTTCTGAGAATTCCTTGAGCTCTTCGCCCGAGTAGAGATAGTCGTAGCGGTCCTCCGCCTTCTCGTGACGCCACCACTTCTCGACGTTCCGTCCGTGCAGGCGCATGTAATAAAAGCCCTTCACATTCGGCAGATAGTTCTGCCGGATCGAGAACGTGAATTTCGGCTCGTCGATTTGCACCCAGGCAGCGCCGAACGTGTTCAGGAGCGCGAGCGTGTCGCGGATCGCGTCGCTCCAGCTGCGATGACGCAGTTCCACGGCGACCGGGTACGCGGCGAACGCGTGCAGCAGGTCCGAGAGGTAGTCGCGCGATGCGGGTGTGTCCTTGAAGCTGGGCGGAAACTGCGCGAGCAGCGCGCCCATCTTGCCGGCGGAGGCGAGCGGCTCGATGCCGGCGCGGAACGCGTCGAGGTCCGCCTGGTTGGGCCGCGCGAGCGCATCGAGCAGCGGATCGTCGGATGCGGCATCGCCAGGCAGCCGGCGCGTCAGCGTCTCCTTGAACATCCGCGGGTGCGTGAACTTCTGATAGAGCTTCACCGAGAATTCGAAGCCGGCCGGCGTGCGGTCCGCCCACGCGCGGCAGATCTCGGCGCGCGGCTGGCCGTAGAACGTCGAGTTCACTTCGACGGTGTCGAAATGCTCGGCGTAGAACGACAGCTCGTCGAAGCTTTTCGCGCGCCCGCGAGCCGGCGGATAGAACACGCCGTTCCACGTGCCGCGGCCGGACGGATAGTTCCAGCCCGACGTGCCGATGCGAAGGTTGGAGGCCACGCTTACGTGCCTTTTCCGAGCTCCTCGTACGCCGCTTTGTCGAAGCCGAAAATCACCTTCGCGCCCTGAATCAGAATCGGCCGCCTGATCAGGTTCGGATTCTCCATCATCATCGCGATCGCTTCCTTCTTCGACTTCGGCAGCGGCCGTTCCTTGAACACCGGGCTGCGGGTGCTCACGAAGTCGAGAAAGTTCGCGGCATCGATGTGCTTCTCGAGAAACTCACGCGTCGGCGGCTCGCGGTTGATGTCGATCTGGTGAACCTCGACGTCTGCTGTATCCAGAAAACTTCTGGCATTCTTGCAGGTCGTTCAAGTGGGTTTGGTATAGAAGGTCGGTTTCGCCATCCGCATAGGATAATAGAAACGACCGATGCTCACCATCAACGAGATCTTCTACTCGATTCAGGGCGAATCGACCCGCGCCGGCCGCCCCTGCGTCTTCGTCCGCCTGAGCGCCTGCGACCTGCGCTGTTCGTGGTGCGACACCCCTTACGCATTCCACGAGGGCACCAAGCGATCGGTCGACGAGGTGGTGGCCGAGGTCGAGGGCCATGGCTGTCCGCTCGTCGAAATCACCGGCGGTGAGCCGCTCCTCCAGGAGGACGTCTATCCGTTGATGGACCGGCTGCTCGCGCGCGGCCTCACGGTGATGCTCGAAACAGGCGGCCATCGTCCGGTCACCCGCGTCCCGCCGGCTGTCGTCAAGATCGTCGACGTGAAGTGTCCCGGGAGCGGCGAAGCCGACAAGAACGACTGGGCCAACCTCGAGCGCCTGTCGCCGCACGACGAGTTGAAGTTCGTCGTCCAGGACCGCGCCGATTACGAGTTCGCGCGCGAGCTGATCAGCCGCCACGCGCTGGCGTCGCGCTGCGCCGCGATCCTGATCTCGCCCGTGCACGGCGTGCTCGATCCCAAGACACTGTCGGACTGGATGCTGGCGGATCATCTGCCCGCGCGGCTGCAGCTGCAGATGCACAAGTACATCTGGTCGCCGACCACAAGGGGCGTCTGAGAAGTGCGAGCGATAGTCCTGTTGAGCGGCGGGCTGGATTCGTACACGGCCGCGGCGATCGCCAAGGCGGACGACCCGGGCGGCCTCGACCTGTACGCGCTGACCATCAGCTACGGCCAGCGCCACGCGCAGGAACTCGAGGCGGCGCGCCGTGTCGCGTGCGCGCTCGGCATATCGCGTCATCTCGAGTTGGCGATCGATCTGCGCGCCATTGGCGGATCGTCGCTGACGTCAAATGCCCCTGGCGTTGATGTCCCGCGCGATCGCGATGTAGCGTCGGCGTCCGACATTCCATCGACCTACGTACCGGCGCGAAACACGATCTTCCTGTCGCTGGCGCTCGGGTGGGCGGAGGTCGTCGGCGCGGGCGACATCGTGATCGGCGTCAACGCGCTCGATTATTCCGGCTATCCCGACTGCCGTCCTGAGTTCATCCGGGCGTTCGAAGCGCTGGCGGCGCTCGCCACGCGCGCCGGCGTCGAGGGCGCACGGATCCGCGTGCGCACGCCGCTCATCGCGCTCTCGAAAGCCGACATCATCCGGCGCGGGCTGGCGCTCGGCCTCGACTACGGTCTCACTCACAGCTGTTACGATCCCGGCGCGTCTGGCGCGCCGTGCGGACGCTGCGACAGTTGCCTGCTGCGGGCAAAAGGCTTCGCCGAAGCCGGGGCCGTCGATCCGCTTCTGCGCTAGAATCGGCGCATCCTTGCGGATTCTCAATACCCAACCCATTCGCCGCCAGGTCATCGTTGCCGCCACGATCCTGCTGCTGCCGCTCGCCATGGCGGTCATCTGGTCCGCCAATCTGACGGTCCACGAGCGCGAGACGGAGCTGAGGCAACAGGCGACGTCGATCGCGGCCACCTCGGCCGACTACCTGAATCAATACCTCGACGGTCTGGATTCGCTCGCCTCGGCGCTGGCCAGGCATCCTGATGTCCGCGCGCTGCACGAGCCCCAGGCCAGCCGCCTCTTCGCCGACATGCTCAAGGAGCAGCCGCTGCTGCTCAATGTGCTCTTGACGGCGCCTGACGGCTCCGTCCACGGATCGGCGCTCCCGCTGACCGCGAAGGCGCGCGAACCGATCCGCTTGCCGTATCTGTCGCAAGTCCTCGCGACCAGCCGGCCCGTCGTCAGCGATCTCACGGTCGGGCGGGCCACCGGCAAGCCAGCGATCGTCCTCGGCTACCCGGTGTTCGACGATGAGCACAAGGTGGTCGCGGTGCTCGGGATGGGTGTGAATCTCGCGCGTCTGCAGATGGTCTTCGCCAGCATTCCGCTCCCGCCCGGATCCGTCGTCACGCTGACGGATCGAGTGAGCCGTATCCTGGCGCGCAGCCTCGAGCCCGAGCGATACATCGGCACCACGATTGCCAAGAAACCGTCCGATCCGAAGGACGCGCCGTCGACGATCATGAGCGCCGGCATCGACGGCGTCGAGCGCTTCTACGGAAACGCCGCCATCGACCGCGGCCCCTGGCTGTTGAGTGTCGGCATTCCGCAGAGCGTCGCCGTCACGCGCGTGCGCCCGCTCTGGCAGCGCAATCTGACGATCCTCTCGACGGTGCTCGTCGGCACTTTTCTCATTTTGATCTGGTTCGCCGATGGCCTGGCGCGCCAGCTCAATCGGCTCCAGCTGGCGGCGCAGCGCATTGCGAGCGGCGATCTCACGCCGCCCGCGCGCGGGCCGGTGTCCAATCGCGAGGTCGGGCAGCTGCAGAACGCCTTCATCACGATGGCCGCCAACCTGCGCGACACGCGGGACGCGCTCGACCGGCAGGTGGAACAGGAACGCAAGATGCGCGAGATGCTGCAGTCGCTCCAGCGGCAGGTCGTCCGGCAGGAGCGGCTCACGGCCGTGGGCCTGCTGGTCTCGGGCGTCGCGCACGAGCTGAATAATCCCTTGCAGGCGATTCTCGGCACACTGGAGCTGCTCGAGAGAAATCCAGGACTCACGCCTGACGCGCTCGAGGAAATCGGTTTCATCAAGACGCAAAGCGGCCGCGCCCGCGAGATCATTCGCAACCTCTCACGCTTCAGCAGCCAGCAGTCCGGTCCGCCCGCGCTCGTGGATCTGCGCGACGTCATCGACGAGATCGTCCAGCTTCGCCGGCGCAGTCTCGAGACCGCCGCGATTACGCTGGACACCGATTGCACGTCGGCACGGCCCGTGTACGCGAACTTCACGGAGCTCGAACAGGTCATTCTGAATTTCGTCATCAACGCGCATCAGTCGATCGAAGCCTCCGAGCGCGGGAAGGGCCGGATCCTGATTCGTCTGTTCGATACCGGCAAGAAGGTCCGCGTCGAAGTGCAGGACGATGGGCCGGGCGTGGACCTGCAGGACGAGCCGAAGCTGTTTCAGCCGTTCTTCACCACGAAGCCGGTGGGCAAAGGGACGGGGCTCGGCTTGTCGGTCAGCTACGGCATCATCGATTCGTATGGAGGCGCCATCGGCTATTCCGGAAACGCGTGGGGCGGCGCCACCTTCTTTTTCGAGCTGCCCGCCGCGTCCGCCGGCACGCCTTCGGAGACCGGCTCGTCAGACGCGGGAGACCATGACCGACCGCCTGTATTACACCGATCCACACGGCCGTGAGTTTGATGCCGTAGTCGCTCGCGTTGAGCGCCGCGACGGCCGCACGGTCGTCATGCTCGATCGCACGAGCTTCTATCCCACCTCCGGCGGGCAGCCGTTCGACGTCGGCACGCTCGGCGGCGTACGCGTGATTGACGTCGTCGACGACGAGGAGGGAGAGGTGCTCCATGTCGTCGAAGACAGCGTAGGGGCCGACCTTGGTCGGCCCGACGCGCAGCCCCTGCAGGTGGGCCAACGCGTTCACGGCGTGATCGCCTGGCCGCGCCGCTTCGATCACATGCAGCAGCATACCGGGCAGCACGTGCTGTCGGCCGCGTTCGATCGGCTATTCGGCGCGCGCACGGTGAGCTTTCATCTCGGCGCCGATGTCTCGACGATCGACCTCGCGCGCGAGCTGAAGGCCGCGGACATCACCGCTGCCGAAGCCGAAGCGAACCGCATCGTCTGGGAAGACCGGCCGGTGACGATCCGGTTTGCGGATGCGAAGGAAGCCGAGAGTCTGAAGCTGCGCAAGCCGTCGGCGCGCGAAGGCACGCTGCGGCTGATCGAGGTGGACGCCTTCGACTTGTCCGCGTGCGGCGGGACGCACGTCGCGCGCACCGGCGCAATTGGCATCATCGCGATCGCGTCGTGGGAGCGATTCAAGGGCGGCCAGCGTCTCGAGTTTCTCTGCGGAGGGCGTGCGCTGGCGAGGTTCCGCTCGCAGCGGGACACGCTCTCAGCGGCTATGGGACTGCTGTCGGTGTCGGCCACTGATGTGCCCGCGGCGATCGAACGGCTGCTGGCCGACGCCAAGGGTCAGAAGCGCGCGGGCACGGCGCTGCAGATGGAGCTGGCGCGCTACCGCGCGGCCGAGTTCGCCGCGTCCGCGGAATCCACCGCTGGCGGTCGTCTAGTGGCGCGCGCGATCGACGCGGACGCCGGCGGTCTGAAATCACTTGCCTCAGCGATCGCGGCGACGCCCGCGTCGCCCGGCTACATCGTGGTGCTCGTCTCGACGTCCACGCCCGCGCTCGTCGTCGTCGCGCGGTCGGCGGACGTCAACGTTCAGGCGAATCAGGTGCTGGCGGCGCTCACGTCACGCTTTGGCGGCCGCGGGGGAGGGAAGCCCGATCTCGCGCAGGGCGGAGGGTTGAGCGGATCGCCGCAGGAGATCCTCGACGCGGCGCGCGCGGCGTTGCTGGCGTCGTTGGGTCCTGCGCTTTAGTGGCGCCGGAACTGCGCCAGGCGAACGACGATGTGGTCCGACTCCTGCTCGATGACGCTCGCGGGTGTCTCGAAGTTGTTCGCAATGATCGAGAACACGAGACGCTCGCCGTCCGCTGTCGTCACGAAGCCCGAGAGAGACCGCCCGTTTGAGATCGAGCCTGTCTTCGCATGCGCGTTGCCCTCGGCGACGGTCCCCACCATCCGCCTGGAAAGCGTGCCGTCTCGCCCCGCAATCGGCAGTGCTGACTCGAACGGTCCGCGCAGCTGATCGTCGCGGTCGACGTGGGTGAGGATCGTCACCAGCGTTTGCGGCGTGACGTAGTTGTAGCGCGACAACCCCGACCCGTCGCGCATGATGAGGCCGCCGTCCTCGACGCCCCAGGCCTTCATCGTCTCCCGCACGGCAGTCAGGCCGTCGCTCGACGTGCCCACGCCGTCATTCATTCCAGGAGAGCTCAGCGTCTTCAGGAACGTCTCCGCGTACAGATTCTGGCTCACCTTCATCAGCGTCGTCGCCAGCATCGACAGCGGCGGCGACTGATGAGACAGCAGAACGGAGGCGCCGTCGCGCGACGGCCGGTCGGTGACGTCATCGATGTCGTCGATGTCGACCGGGGGGCCGTCGACGCCGATGCCGTGCGCAATGAGCGTGTTGCGCAGCACGGTTACGAAGAACTGCGTCGGGTTGTCCACCGACAACGTGTGCGCGCTCGGCACCGACTCGAGCGGCACCGAGCCGCGCAGCTCGAGCTGTGAGCTGCCGGGCAGACGGCGTGGGGTGATCGACAGCGCAGTGCCCGCTGCGGTCGTCGTGAGCTCGTTGCGAATCACGAGGCCGCTGCCGGGTGGCTCGACGCTGACGATCGCCCAGTCGCCGAGAGCCAGGCCCGGGGCGATCGTGGCGCGGATCGCATTCTCGTTGAACTGCAGCGCGCCGACGCCGGCCGCGTAGCCTTCGCTCAAGTCGTCCCACGTCCAGCCGGCGCCAAGCGTCTCGTCCTCGAACCGATCGTCGTCGCCGATGATCCGGCCCTCGATGCGGCGCAGGCCGATCGCCTTCAGGTTCTCGGCCCAGGCGTCGAAGACATGCGCCGGTGGACCGTCGCGGCCGCCGATGCTCGGATCGCCCGAGCCGACCACGATGAGATCGCCGTGGAGCACACCGCCCTGAATGGGCCCGTCGGCGACGAGCCGCGTATCGTAGTGGAAATCCCATCCCAGACGCGCAGCGGCCGCCGCGAGCGTGACGATCTTCATGTTCGACGCCGCCATCAGCAGCGTGCGCGCGTGGAGGCTGTAGAGCGTTTCTTCTTCGTCAGTGCTCGCGAGCGATTTGACGAACACGCCCCAGACGCTGTGTTCGAGCGCGGGCGCGGCGAGGATCGCGTCGATGTCGTGTTGGAGCTGCTGGACCGCCGAGAGGCGGGGCGTCGCGACGGGCCGAGGTGTCGGGTGGCAGGCGGAGACGAAGAGGGCGACGACAAGAGCGGAGCAAGCAGCAAGGGCCGAGCGAGCTCGGCCCCTACTTCGAAATCTCATCCAACGCCTTGACGACGTCGTCGAAATCGGCTGTGTCGATCTTCGCGGCGCCGGGCTCGTCCGGGCGCGATGCGAACGTGTCGGCGCCGGCCTTGCCGAAGCTGACGCGCTCTTCTTTCTTGCCGTCGTCGAACTTCACGAGCACCGTCAGCACGGGCGCATCGAGACCGGTCTTGGCGGCCGGCTCGCCAAACGCCGACGCGCGCAGGCCCGCCAGCTTCGCGAAGGCACCCTCGATCTTGTCCTTGTCGGCATCGGCCGCCTTCGGGCTCACGCGCCGCCATGTGTCGGGCGTCTTGCCGCCCTGGCCCTTCACCTTGTCGAACACGATCGTCTGGCCGTTGCGCGTGATCTCGAGATGGGTCGCGTTGAAGGCGCGGAACTCGAAGATGTCCTTCCGGCGGTACTCGTTGGCGCTCTTCTTCAGGTCGTCGGCAAACGCGCTTTCGACCGTCATCACCGCCGGCATCGACGCGTCGCGTACGTACACCGAGGTGTCGTCGCTCTTGCCGCCGATGAGGAGCGTGGCGCGGGCGCTGCCCAGGCTGACATTGACGCTCGCGTCAGGCTTGTCGAAGCCATACTTTTTCAGATCCGCCGCGCTCGCCTCGGCCGCGACAATCGATTTCATCTGGAGCGTCTGCAGGCGGGACACCAAGCCCTCGACCGTCCCGTAGTCGGCGCGCGCCTGAAGGGGCTTGGTGATCTTCCACTCGCCGCCCTCTTTGGCCATCTGCAGCGGCTTGCCGCCGGCGACGACCTCGATGCCGTCCACCTTCTCGCGGTCGAATCTGAGCAGCGTCTTGTCGCGCAGATCGAACGTCGCACGGTTGAACGTCGTTTCCTCAGCGGCCGAGATGAGGAAGACGCGCTTGTCATCGCCGCGCTTCGCGAAGAGGTCGGCGCCGGTCGGCGATTTCTCGCCGATGAGCAGATGGCGATAGTCCTTGTCGCCGGCCGCCTTGAACCCGACGTCGATACGTGGCTCCGCGAGGCCGTACTCCTTGAGATCCGACGCGTTGTCCTCGACGACGCGCGTGATGGTGGTCGATGCCAGGTTGCTCGTGATGCCCGACATGATGGCCTCGTCGGCGCGGGCCGCGACCGGAGCCGCCAGTTGCCATTCGCCGGCGGTCTTCTTGAGCGTCGTCGTATCGCCCGACGCCGCCTTCACCCGGATCTCGTCAATCTTGTCGGCTTGGAGCGCCGCGAAGACCTTCTCTTGTTTCGTGTCGGTGCCGGTGTCCGCCGTCTTGTTCAACGGGACGAAATGGATGTACGCGATCAGACCGCCCATCACGAGAACAAGAGTCATTGTTGACCGCAAGCCGCGCATCATCTAACGTCTCCGCCACCAGGAGTACACGCCCGCGCCGAAAATGACGCCGGGGATGACGAGCAGCGCCAGCCAGATGATGTTGGTCTGCTGCGCCGCCGTCAGCGTCAGCCGGCGATCGTCGGGCTCCTTCGGCCGGATCGAAATCAGGCTTTCCTGCTGCGACAGCCAGCCGAGCGTGTTCATGAACAGGTCGCGGTTGCCCTGAATCGACAGCGTGGCGTTGGCCGCGAAGTCGGAATCGCCGAACACGACGACGCGCGCCTCCGGCTTCGGCTCCGCGTCGCCTGGCTTGGCTGGCGCGGGGGCCGCGACCGTCGCGCTCACCGCGGACGCGATCGACACCGGGCCCTTCTTGTCGCCCTTCGACTCGTCGAGCGTCACCTGCCCGGTCGTCAGCAGTCCTTTGATGTCGGATTCCGCCCAGCTTCGCGGGCTCGTTTCGACGACCGACTGTGCGATGTGGCCGTTGACGCCCTCTTTGATCGGCGTCACCGATCGCGCCAGCGGAAACGCCGTGAGGAGCGTGAAGCGCTGCGTCATCGGATGCGGCGGATAGCTGGCCACGACCGGCACCGACGCATCGGTGCCGATCAGACGGCCCATCCCGCTCACGTCGACGACAACGTCGTTGCCGACGGTCATGCCCCAGTCGCGGGCGAGCGCGATGAGGTTGGCGACCGGCGGGCTGTCCGGTTTGTCCGGCGGATCGATCTCCAGCAGGAGCTTGCCAGCTTTGTCGAGATACTTCTTCAACGCATCGATTTCCTGCGGGAAGAAATCGGTCCTCGGGCCCGCGACCACCACGACCGATGCGTCGTCGGGCACGGCGCCCGTTTGCGCGAGCACGACCTTGTCGACCGTGTAGTTCTCGTGGCCGAGCGCCCCGGAGATGGCGTTGTAGCCGTCGCGTTCGGCTGATCCGGGATCGTGTTCGCCGTGGCCCAGCGTGAAGTACACCTTCTTCTGCTGGCCGGTGATCACTTTGATGATGGCGTTGGTCAGATCCTGTTCGCTGTTGGTGGTGATGCGCTCGGAGCGCCCCTTGTAGTTGAAGATGACCGTGTTGTATTGCTGAATCTGATTCTGGCGCGCGACCGCCGGCTTCTTGTCCGGATCGATGTACTGCGTGGCGACCTTCTTCGACGCGTACTCGTATTCCCGCAGCCGGTCGTGCCAGGTCTGCAGCTCGTCCGGTTTGTAGAAGACCAGCACCTCGAGCTGCGCGTCGAGCTTCGCCAGGACGTTGCGCGTCTGGTCGGAGAGGCTGAACTGCTGGTTGACCGTCAGGTCCCAGCGCTTGTTCTGCTTGGCGCCGATGTAGTTGATGGCGATCAGGATGCCGAGCACGACGAGCACGCTCGTGGCCGCCAGCGTGCCGTAGCGCGCCTGCCGCCGGCTGAACACCTTCGCGATCTCGCGCCACTGCCCGAGCGTGTACGCGAGCACGCAGACGAGACCGG
This sequence comes from Acidobacteriota bacterium, assembly GCA_017883165.1. GTDB lineage: Bacteria > Acidobacteriota > Vicinamibacteria > Vicinamibacterales > CAVVIG01 > JADGOC01. The sequence goes on from JADGOC010000003.1 coordinate 41,677, forward strand.
TCCACGCGAGGTAGTAGGCGTATTGATCCTTGGCGGGCCATCCGAACCGGATCGCCACCGCCACGAAGACCAGCGCCGTCCCGAGCCAGCCGATGAGACTGAGAATGCGATTCATCCGCGCCACCGCTCGCTATCGACCGACTTGGCGGTCAGGAAGAGGCCAAACGTCATGAAGCTCAAGTAGTAAATCACGTGCGTCGTGTCGATCACGCCCTTCGCGAAGTCGTCGAAGTGCTCGATGATCGACAGGTACGACGTCACCTTCTCGATGTCGGGCCAGAAGCTGCCGATCCAGTTGATCACCCAGAGGAACAGGAACGTCGCGAACGTCACCATCACCGCCACGATCTGGTTCTTCGTGAGGCTCGAGATGAAAAGGCCGACCGAGATGAAGCAGCCGCCCATCAGGAACAGGCCGAGATACGCCGAGAGAATCGGCTTCCACTCGGGACGCCCGTAGATGAACAGCACGCCGAGGTGAATCATCGAGATGAGCAGCATCACGGCGTACAGCGCCATGGCGCCGATGAACTTGCCCATGATGATTTGAAAATCGGTGAGCGGAGAAGTGAGCAGCAGCTCGATCGTCCCGGACCGCTTTTCCTCGGAGTAGGTCCGCATCGTGATCATCGGCAGCACGAAGAGCAGCAGCACCGTCATGTTCTGCAGCAGCAGCCGGATCATCTGCTGGTTGACGTTCACCGACTGCGGCCCGAACTGGCTCATCTGCATGCTCTGCTGGACGAAATAATTGAGAATCGTCACGTAGAACCAGCCGTAGAGCAGCGCGAAGAATCCGAGGACGATGTAGGCAATCGGCGAGGCGAAATACGATCGCAGCTCTTTGTTCGCAATGGCGAGGATGTTACTCATGCGCAATGTCTCCTGCGGCCGCCGTCGTCGCCGTTGTTGACGCCTGGGGCGGCGCCGTGTCCTCGGTCGTGAGCGAGAGGAAGATCTCTTCGAGGCTGATGCGCGTCGGCCTCAACTCCAGCAGCCCCCACCCGCTTGTCACGACGGTCCGCGCGAGATCGCGGCGGACGTCGCGGCCGGACTGGGTTTCCACTTCGTAGCCGATGGCCGTGCCGCTGCGGTCCGATTCGATGACGCGCGTGACGCCGCTGATCTTGCCGAGCGCCGCCGCCGCGTCCGCGCCGCTCGCCTCCACCTGCACGTACAGCGTCTTCGCGCCGCCGAGCTGTGCCGTCAGATTGTCCGGCGTGTCGATGGCCACCACATGGCCCTTGTTGATGATGACGACGCGCTGGCAGGTCTGCGAGACTTCGGTGAGGATGTGCGTGCTCAGAATGATGGTGTGATCGCCGGCGAGCTCTTTGATCAACTGGCGCGTCTCGATGATCTGCTTCGGGTCGAGACCCGCGGTCGGCTCGTCGAGAATGAGGACGTCCGGGTTGTGAATGATCGCCTGAGCGAGGCCGACGCGCTGACGGTAGCCTTTCGACAGCTTCGAGCACTGGCGGTCGGCCATGTCGGCGACCCGCGTGCGCGCCATGACGTCCTTGATGCGCTGGCTGCGCTCGGCCGGCGGCACGCCCTTGATCTTCGCGACGAACGCGAGGTACTCGCCGACGCTCATGTCGGGATACAGGGGCGGCGTTTCCGGAAGGTAGCCGGTGCGGCGCTTGGCTTCGATCGGCTGATCGAACACATCGAAGCCGGCGACGATGGCTTTACCTTCCGTGGCCGGCATGTACCCGGTCAGGATCCGCATCGTCGTCGTCTTGCCGGCGCCGTTGGGACCCAGGAACCCCAGGATCTCGCCGCGTTCGACGCGGAAGCTGACATCGTCGACGGCCGTCACGCGGCCGTAGCGTTTGGTGAGGTGCTGGACCTCGATCACTTAGAAACTCCTAATAAGCGGGTTAGGGGGGCGTCCACCCCGTCGTGCCAAACGAAAATGGTACATCGAAGCGCCCGTTTGCGACAACATTACAAGATTGATAATGACTGGAGGACCTATGGCTGTAGATGTGGGATCGAAGGCGCCGGACTTTACCCTCACGAATCAGGAGCGCCAGCCGGTGACGCTCAGCGCGCTGCGCGGGCGGCCGGTCGTGCTCGCGTTTTTCCCGGCGGCGTTCAGCTCGGTGTGTCAGAAGGAGCTGTGCACGTTCCGGGATCGGATGAACGAGCTCGACAGGCCCAACGGAGCGAACGCGCAGGTGTTCGGCATCAGCGTGGACACCTTCTTCGCGCTCAAGGCGTTTCACGACCAGCAGAAGTTCACGTTTCCGCTGCTGAGCGACTTCAACAAGCAGGCCATCCGCGACTATGGCGTGTTCAACGAGGACATGATTGGCCTCAAGGGGATCGCGAAGCGGGCGGTGTTCGTCCTCGACAAGGACGGCGTCGTCCGGCACCGGGAGGTGCTCGAGGACGCGCGGAACGAGCCGGATTACCAGGCGGTGTTCGCCGCGCTGGCGAAGCTCTAGCCATGCTATTATGAACATATGAGCAGGTCCTCATATGTTTATTCGCCTGGTCGACGCCCGGCCCCGCCGCTCAGGAAGAGGCTCCTCGGCGAGCGATCGGTCGTCGCGCTGGCCGAAACGTTCAAGGTCCTCGGCGACGCGACCCGCGTTCGCATTCTCGACGCGTTGTCGCGGTCCGAGCTCTGCGTCCGCGACATCGCGCGCCTGCTCGGCCTCAGCGAATCGGCCGTCTCCCATCAGCTTCGCCTGCTTCGCGGCATGCGCGTCGTCCGCGCGCGCCGCGCCGGCCGCATGGTCTTCTACACCCTCGACGATCAGCACATCGTCGGCCTCTTCGAACATGGCCTGGAGCACGTCCAGGAATGATCCCCACCGTCACCTGCACCGTCTGCGAGCTTCACGCGGAATCGACCTTCAAGGTTGAAGGGATGGACTGCCGCGAAGAAGTGGCGCTGCTCGAGCGGCGCTTCAAGAACCTGCCCGGGCTCGAGGATTTTTCCGCGGATCTGATGGGGCAGCGCCTCCACGTCAAGTACGACGCCGCGAAGCTGTCGGCCGCCACGATCGCGGATGCGGTGGCCGACGCCGGGATGCGCGCGTGGCTCGAGCACGAAGAGCCGATCGGCACCGGTCCGCAGCCGCGCTGGCGGCAGCTGCTCGTCTGGACGTCCGGCGTGACCTTCTGCGCCGGACTCCTCGTCGGCGCGGTCGGCTCTGTCAGCGCGTCGCCGTGGCCCGCGCGTCTGGTGTTCGCCATCTCGATTGCCGCCGGCGGGGCGCTGACGGCGCGCAAGGCGTGGACGGCGCTGCGCGTCCGCTCGCTCGACATCAACGTGTTGATGATGATCGCAGCGGCCGGCGCCGTGGCGCTCGGCCAGTGGTCGGAAGCCGCGGCAGTGGTGTTCCTCTTCGCGATCGCACAGACGCTCGAAGTCCGCACGCTCGAGCGCGCCCGGCATGCGATTCGCGCGCTGATGAATCTGGCGCCGGCCTCGGCGCTGGTCCGCGATGACGCCGCCCCGGCGATGCCGGGGTTAACAACAGAACGGCGCGTCGACATCGACCTCGTGCGGCCGGGCATGCTCATCGTCGTGCGTCCCGGAGAAAAGATTCCCCTGGACGGCGAGGTGGAGGCGGGAGAGAGCGCGGTCAACCAGGCGCCGATCACCGGTGAGTCGCTGCCGGTGGACAAGCGGCCTGGCGACGGCGTGTTCGCCGGGACGATCAACGGCCGCGGCGCGCTGGAAGTGCGCGTGACGCGCGAGCGGCGCGACACGACGCTGGCACGCATCACGCACCTAGTCGAGCGGGCGCAGGCCCAGCGCGCGCCGACGCAGACGCTGGTCGAGCGCTTCGCGAAGATCTACACGCCCGCGGTCATCGCGCTGGCCGCGATCGTGGCGATCGGGCCGCCGGTCGTCCTTGGTCTCGGCGTATGGCACATTTGGGTGTATCGGGCGCTCGTGCTGCTCGTCGTGTCGTGTCCCTGCGCGCTGGTCATCTCGACGCCGGTGTCGATCGTGGCCGCGCTGGCCGGCGCCGCGCGCCGGGGCGTCCTCATCAAGGGCGGCATGCACCTCGAGCGGACCGCCCGCGTCCGGTGCATCGCGTTCGACAAGACCGGAACGCTGACGCGCGGCACGCCGGAAGTCGTCGCCCTCACCGCGCTGAACGGCGTCGCGCCTGACGCCGTGATCGCCATGGCCGCGAGCGTCGAGCGCCGGTCGGAGCACCCCATCGCGCAGGCGATCCTGCAGTACGCCGTCTCGTCCGGCGTCGATGCGCCGCCCGGCGCCGGCGTGCTGTCGCTGGCCGGACGCGGCGCCGAAGGGCTCGTCGGCTCGTCACGCGTCGTCGTGGGCAACCATCGGCTCTTCGAGGAGCGGCGCTTCTGCTCGCCGGATCTGCACGTCCATCTCAGCGCCATCAGCGACAGCGGCCGCACCGCCGTGCTGGTCGCGAAGGACGGCCAAGCGGTCGGCGTGATTGCCGTCGCCGATCGCGTGCGGGAGGCGGGCCGCGACACGATGGATCTGCTGCGGCGTCAGGGCGTGGAGCATCTGGTGCTGCTGACGGGCGACAACGAGGCGACCGCCAGAGCGATCGCCGGCGAACTCGGCGTCGACGAGTTCCACGCCGACTTGCTGCCCGAAGAGAAGGTCGCCGCCATCCACGATCTGCGCCGCCGGTTCGGTTCGGTCGCAATGGTGGGCGACGGCGTCAACGACGCGCCGGCGCTCGCGACCGCCGACGTCGGCATCGTGATGGGCGCGGCCGGCAGCGATGCGGCGCTCGAAACGGCCGACGTCGCGCTGATGGCCGACGAGCTGCTGAAGATCCCCTACGCGTTCCGCCTGAGCCGCGCGACGATGCGCAACATCAGGGTGAACCTGGCGATTTCCCTGGTGATGAAGGCCGCCTTCATGGTCGCCGCGGTCGCCGGAGTCGCGACGCTCTGGATGGCGGTGCTGGCCGACACCGGCGCGTCACTCATCGTGATCGCGAACGCCCTCCGGCTCCTGCGTGCTGACTGACTTCGACAGCCACACCTTCGCTACTCTGATCCCGTCCAGCGCGTCGACCCGCATCTTGCGCCCCTCGACGTCGATCGTGTCGCCCGCGCGCGGGCGCCGGCCGAGCCGTCCGAGGACGTACCCGCCGATCGTGGTGTAGGTCTCCTTGTCGATGTGCAGCGCGAACTGATCGTTGACGTCGCCGACGAGCGCGAGCCCGTCGATGACGGCCGACCCGTCGGCGAGCACCGTAATGCGCGCCGCGCCGCCGCCGAACGCCGATCCGAGATCGCCGACGATGCGTTCCATCAGCGATTCGAAGGTGACGAGGCCGGCCGTGCCGCCGTACTCGTCGATGACGAGCGCTTCGCGCACGCCGCGCCGGCGCATTTCGGCCAGCAGATCGTCGGCGCGCAGCGTTTCGGGCACCGTCAGCGCCTCGCGCGCCAGCGCGCCCGCGTTCAGCGGACCGGCGCCGGCATGCAGCGCCTTGATGACATCGGTGACGTGCAGCATGCCGACGATGTCGTCGAGGTCGTCGCGGTAGACGGGCAGCCGCGTGTGTCCGCCTCGTCCGATCTGCTCGAGCAGGCCGTCGCGCGGCGTGTCCGCCGGCACGGCGACGAGCTCGGTGCGCGGCAGCATCACCTGTCCGGCCGTGAGATCGGCGAATCCGAACACGCGGTGGAGCATCTGCTCCTCCTGCTCTTCGAGGACGCCGGCCTCCTGGCTCGCGGTGACGAGCATCTTCAGCTCCTCCTCGGAATGCACCATGGTGCGGCCGTCGGTGCCGTGCATGCCGAGTCCTTTGACGACGGCTTGCGCCGTGCCGTGCAGCAGCCGGATGAACGGCCACAGCACGCGCCTGAAGACGTCGGTCGGCGCCACCACCCACAACGCTGTGGCCTCGGCGCGCTCGAGCGCGATCCATTTCGGCGTCAGCTCCCCGAGCACGATGTGGAACGCGGTGATCACGGTGAACGCGATCGCGACGGCGATCGTGTGCGCGGTCGCCGCGGCCAGGTGCGCCGGCAGCGCGGGGAAGGAGGGCTCGATCAGCGTCGCGAGCGCCGGCTCGCCGATCCAGCCGAGCCCGAGGCTCGCCATCGTGATGCCGAGCTGGGTGGCGGCGATGAAGCGATCGGGCTGGGCGAGCGCCTGGCGCACGGCGCGCGCGCGGCGGTGCCCTTCGGCGACCAGTTGATCGATGCGCGTCCGGCGCACCGTCACGAGTGAGAATTCCGCCGCCACGAAAAACCCGTTGGCCACCACCAGCGCGAGCACGCCGGCGAGCCGCCACAGGATACCCGCGAGCGAGTGCTCCATCAGGACCTCTCCAGAAGACAGCACTGTAGCAAATGCGGCCACGAAAACACGAAGTGTCCTTGCGGCTACGCTTTTCTGTTGCTGAAGAAATGCGCGTCGACGAAGTGGTCGATGATGGTCTGGTTGGCGGGGTCGACCGTCTCGAACTGGATCCCCATGCCGACGCGGCGATCGCTCCACGCCACGCGGCCCTCGGCGTCGATGTCCTTCTTGGATCCCGGCATGCGGAAGCGGACCTTGATCTTCGCGCTGCCCTCGAGCGGGCTCGTCGTGCGGATGGCGATCCCGCCGTGGCTGAGGTTGAGCGTCAGCGCCGCCGCGATCGTGTTGCCGAACCGGTATTGAATCGGAATCCCGAGCACGACGCGCGGACTGCTGCGGCGATTGAAGTTGTCCGGGAACAGATGCGGCGCGAGCGACGGCAGAATGTGCTGCACCGCGCTGTACTCGTTGACGTAGCCGGCCACGCCGAGCGCGGCCAGCTCGCGCACCTCGTCGGCGCTCGCGATCGTGCCGCTGAAGATCAGAATCGGCAGCTTCCCATCGTCGAGCTTGCGGATCGAGCGGACCAGCTCGACCCCCGGCGCGTGCGGCAGCCGCAGATCGAGCACGATCAGATCGATCTGTCCCAGATCGGCTCGGACGCGGGCCAGCAGCTCCGCCGCGCTCTTGACGGCGATGGCTTTGTGCCCGGCGTTCTCGAGCGCCGTCCGGAACCGGTCGCGCACGAACGCCGTGTCGTCAGCGACGACGACGGTCTTGCTGGTGACCGAAGTACTGGCCATCTAAAATGCTATCGGAGGTCGTGACGCGCGGCGTTAGGCCGCGTTGCAGATTCGCGCACGATATCGATATAATCCAAACCTTATCGCGATCGCGTCTGCCGGCCCGGATTCTGGCACGTCATCGACCCAATTGCCAAACCGTTCGGCGAGCGCGTCACGCGGCATCCGGGGAAGGGCCCCCGGATTCATCGAGGATTCCATGGCCACCTGTCCCGAATGCGACGCCGACGTCGAAGTCGACGAATTCGACGTCGACAAAGGCGACCAGTTGAGTTGCCCCGAATGCGGCTCCAATCTCGAGGTCACGGGCCTCTCGCCGCTCGAGCTCGATCTCGTCCTGGACGACGATGAAGAAGACGACGACGTCGAGGACGAAGAAGGCCTCGGCGACGACGAGGACGACGACGAGGACGAGGACGAGGACAAGGATCCGGACGAATGAACGACGTGTCGGCGAAAGAGCTCGCGCTTGAATCCGTCCTCTCCTCGCTTGGATCGGTCATCGTCGCGTACAGCGGCGGCGTCGACAGCGCGTATCTCGCGTGCGTCGCGAACCGCACGCTCGGCAGCCGCGCCGTCGCCGTCACCGCCGACAGCCCGAGCTATCCCGATCGACACCGGCGGATCGCGATTGAGATCGCCGCGCAGTTCCACCTGCAGCACGAGATCATTCAGACGAGCGAGCTCGAACGCCCCGAGTACCGCGCCAACCCCGCGAACCGCTGCTACTACTGCAAGCACGAGCTGTATACGCATCTGACGCGCATCGCCGCCGGCCGCCGCGCCGTCGTCGTCGACGGCAATAACGCGGATGATCGCGGCGATTACCGGCCCGGCCGGCAGGCGGCGCGCGAGTTCGGCGTGCGCAGCCCGCTCGATGAAGTGAATCTGACGAAGGACGAGATCCGGGAGCTGTCGCGCCTCGCCGGGCTGCCGACTTGGGACGAGCCGGCGTCGGCGTGTCTGTCGTCGCGCATTCCCTATCACTCGGAAGTGACCGACGAAAAACTGCGGATGATCGAGGACGCCGAGACCGCGCTGCGGACGCTCGGATTCCGCGTGTGCCGCGTCCGCCATCACGACGCGCTCGCCCGCATCGAGCTGGGGCGCGACGAGCTCGCGCGCGCGCTCGAACCGGAGATCGCCTCCGCCATCGTGCGCCAGTTGAAGGCGATCGGCTACCGCCACGTCACCATCGACCTGCAGGGCTATCGCACCGGCAGCCTGAACGAAGGACTGGTTCTGCGGCCCGCCTGATGCAGACCGTTCGGTCTCGCCGCGGCGGCGCCGCGCTCGCGCTGGCCGCGATCTTTCTGGCCGCGCATCTGCCGTTTCTTCCCGCCTCTCCCGAAGATCTCGATTCGATCAATTTCGCGCTCGGCGTCCGGCACTTTGACGTGGCGCACCACCAGCCGCATCCGCCCGGCTATCCGCTGTTCATCCTGGCGGCGAAAACGGCGCACCTCTGGATCGCGTCCGAGGCGAAAGCGCTGGCCGTCGTGTCGGCCGCCGCCGGCGCGCTCAGCGTGCTTGCGCTGGTCGTGCTGTTTCGCAGGATCGATCCCGAGCGCTGCCCGCCGGGGTCGGCGCTGACCGCAACGCTGCTCACGGTGACAGCGCCGCTGTACTGGTTCACCGCGTCACGGCCGCTCAGCGACATGGCCGGCCTCGCGGCGGCGCTCGCCGTGCAAGCGCTCACCCTGGCGGCGACGAGTCCGGCCGCGGTGGCGATTGCGAGCTTGCTCGCCGCGTTCGCGACCGGCTTGCGATCGCAGGTCGCGTGGCTCACGGTTCCGCTGATCGTGTTGACGATCGCGCGTCAGCCGATTGGCGCACGCGCGCGGGCGACGCTCTGGTCCGCTGCGGCGTTCGTGCTCGGCGGGCTCGCCTGGGGCCTTCCGCTCCTCGCACTCGCCGGCGGCCCACGAGCCTACTGGCGCGCGGTGTTCGATCAGGGCGCCGAGGATCTGACCGGCATCCAGATGTTGTGGACGACGCCGACGCCGCACCAGCTCGCCGCGGCGTTGTACCGCGAGTTCGTCGCGCCCTGGGCGATTACGCTCGCCGCGATCGTCGTTATCTCGCTCGCGATCGTCGGGGCGGTCCGCATGTTCCGCGCGGCTCGCGCGTCGCTCCTCACGCTTGCCGCGGCCTTCGTGCCGTATCTCATCTTCGATCTGTTCTTCCAGGAAACCGCGACGACGCGGTACGCGCTGCCGCTGGTGGGGCCGATGGCGTACCTGGCGATGCGCGGGCTCGCCGGGTCCGCGGACGCCGGCGGGCGGGTCCGGCCCGCGCTGGTCGTCGTCGCGCTTGGCCTGGCGGTGTTCAACGCGCAGATCGGGGGGACCGCGCTCGCCGGATACGCCAGTGGGGCGGCGCCGGCATTCCGGCTGCTGGCCGACATGCACGAGTCGAACGCGTCGAGCCGCCTGGGGGGATTGTCGGGACTGGCGTGGCCGTCTGGGCCGGTGCTGGCGATGCATCGGCGCGAGGATCTGGATCTCCGTCGTCCACTTGCGTGGGCCGGCGGCGCCACTCCGCGTGTGTCGGAGCGGCTGGCCGCGCCGCCGCAGCACGAGTGGCTCGAGCTCGTGAAGTACTGGAACGGCGGCGGACGGAACGAGGTCTGGTTTGTCGCCGATCCCGCGCGGACCGACGTCGCGCTCATCGATCGCGAATCGGCGCGGATCGCCGCGTATCGCTGGCCGCTGACGCACCATGAATTGCTCGGCGGCGTGCGTCCCGACGTCATGGACTGGCTGCGCATTCGCCAGCCCGGTTGGTATCTCGGGGAAGGGTGGGCGCTGACGCCGGAGATCGCCGGCGTCGCTCAAGCGGATGGCCGCGGGCCGGACCGGGCGCCGATTGAGGGATGGATTCGGCGGCGGCGCGAGGCGCTGACACTCCTGGTCGGCGGACGCAATCTATCGCCCGGCGGTCCGCCCGCGCGCGTGACGATCGCGATCGACGGCCGCGCGATCGACGAGCCGGTGGTGGCCCCGGGATTCTTTCTGCGGATGCTCTTGCTTCCGCCAGGCGCGCTGGACGGCGCGGGCGATTACGCGACGATTTCGATTGCCGCGGACGCCCACGTCGCCGTCGAGCAGTTCGACGCGCAATCCTCCGACCGCGTCGTCTTCGGGCTCGGCGAGGGATGGAACGAGGCGGAATTCTCCACGGCGCTCGGTCCGTGGCGGTGGACGAGCGATCGCGCCGTGCTGCGCGTGCATGCCGCCGGCCGATCGCTGATGCTGACGCTGCGCGGCGAGCCCCCAATCGTGTCGCACTGGAGACCCGCGCACGTGAAAGTCAGCGCCGGCGGCCGCGTGGTGGCGGAGGAGACGCTGTTCACGCGATTCGATCTGCGCGTCCGCATCCCGGCGGAGCTCGTCGCCGGCATCGAGTCCACCATCACGATCGAAACGGATGTGTCGAATGTGCCCGCGGAAGGGACGCGACGCTCGCTCGATCGCCGCCGCCTCGGGCTGCGCGTGTTCGAATGCGAGGTCAGGCCGGTTTTCTAGCGAGACACAGAAGCGAGCTCCCGACCGGATTATTGAACCAGCGCAGCCACAGACTCTCGGCAAAAAGCGCGACGCTCAAGAGCGCATTGATGGGTTCGGATGGAACGGTGATTTCCCGCTGCGCCGAATCTTCCGTCGCCAGACCGCGCCACCGGTGCAACAGGCGCGTGGCGAGCATCGGCAGGAAGAGCACCAGATTGGTATGGGTGAGCCTGACGATCTCGAAGCCGGCGCCGGTCACCGCCTGTCGAAGGCGCGCGCGGTTGTATCGGCGGACCTCGTGGCTGAGCACCGAGTGATCGCCGCGCAGCAGATCCATCGCGGCCACGTTGATCAGCACGAAGCCCCGAGGCCGCGTCAGCCGGTACATCTCCGCGAGCGCCGCGCGTTCGTCCGGCTCCTCGAGGGCGTACAACACGTCGAATGAGGTGACGAGATCGAACCACTCGGACGGAAAGGGCACCGCGGTCACCGACGCGCGAACGAGCCGATTTCGGCCTGATTCGCGGCCGAAGTAAAGTCCAAGGGCTGAGCGGTCGAAACCGTAGGGGACGCCATAACGGCTGAGCAGGTCGAGGTTGGCGCCGGTGCCGCATCCGCAATCGAGGATGCGGGCGTTCGGTCGGCCGCCGATGGCCTGCCGGATGAGCGGCTCAACGAACCACCGGAATCCGCGGAACCAGAAGTGACGCGCTTCAGCACGCGCTGTCGCGCGCAGCAGATGGTCCACGGCGGGCATTGTATCTTTTCCGCCACACCGTGCGCGTGAATTGACACCCCGCGATCAACTTTGTACGCTGCCGTGTTTGAGGAGTGTGATGATGACTCGTCTGCGTCGACTCGTTTCTGGTCTTGCGCTTGGCTGCGTGATCGCGGTCGCGGCCGCCGGCTGCCATAAGAAAGTTCCCGCGATGGCGCCCACGCCGCCACCGCCGCCACCGGCGGCGCCCGTGACGCCGCCGCCGCCACCGCCGCCGCCTGCACCCACGCCGGCGCCGCCGCCGCGGCCGCTGAGCGAGGAGGAGATCTTCGCACGCAAGTCGCTCGACGAGGTGACGCGCGAGCTGAGCGACGCCTACTTCGATCTCGACAAGTCCGAAATCCGCGCCGACGCGCGCGACCCGCTGACGAAGGACGCGGACTGGCTGAAGAAGTGGACGAGCACGCAGGTGACCGTGGAAGGCCACTGCGACTCGCGTGGCAGCTCGGAGTACAACCTCGCGCTCGGATCACGCCGGGCGACGGCGGTGAAGGACTACCTCGTCAACCTGGGTGTGGCGGCGGGCCGCATCACCGCCATCAGCAAAGGGAAGGAACAGCCGTTCTGCACCGAGGAGAACGAGTCGTGCTGGCAGCAGAATCGCCGCGGGCACTTCTTGGTGACAGCGAAGTAGGAAACAGAGGGCAGGACGGGCAGGAGGAATTCCTTCCCGCCTTTCCTGCCTATCCCGCCCTAGCCGCGAGTATCCGCCTCAACTCCGCATCGCTCACCCTGTATTTCGCCGCCTTCCTTCCATTCACCAGCAGCACGGGAATCTCGACGCCGTAGCGCGCTTCGAGCGCGGGATCGGTCGAGATGTCCACTTCTTCGAGCGTGAGCGGCACGTCGCGCGCGGCGCGGGCGATCGCGGCTTTCATCTCATCGCACAAATGGCAGCCCGGGCGGGTGTAGAGGGTGAGGGTGATCACGAGGCGTGCGCGGTGCGGCACTCGGCGGCGATCCGCTCGGCGGCCGCGCGCGGATCGGCGGCCGCGATGATCGGGCGGCCGACCACCAGATAGCTGGCGCCGGCGGCCAGCGCATCGGCGGCGGTCATGGTTCTCTGCTGGTCGTCTTTCGCGGCGGCGGCGGCGCCGCCACGGATGCCCGGCGTGACGATGGAGAAATCGGCGCCGCAGCGCGCGCGGATGAGGCCGATCTCCTGCGGCGACGCGACGACGCCGTCGAGGCCGGCCGATTGCGCGAGCGCGGCCAGACGTGCCACCTGCTCCGCCATCGCCGCGCGGACGCCAATCGCGTCGAGCGCGCCTTCATCCAGACTGGTGAGCACGGTGACGGCGATGACGAGCGGCGCCCGACGCGACATCCGCGCGGCCTCTTCGCGCGCGGCGTCGCGTGCGGCGCGCATCATCGCGTCACCGCCAGAGGCATGGACGTTCACCATCCAGACGCCGAGCCGCGCCGCCGCGGCCACGGCGCCGGCCACGGTGTTCGGGATGTCGTGAAACTTCAAGTCGAGGAAGATGCGATCGCCGCGCGCGGCCAGCTCTTCGACGATCGACGGCCCGTGGCTCGTGAACAGGCGGCTGCCGATCTTGAAGCCGCCGACTGCGCCGCGCAGCTGGTCCGCCAGCGCGCGCGCGCCGTGCGCCGTGTCCACGTCCAACGCCACCAAAAGCTGATTCATGGCTGATCGCTTCGCGGGCTACGCCCCGCTGCGCTCGGGGGCAGCGGGGCCGGTGTCGACCGTGCCGACCAGGTCGGCGACGCGCGCCACGTGGTGGCGCTCCATGTAGCTGCGGATGCCGTCGAGCAGTTTCGGCCAGATGAACGGATCGACGAAGCTTGCCGTCCCCACCTGCACGGCCGAAGCGCCCGCGATCATGAACTCGATGGCGTCGCGCGCATCGGCGATGCCGCCCATGCCGATGATCGGGATCGTGATCGCCTGCCGGCACTCGTACACCATCCGCACCGCAATCGGCCTGATGGCCGGCCCGCTCAGGCCGCCCACGATATTCGACAGCTTCGGCCGCCGCGTTTCGACGTCGATGGCCATCGCGAGGAACGTATTGACGAGCGATACCGCGTCGGCGCCCGCCTCTTCGGCCGCGCGCGCGAACGACGACACGTCCGTGACGTTCGGCGTCAGCTTCGGCACGACCGGCAGCCGCGTGACCTTCCGCACCGCCGACACGACGTCGAACGTGCCGTTGAGGCTGCATCCGAACGTGATGCCGCCTTCCTTGATGTTGGGGCACGAGATGTTCAGCTCAAGGGCCGCGACCCCGTCCGCGTCGGAAAGAATCCGCGCCAGCTCGACGTACTCATCGAGCGTCGTGCCGCAGATGTTGACGATGACCGTCGCCTGGCGGGCGCGCAGTTCGGGCAGCTTCTCGGCGATGAACCGGCGGACGCCGATCCCCTGAAGACCGATCGCATTCAACATCCCGGCCGGTGTTTCGACGATTCGGGGCGCCGGGTGTCCTTCGCGCTCCTCGAGGAACAGGCCTTTCACCGCGACGCCGCCGAGTGAGGCGAGGTCGACGAGGTCCGCGTACTCGACGCCGTAGCCGAAGCAGCCGCTGGCGGCGATGAGCGGATTCTGAAGGGTGAGTGTGCCAATGCGAACGGAGAGATCCATATCAGCTCTGAATCACCACAAAGGGGTGAATGCTCTTAATCCCATAGGATCTGATCCCCGGCCATCACCGGCCCCGCGAGGCACGATCGCACGTGATGAGCGCGGCCGTGCGGTCCGCGAACCGCCACCACGCAGCCATAGCAGCCGCCGAGTCCGCATCCCATCGTGCGTTCCATCGAGACGAAACAGGGCGCGTGGTAGCGCATGGCTAGCTTCGCCGCGGCCGCCATCATGGCTTCCGGTCCGCACGCGTAGATCATCGGGGGCGCGCCTGGAGTCACGAGGGCGCGGGACGCCAGCGCACGCTCGAGCGGCACGGTGATGCGGCCGCGCTCGCCGGCCGTGCCGTCCTCGGTGGTCAGCACGAGCTCGACGCCGAGATCGCGGAAGAAGTCCAGATAGAAGAGCTCCGCGGCGCGTCGCGCCCCATAAAAGAGCGTGGCTCGGACGCCGCGCCCGCTGAGCGACTCGCCGAGCGCCGCGAATGGCGCGAGCCCGACGCCGCCCGCCACCATCCACGCCTCGACCGGTGGATCAACCGGCACGAACGGCTGGCCGAGCGGACCGAGACACGCGAGGCGCTGTCCCTGGCGCGCTGCGTAGAGGAGCTCGGTCGACGCGCCGATCCGTTTGTTGAGAATCGAGATGCCCGTGGGCGCGCCGCGCGCGTCGCGCAGCACTTCGAACACCGAAAAGGGACGACGCAGCAGCGGATCGTGGCCGAGCCCCGCTTTGACCATCACGAATTGTCCGGGCGCGGCCGCGGCGGCGATCGCCGGAGCCGCGAGCGTGAGCACGTTGTAGTCGGCCGACAGCGGCTGGTTGGACGTGACTTCCGCGGCCACGTCGACGGGCGGCATCGCGGCAGTATACTGCACGCAAAAGTGCGCTATCTGCGAATGCTGAGCAACTCGCTCGTGGCCGCGCTGCTGGCGGCCGCCTACGTCGACGTGCTCGTGCTGCAGCTCAATCCGGCCCTGCCGCTCAGCCCCGCGCGTCTTCTGCCGCTCGTGACGACCGTCGGACTGTTCTACGCCGTCCATCTCACGGTCATCTTCTACATGCTGCTGGTCGTCCGCCACCTGTTCTCGACCGACGTGTTTTCTCCGGCATGGCTGAGCGTCGGCGTGCTCGTCTGGTTCGGCGCGGCCACGGCCGCCGCCGGCGCGGCGCTCATCTGGGGCAACGTGCAGACCTTCACGCTCGTGCTCGAGCCGGCGACGACGAGAGAGATGACGAGCGGCGCGCTGGCGCTCGTCGGCGCCTCGGCGCTGTTTGTCTGCGTCGCGCTGGCGCGCGCGCAGTTCGGCCCGCGCGCCCGCGCCTGGTGCGCGCTGCTCGTCGCGCTGATTGCCGGCGGCTCGATCGCCGCACCGCTCGCGCGGCGAGGGCGCGGGACGCCGCCGCTACTCGAGGCGCACCCCATCGACATGTCCGCCGCGCCGGGCGCCGCCGAGCGCTCGGCGCGCGTCGTGATCATCGCCCTCGACGCCGGCTCGCTGGAATTCATCACGAGCGCGGCCGCCGAAGGGCGGCTGCCCAACTTCGGACGCGTCCTCGACGCCGGCGCGGTGATGCACCTGGCGACGCTGCACCCGACCTCCGCCGAGGCGGTGTGGACGGCGGTCGCGACCGGCAAGTGGCCGCAGAAGAACGGCATCCGCTCCGCGGGAGACTACCGCCTGACGCGCGGCGGCGATCCGATCCAGCTCCTTCCCGATTACTGCTTCGCGCACTCGCTCGTGCGCCTCGGATTTCTCGTGCAGGAGCCGTACACCTCGGCGTCGCTGCGCACGCGGCCGCTCTGGAGCGTCCTCTCCACGCTCGGCATTTCGGTCGGGGTGGTCGGCTGGCCGCTGACCGCTCCGGCGCCGAGCGTGCGCGGGTATCTGGTGAGCGACGCGTACCGGCGCGCCGCATCGACGCGATCCGAGGTCGACAACGCCTCGGCCGTCTATCCCGCCGACATTCAGGCGGATGTCGCCGCGGCCATCGACCGCGCGGCGGCCGAACGTGCGGACGTCATCCCGGCAGCGACCGTCGATCTCCGTTTCGAGACGCCGGGCCGCACCGATCGCGCGTCCGATCGGATTGCCGAGGCGCTCGAGCGCAGCCGCCCCACGCAGGTCAGCCTCGTCCGCTATCAGAGCCTGGATCTGATCGGCCATTATTTTCTGCGGTTTGCGATGCCGTCGGCGTTCGGCGATGTGAGCGACGAGGAGCGCCGACGGTTCGGCGGCGTGCTGGAGCGGCATTATGCCGTGATCGACGAAGCGATCGGCCGCGCGATCGCCGCGCTCGGGCCCGAGGACCTGCTGCTCGTCGTGTCGGGCTACGGCATGGAGCCGCTCGGTCTGGGCAAGCGGCTCCTGGAGCGCGCGATCGGCGATCCTGAGGTCAGCGGCACGCACGAAACGGCGCCGGACGGATTCCTGATGGCGTACGGGGCGCCGGCGGCCAAGGCTCGGCTGCTCGCCCGCGCATCGGTCGTGGATGTCGTGCCGACGGTCCTGTATTTTCTCGGCCTGCCGATCGGCCGCGACATGGACGGCTACGCGAGGACCGACGTGTTTCAGCGGTCCTTCACCGAAGAGCGGCCCATCACGTTCATTCCCACGTACGATCGGTGATATAATCGCCGCCGCTTCACTCTTTAACGCGACCCTGCGAGGCCGCGAAGAGGTGCCTGATGTCGTTCCGCGCGCGCCCGTCTTCACATCCTAAGATCCTTACCTCCTTAGATCCTCACATGTTGCCAGATCCTCACATGTTGCCGCAGGTGTCCCTGTGGCCGTAGTGATGGACGCCGACCGGATCGCGCGGACGCTCACGCGCATCGCGCATGAGATTCTCGAGCGCAACGCGGCCCCCGGTGACGTTCACGATCTGGCGCTCGTCGGCATCCGCACGCGCGGGGTGCCGATCGCCAAACGCCTCGCGCAGCTGCTGCGCGACATCCATGGTGGAGACGAGGTCCCGACCGGCGCCCTCGACATCACGCTGTACCGCGACGATCTGATGCGCCACGCCGTCGGCCCGCAGCCGGTCGTCCGCAAGACGGAGATTCCGTTCTCCATCGACGACAAACGGATCCTGCTGGTCGACGACGTGCTGTACACCGGCCGGACGATCCGCGCGGCGCTCGACGCGCTGATCGACTTCGGGCGGCCAAAGGCGATTCAGCTCGTCGTGCTCGTCGACCGCGGCCACCGGGAGCTGCCGATCAAGGCCGATTACGTCGGCAAGAACCTTCCGACGTCGCCCTCGCAGAGCGTGCAGGTCCATCTCGTCGAGGTGGACGGCCGCGACGAGGTGGAGATCGCGGGATGAAGAAGGATCTGCTGGGCATCGCAGAGCTCTCGTCCGAGGAGATCTACCTCATTCTCGACACCGCCGAAGCGATGCGCGAGATCGGCCAGCGGCCGATCAAGAAAGTGCCGACGCTGCGCGGCAAGACGGTCGTGAACCTGTTCTTCGAGCCGAGCACGCGCACGCGGACGTCGTTCGAAATCGCGGAGAAGCGGCTGAGCGCCGACACGCTGTCCATCGCGGTGGCGGCCTCGAGCGTGCTCAAAGGCGAGACGCTCGTGGACACGGCGATGAACATCGAGGCGATGTCGCCCGACATGATCGTCGTCCGCCACGCGGCGTCCGGCGCCTGCCATCTGCTCTCGCGCATCTGCCGCTCGCGCATCATCAACGCGGGCGACGGCATGCACGAGCATCCGACGCAGGCGCTGCTCGACGCGTTCACGATCCGCGAGCACAAGAAACGTATCGACGGCCTGAAGGTCGCCATCGTCGGCGACCTGCTGCACAGCCGCGTCCTGCGGTCGAATGTGCTGCTCCTGACCAAGCTCGGCGCCGAGGTGTGGGTCAGCGGGCCGCGGACGCTCGTGCCGGCCGGGATGGAGCGCTTCGGCGTGCGCGTGTCCACCTCGGTCGAAGAGGCCGTGGCCGACGCCGACGTGATCATGATGCTGCGCATCCAGCAGGAGCGGATGCAGGGCGCGTTCATTCCGTCGCTGCGCGAATACTTCACCGTGTTCGGCATGACGGCCGAGCGCGTCGCCCGCGCGAAGCCCGACGCGATCATCATGCACCCGGGCCCGATGAACCGCGGCGTCGAGATTGCCTCGGAGGTCGCCGACGGCCCCTATTCGGTGATTCTCGAGCAGGTCGCCAACGGCGTGGCGGTCCGCATGGCGGTCTTGTATCTGCTGGCGGGCGGCCCGGAGGGCGAGTAGAAGGTGACTGGGACATGAAGCGGTTGCTCAAGGGCGGGCGGGTCGTCGATCCGGCGAACGGCCGCGACGGCGTGTTCGACGTGCTGATCGACGGCGATCGGATTGTGCGCGTGGGCCGCGATCTGCCGGTGGAGGCGGATGTCATGGTCGTCGAGGTGCCGAGCGGTCTCGTGGTGTGTCCCGGGCTGATCGACATGCACGTGCACCTGCGCGAGCCGGGGCAGGAGCACAAAGAGACGATCGCCACCGGCACCGCGGCGGCGGTGGCCGGCGGATTCACCGCGGTCGCGTGCATGCCGAACACGCATCCGGTGAACGACAATGCCGGCGTCACCGAGTACATCCTCAAGAAGGCGGCGGAAGCGAATCTGGCGCGCGTCTATCCGATCGGCGCGGTGTCGCGAGGACAGGACGGGGAACAGCTCGCCGACATCGCCGAGCTGCGGCAGGCCGGCTGCGTCGCGCTGAGTGATGACGGCCGGCCGGTGGCGACGGCGCTCCTGATGCGGCGCGCGCTCGAATATGCGGGGATGTTCAAGATGCCGGTGATCGAGCACTGCGAGGATCCGTCGCTCAAAGCCGGCGGCGTCGCGCACGAGGGGTATCACGCCTCGACGCTCGGCCTGCACGGCATTCCCGGCGAAGCCGAGTCGATCATGGCGCTGCGCGACATCTCGCTCGCCGAGCTGACGGGCGGATGCGTGCACGTCGCGCACATGAGCGCGCGCCAGACGCTCGACGCGGTCCGCTACGGGAAGACGCGCGGCGTGCGCGTCACGTGCGAGGTGACGCCGCATCATGTCGTGCTGACCGACGAGATGCTCGTCTTGCCGATTCCGTACGACACCAACGTCAAGATGAACCCGCCGCTGCGCGCCTCTGAGGATCGCGACGCGATGCTCGCGGGGCTCGCCGACGGCAGCGTCGACGTGATCGCCACCGATCACGCGCCCCATCACTACGACGAGAAGCACGTCGAGTTCGATCGCGCGCCGTTCGGGATCACCGGGCTCGAAACGGCGGTGTCGCTGTGCCTCGACCGCCTCGTGCATGCCGGCGTCATCTCGCTGGCGAGGCTCATCGAGCTCCTGTCGGTGAATCCGGCGAAGATTCTCGGGGTCGCGGGCGGATCGCTCGCCGCGGGTGCGCCGGCGGACGTCACGATTCTGGCGCCCGATCTCGCGGTGACGGTGTCGGTCGCGCGGATGCGATCGAAAGCGAAGAATACGCCGTTTGACGGCTGGCAGCTGCGCGGCGGCGTCGCGGCGACGATTGTCGGCGGCCGGGTCGTATACGAGGGGGTCGGGAGCCTTTTGCAGTTTCTTCCACCCGCATTGTAGAAACTGCAAAAGGCTCCCGACCCCCTGTGAGAATCTGACGTGGATAAACGGGCGGACATTCGCGAGAAGGCGTTGAAGGATCTCCGGCAGGCGGAAGTCCTGATGCTCGACGGCCATTTCGACTACGGCAACGGCTACCACGGGCGCGTCTACCTCAACCCGCATCAGCTGTTTCGCCATCCGTCGACGATCTGGCGCTTCGCGCAGGATCTGATCGATCTCCTGCCGGACGAGCTCGTGCAAGGGACCGAGGTGGTGGCCGGCCCGGTCACCGGCGGCGCGCTGCTCGCGCACACGATCGCGGGGCTGCTCGACAGCCGGCGCAGCCTCACGCATCCGCCCTGCAGCTTCGCGCCCTTCAACTACGATCCGGCCGGCGGCTTCGCCTTGCGCACGTTCTATCGCGACGAGCTGAAAGGCAAGCGCGTGCTGTTGGCCGACGATGTGCGGAACACCGGCGACACGTTCGCGCGCTGCGCGGCGCTCGTGCGGGACGCCGGCGGATCGGTGGTCGCGACGATGGAGATTTGCGATCGGCTCGAAGCGATCACCGATCTCGGCGTCCCCAACATCGCGCTCGCCGAGTTCAAAGCGCCGGAGAACTTCAAGGCGAGCGCGTGCCCTCTATGCAGCGCGGGGATAGCCATCACGCGCTTTTGAAAGTTGAAAGTTAAAAGTTAAGACTTAAAAGGACAACAACGAAGACGCGCCTAAAATAAAAAAGGACGTCGACAGAACCGGTCGGCGTGCGGCCAAGGCCTTTTAACTCTTGAAT
>JADGOC010000184.1 GCA_017883165.1 Acidobacteriota bacterium
TCAGATGTCTCCCTGCTGCGCGGTCTCTTCGTTGCGGGGATTGATGAACGAATCGATCAGGATGGCGATCAGCAGGATCACGCCCTTGACCAGGTTCTGCGCCGAGTACGAGACGTCGAGGATCGTCATGCCGTTGAGCAGCGTGCCGATCAGGAGCGTGCCGATGACGACGTTGACGACGCCGCCGCGCCCGCCCGACAGGCCAATGCCGCCGAGCACGACGACGAGGATCACGTCGTAGATCAGGGTCGAGTTGTAGATCCGCGTCGGCATGCTGTTGACCGACGCCGCCATCACCATGCCGGCGAACGCGCCGATCAGCGCCGCGAGCACGTACTGCAGCACGATCACGGGCCGCGTCGGGATGCCGGTGACGCGCGCACCGAACGGGTTGTCGCCGATCGCGTAGACGTAGGTGCCGAGGCGCGTCCGACGCAGGAAGAACGACACCGCCGCGGCGACGACGCCGAACATGATCACCGGCATCGGCACGCCGAGCAGCGTGCCGCGGCCGACCCACGCGAAGCGGTCGAGCTGCGGGCTCCACTGGACGATGTCGAGGCGGAAGAACGCGACCTGGCCGAGGCCGGCGAGGAAGAGCCCCGAGGCGAGCGTCGTGAAGAGCGAGGGCACCTCGGCGTAGGCGACCAGCCAGCCGTTGACCAGGCCGAACGCGAGCGCGAGCGCGAGCGCGGCGAGAAACGCCATCGGCGCCGAATGGCCGTCCTGGACCAGCTGCAGCACCAGGCCGGCCGGCACCGCGAGCACCGCGACCATCGAGATGTCGATGCCGCGGCCGATCACGACGATCGCCATGCCGAGGCCGAGGATGCCGAGGATGGCCACGTTCTGCAGCAGCCCGAGCAGGTTCCCGGCGGTGAGGAAGCCCGTCAGGAACAGGCTGAAGCCGGCGAACATCAGCACGAAGATCGTGAAGACGATCGTCTGCTGCGAGATCTGCGGCAGCTTCATCGCGGGGTCGCGGCGGCGCGGCGCCCGCGCGGCGCCAGGCCGTTCATCAGGATCGCGATGCTTTGCTGCGCGACGTCCGCCGCGCCGAGCTCCCCCTCGGGGTCATACCATCGGCCGATCCAGCTCAGCGCACCGGCCAGCGTGAACGCGGCGAGCTTCGGATCGCAGCGGGCGATCGAGCCTTCGGCGAAGCCCTGCTCGATGAGCGCGCGGAACTCATGGTCGAGCTCGGCCTTCAGCCGGCGCAGCTGCTTGCGCGCCGCCGGCGCGAGCGGGTCTTCGCCGACGCGGATCAGGCACATGCCGAAATCGCAGGTGACGATCAGCGCGTATTCGTGCATCGCCGCCTCCAGCTTGTCGACGGCGGTGCCGCCCGACGCAGCGGCGCCGGCGATCGCCGAGCGCAGCAGCTCGAGGCCGAGCCGGACGCACTCGAACAGGATCTCTTCCTTGTTGTGGATGTAGTAGTAGAGCGTCGGCTTGGTGACCTGCAGCCGCTCGGCGACCATGGCGAGCGAGGTCGCGTGATAGCCATGCTCGTTGAACAGCTGCGCCGCCGCGCGCAGCACCGCATCGCGCTTGACCGCGCGCTCCTGCCCGCGGTCGAGCGGATGGGCCCACGGCGAAGCGAGGACAGCGGCAGCGGGCATCAGGTCTCCTGGCGAGCCGGGTCCGCACGAGGGCGCGGCGAGGCTTCTTGCTGTTCGAGAAACGCGGTTACTCGTCGGTAACGCGAAGTGGGATAGTGGTCGCCGGGCTGGCCTCGCGCAAGCCCGGAGCGCCAAGGATTTCCCTAGGTCACCGGGAGCCGGCGCAGCTCGCGGCGCATGATCTTGCCGGTAGCCGTGAGCGGCAGCGACTCGACGAACACGACGTCGCGCGGGCACTCATGGCGCGCCAGGCGCGTTCGCACCGAGTCTCGGATCGCCTCGGCGAGCTCGGCGCTCGCCGTGTTGCCGGGGCGCAGCAGCACGAAGGCGCGGATCGCCTCGGTCTTCACCGGATCGGGAACGCCGATCACCGCCGACATCGCCACCGCGGGGTGACCGTTCAGCGCATCCTCGATCTCGCCCGGGCCGATCCGGTAGCCGGCGCTCGTGATGACGTCGTCGGCGCGGCTCATGTACCAGTAGTAGCCATCCTCGTCGCAGCGGCCGAGGTCGCCGGTGAGCAACCAGTCGCCGGCGAACTTGTCGCGCGTCGCCTCGGGCTTGTTCCAGTACTCGAGCAGCATCACCGGGTCGGGGCGGCGGAACGCGATGTTGCCGACCGTGTCCGCCGACAGCGGATGCCCTTGGTCGTCGACGATCGCGGCGACGTGGCCGGGCAGCGCCTTGCCGAGCGAGCCGGGCTTGGGCGCCAGCACCTGCGTGCAGTTGCCGAGGACGATGTTGCACTCGGTCTGGCCGAACACTTCGTTGATCTCGATGCCGAGCGCGCCGCGCGCCCATTCGAGCGTCTCGCGTCCGACCGATTCGCCGCCGCTGATGACCGAACGCAGCGCGACGCCGTGGCGACGCAGTGGATCGGGGACGACGCTGAGCCGGCGCAGCATCGTCGGCGTCAGCAGGCTGATGCGCACGCGGTGCTTGCCCATCAGATGGAACGCCTCTTCCGGGTCGAAGCTCGTGTTGCGATAGGTCAGCACCGGCAGGCCGCAGAACCACGCCGGCATCAGCACGTCCATCAGCCCCGCAAGCCAAGACCAGTCGGCCGGCGACCACATCACGTCCCCCGGTTGCGGCAGAAAGTCGTAGACGAGCTCGAGGCCCGGCATGTGGCCGAGCATCGAGCGATGGCCTTGCAAGGTTCCTTTCGGCTGGCCGGTGGTGCCCGACGTGTAGTTGATGAAGGCGGGCGTGTCGGGTGTCAGCGCGAGCGTTTCGAACTCGTCCGTGGCACGCGCGAGCTCGGCCCAGAAGTCGAGCGTGCCGGCGCCCTTGCCGTCGACCAGCATCACGTGCGCGAGGTGGGGCGCCTGCTCGCGCACGGCGGCGACGTTCGGCCAATGCGCGGCATCGGTGATCAGCAGCTTCGCGCCGCTGTCGCGCAGCCGGTAGGCGAGCGCGTCGGTGCCGAACAGGAGCGAGGTCGGCACCGAGATCAGCCCCGCCTTCCAGCAGGCGACGTGCGCGACCGCCGTCGCCGGGTCCTGGCCGAGATAGATCAGCACGCGATCGCCCTGGACGAGACCGAGATGGCGCAGCGTGTTCGCGCACTGGTTGGCGAGGCACCGGATCTGGCGGAAGCTGTAGTGTGCGACGCTGCCGTCGCCGCGCTCGTGGATCAACGCGGTGCGAGCCGGGTCGGCGGCATGACGATCGCAGACATCGCGCGCGATGTTGTAGCGCTCGGGCAGATTCCAGCGGAACGCGCGGTGGATCTCGTCGAAGGTGGCGGCGCGGGTGATCAGCATGCAGCCTCACGCGCCGACGATGCGCCTTGCCAGCGCGTGGCGATGCACCTCCGACGGTCCGTCGTAGATGCGAAACGGCCGGATCTCGCGGTAGATGCGCTGCACGACCGTGTCGGTCGTGATGCCCAGGCCACCGAGGATCTGCAGCGAGCGGTCGACGACGCGGCTCAGCGCCTCCGAGCAGAACACCTTGCACTGGCTCGTCTCGGTGCGCGCGTGCTTGCCCTGGTCGAGGAGCCATGCGGCATGCCACACCGCGAGCCGTGCGCAATGCAGCTCGATCTCGTTGTCGGCGAGCTGGAAGCCGACGCCCTGGTGCTCGCCGATCAGCTTGCCGAACGCATGCCGGCGCCGCGCGTACTCGACCGCGACGTCGTGCGCGCGCCGCGCCGCGCCGAGCCAGCGCATGCAGTGGGTGAGCCGCGCCGGACCGAGCCGGACCTGCGCGTTGCGCAACCCCTGGCCGAGCTCGCCGAGCACGGCGCTGCGCGGCACGCGCACGCCCTCGAACTCGACCACCGCGTGGCCGCCGGGCGAGACGGCGTCGATCGTGTCGAGCTGGCGCACGATGCGAAATCCGGGCGCGTCGATGTCGACCAGGAACATGCTCGCGCCGATGTCCTTCCCGCTCGCATCGAAGGTGCGCGCCATGACGATGTTCAACGCCGCGCCCGGAACGCCGGTGATCAGCCACTTGCGGCCGTCGATAACGAAGCCGTCGCCGTCGACGCGCGCCGTGGTCTTCAGCAGCGACGGATCGGCGCCGGCGCCGTCGTCGGGCTCGGTCATCGAGAACACCGTGCGGATCTCGCCGGCAACCAGAGGGCGCAACCAGCGTTCCTTCTGGGCCTGCGTGGCGAC
The DNA here is from genome assembly GCA_017883165.1 of Acidobacteriota bacterium. Lineage (GTDB taxonomy): Bacteria > Acidobacteriota > Vicinamibacteria > Vicinamibacterales > CAVVIG01 > JADGOC01. The sequence goes on from JADGOC010000184.1 coordinate 4,250, forward strand.
CTTGTTGAGCAGGTTGGTGTTGCCTTCGTCGGGCGCCTGGATGTTGAGCGCCAGCGGCCCGAGCAGGCTGTAGCCCGCCGCTTCGAACACCACGGCCATGCCGCGGTGATCCAGGCCGAGGCCGCCCCACTGCACCGGCGCGTGCGGCGAGACCAGCCCCGCGGCGCGGGCGCGGCCGACGAGCTCGACGCGCAGCGCGTCGCTCGGACCGTGGGCGTCCTGGCGCGGATCGCTCTCGCGCGGAATGACCTCCTCGCGAATGAACGCGGTCACGCGCTCGTGCAAGTCGACGTGCTCGGGCGGCAGCGTGAAATCGATCATCGAGACCCTCCGTTGGTGATCGGCAGATCGTGGACGATCGCAGCGGCGCGCGCAAACATCGGCTCGATGGCGAGGGCGAATCGTTCCCAGGTGTCGTCGGGGCGCCGACCGCTGCGATGCAAGTAGACGTTCAGGCACGAGATCGCGCCCAGGCGGTAGCCGGCATAGGCCTGATACCACGGCAGATCCTCGCAAGACTCGCCCATCGCCTGCTCGTAGCGCGCTGCCACCTCTGAGGGTGTCATGGGGCAGACGGGCCGCCACTCGTCCGCCCAGCTGTCGCGGTCGGCGAGCATCATCATCCAGCCGGCATCGATGCGGCGGCTGCCGATCGATGCGAGCTCCCAGTCGATCAGGCCGGTCAGGCGGCCGCCGTCGAAGAGGGCGTTGCCGGGCTGGCAGTCGCCGTGCACGAGGCCGACCGGCGCACCGTCCGGCCGGGTGGCGATCAAGGCCTCGCGCAGGGCGCGGCCGCGTTCCATCCAGTCGACGCGCGGCGACTTGGCGAGGACGGCATCCCAGCGGACAACCTCGTCGACGAGCGCGCGTGGCGCCTCCCAGTCCGGCAGATGTCGGCGCCAGTCGAAACGGTGAAACGCGGCCATCGAGTCGATCGTCTGCTCGTAAAGCGGTCTCACTGCCGCGGCAGACCTGTCGAACGTCGGATCAGGTTGCCAGACGAAAAACGGCAGGCCGGCCAGGCGGTCCATCACGATGAACGGCGTCCCGAACCACGATTCGCCGGGGTCGGCATACGGTACATCGGGCGCAGGCAAGCCTGTGGCGTGAAGCGCGCGCAGCAACGGCGCCTGCTTGTAGACATCGGTATTGCCCGATCGGCGCACGCCGGGCGGCGCGAGCTTCAAGACCAGGCCGCGGCGCCGGCCCGGCTCGGGCCCGAGCAGGTCAAAGCCGAAGGTCAGGCCGGCATGTCCGGCCTCCATCACACGAAAGGCTTCGACCGTGCTTCCCACACCGCACGTGGCACTGACGAATCCTTGGAGGCTGCGCGCGACGGAGCCGACGTCGAGAGGTAAACGAGTGCGTGGCGACGTGTGTCTCCTGATCTGATCCAAGGCCAGCATAGGCCGCGGTGGCGATCATGGCAATCGAGGAACCGCGGCTCCATTGGTTGTTCGATCACTGCATGCGATCAGCTCGTGGAGTCCATAACGGCCTTCCTCTCTTCGACGAACTGTGCCATCCCGGCCGGCTGTGCGAAGGGCCAACGATGAGGGACCGGTCACGAGAGTCACCGCGTCGCCAGGTGCATGACGAAACTCTCGATACGTTCATCTCCGCACGGCTGGCACAAGCCGATCGCAAAGACCGTGACCAGGGCAAAGTCCCGCAGGCAGAAGAAACGGCCCAGACGCAGACTCGTCCAAGCCGTCGATCCGAAGCTGAAAAAAGGTGGTGCGGCTGGCAGGATTCGAACCCACGGCCCCTTGGTTCGTAGGCGCGGACGCAACCACAGAGTTCTAGAGAAATCAATCGCTTGCAACGCTTGCCGGATCGCTGCTCAACCTGACGCAGGCACAGTCTCGGCACAGTCAAGGTGCCCAGGACACCGCAGGTCGCGCACGCGTCAGGACCGAACGGCACATGCGCGCAGAGCGATGCGGGATGCCCTACCCGCCTCCGTGGAATGCAGTGAGTGCTCCACGACCCTGACTGACCGCCGCTCGCGACGGAAACGCTCGCGTACATGGAATGGTCTTCGCAGCGCCGGCGATGCGGGCATGGTGCACGGCGGCCTGCGCCGAGCATGAATTCATTACCGAAGACGAACCGTATCGGCAGTCGGCCGGTTGACGGCCCGGTCGGGCCGCAAGAAAAAAAAGCGGACCCGAAGGTCCGCTCACTTGGGCCTCTTCAGGCCCCACCGCACCGTTCAGCCGTTCTTGCGGCGACGCGCCACGAAACCCATGGCCGCCAGACCGGCGATCATGAGCGCATAGGTCTCGGGTTCGGGAACGGCGGAGACCGTGATCGTGCCCGAATACGCCGCCGCAGCCGTACCGAGTTGGTGCCCCTTGACGATCAAGTCGTAGCTACCGGCCGCCAGCAAGAAATTGGACAGGTTCATGAACTCGTTCGCGCCGTTAAACGTCGGACCGGTAAAAGTGGCGAGTGGCGTGCCAGGAGCCGCCTGGGTCGTGATGACGGCGCTGTCGAACATGAGATCCTGGGTGGTGCCGACCGAGGACGAGGTGAGGGTGCTGCTCGTCAAGAAGGAAGTTCCTGCGAGCGAGAAAGTCCACGTGTCGGTAAACGCGGCGATCGGCGTGCGACTGAAGGCCGTGCTGCCGGTCGACAGGTCGAGCGGACCCCCACCGGTGTCCGCGAAGCTCGAAGACGCAGCAACGGCCAAAGCCGCGGCGAGAAAGATCTTGTTGAGTTTCATGATGGCTTTGGGATCCTGGTTCAAGACATCGGGCAAAACGCCGAATACGTCACTTA
>JADGOC010000185.1 GCA_017883165.1 Acidobacteriota bacterium
GCGGCACCATCGACGAGGGCACGCGCCTGCAGGTGATGGAGGCGCTGCGCGCGCACTTCAGACCCGAGTTCCTGAACCGGATCGATGAGATCATCTTCTTCCATGCGCTCGGCCGCGAGCACCTGAAGCGGATCATCGACATCCAGATCCGAGGGCTCGTGAAGCGGCTCGAGGACCGCAAGATCCACGTCGAGCTCACCGATGCGGCGAAGGAGCAGCTCGTCCGAGACGGGTACGACCCCGCGTACGGCGCGCGGCCGCTCAAGCGGACGATTCAGCGCCGCGTGCTCGATCCCCTGGCCTTGCGGGTACTCGAGGGCCGCTTCGCGGAAGGCGATACGGTCGTGGTGGATGCCGGCGCCGACGGACTGAGTTTTGAGAAACGCGAGCCCGTTCGCGCGTAAACTGGATCAGATGGCACCCCAGAAGACTTCTCCTCGTTTCAACCCGCGCGGCGCCAAGGGCCCCCTCGGAAAGCGTCCGGCGACGACGCTGTGGTACGGGCTCGCGTTCCTGCTGCTGCTCGGCCTGTGGCAGATGTTCAACTTCACATCGGCGGGCCGGGCCATCCCGTACAGCGAGTTCAAGGCCCTCGTGAAAAACGGCGAGGTGTCCGACGTCACCATCGGCGAGCAAACGATTCGCGGCGAGCTGAGGCAGGCGCCGGCAAACGATTCGAAAGCGTCGAAGCAGTTCACGACGACGCGCGTCGAGGATCCCAAGCTGACCGAGGAGCTCGAGGCCAAGCAGGTGAAGTATTCCGGCGAGGCCATCAACAAGTGGCTGCCCGATCTGCTGGGCTGGATCATTCCGCTCGTCCTCTTCATCGGCATCTGGGGCTTCTTCTTCCGCCGCATGAGCGGCGCCGAAGGCGGCGTCATGTCGTTCGCCAGGAGCAAAGCGAAGATCTATGCCGACGATGAGGTGAAGGTCCGCTTCACCGACGTCGCGGGCGTCGACGAGGCGGAAGACGAGCTGAAGGAAATCGTCGAGTTCCTGAAGAACCCGAAGAAATACACGAACCTCGGCGGCCGCATTCCCAAGGGGGTGCTCCTCGTGGGGCCGCCCGGCACGGGCAAAACGCTGCTCGCACGCGCGGTCGCCGGCGAGGCGCACGTGCCGTTCTTCAGCATGAGCGGCTCGGAGTTCGTCGAGATGTTCGTCGGCGTCGGCGCGGCGCGCATCCGCGATCTGTTCCAGCAGGCCGAAGCCAAGGCGCCCTGCATCGTCTTCATCGACGAGCTGGATGCCCTCGGCAAGGCGCGCGTCCAGAGCGCGCTCGGCAGCCATGAAGAGCGCGAGCAGACGCTCAATCAGCTGCTGGCCGAGATGGACGGCTTCGACTCGCGCAAGGGCGTCATCATCATGGGGGCGACGAACCGCCCCGAAGTGCTCGACGTGGCGCTGCTTCGCCCGGGCCGGTTCGATCGCCAGGTGCTGGTCGACAAGCCCGACGTCAAAGGACGCGAAGCGATCCTGCGCATCCACACGAAGGCCGTGAAGATGGCCGGCGACGTCGATCTGCGAGTGATCGCCGCGCGCACGGCTGGCTTTGCCGGCGCCGATCTCGCGAATCTCGTCAACGAAGCGGCGCTGCTGGCGGCACGGACCGACAAGACGGCGGTCGACATCCGCGACTTCGAGTCGGCGATCGATCGGCTGATCGCCGGACTCGAGAAGAAGCGTGTGATGAGCACCAAGGAGCGCAAGATCGTCGCCTATCACGAGTCCGGCCACGCCATCGTCGCGACCGTGCTGCCGGGGCTCGACCCGGTTCACAAGATCTCGATCGTCCAGCGCGGCTTCGGCGCGCTCGGCTACACGATGCAGCTGCCGCTCGAGGATCGCTACCTGATGACCCGCGGCGATCTCCTGAGCCAGCTGGCGGTCCTGCTGGGCGGCCGGACGGCGGAAGAGATCGCGCTCGGGGAGATTTCGACCGGTGCGCAGAACGATCTGCAGCGTGCGACCGATATCGCGCGCGCGATGGTCACCGAGTTCGGCATGAGCGACGCGCTCGGCGCCATCAACTACGAGGGCCAGAAGCGGGCGCGCTTTCTGGACATCCCGCTGCCGCCCGAGCGCGGGCTCTACGGCGAGGAGACGGCGCAGAGAATCGACGCCGAGATCACGCGCATCCTCAGCGACGCGCACAACACCGCACGCCGGATTCTCGAGGAGAACCGCGGGAAGCTCGAAACGGTGACGACCCGGCTGCTCGAGATCGAGGTGATGGAAGGCGCCGAGCTGCGCGCGCTCATCGGTGTCGCGCCGGCGACGGCCTCGCCCGACACGGTGCCGCTGCCAGCGGCCGATTAACCACACCCACGGAACGCGCTACACTTCGGCGTATGTCTCTACGTGCCATTCTGACTGGCGCGGCCATCGCGGCCGCGCTGACGGCCTCCCCCGCCGGCGAGCCCGCCGCGCCCTCCAGAGCATTCATCGGCCTCCGGCTCATCGACGGCACCAACGGCGCGCCGATCGCCAACGCGACGATCGTCGTGCGCGACGGCCGTATCGTCGCCGCGGGACCGGCCACACGCGTGGCGATCCCTCGAGACGCCGAGCGGGTCTCGCTGGCGGGCAAGACGGTGATGCCCGGCCTCGTCAACGCGCACGGCCACGTCGGCGACACGGCCGGCCTCGAAGGCAATCACTACTCGGGCGCCAACGTGCTGCGCGACCTGCGGCTGTATGCAGCATACGGTGTCACGACCGTCGTCAGCCTCGGGGGCGATGAGGCGCCGAGCTTCGCCGCGCGCGACAGCCAGCGCACAGCCTCGCTGGATCGCGCGCGACTGTTCGTCGCAGGCCCGGTGCTCTCGCCCCGGACGCCGCAAGAGGCGCGGCAACTCGTGGACGAGGACGTGCGCCTGAAGGTGGACATCGTCAAGATCCGCGTCGACGACAATCTGGGGACGACGCCGAAGATGCCGCCCGAGATTTATCGCGCGGTCATCGATCAGGCGCACGCGCGCGGGCTGCGCGTCGCCGTGCACCTCTTCTATCTTGCCGATGCGAAATTGCTGCTCGACGCAGGGGCGGATTTCATCGCGCACAGCATTCGCGACGCCCATGTGGACGCTCCGGTGATTGTCGCGCTGAAAGCGCGCGACGTCTGCGTCTGCCCGACGCTCACGCGGGAGATGTCGACGTTCGTGTACGCGTCAACGCCGGCCTTCTTCAGCGATTCATTTTTCTTGAAGCACGCCGACCCCAAGGTCGTCGCCGCGCTTGAGGAACCGGCGCGCCAGGACGCGATGCGCAAGAGCGTCGCGGCCGCGCGGTACAAAGCGGGGCTCGAGGTCGCGAGCCGCAACCTCAAGACGCTCTCCGACGCGGGCGTGACGATCGCGATGGGCACCGACACCGGTCCGCCGGCGCGCTTCCAGGGCTACTTCGAACAGCTGGAGCTGGAGATGATGGCCAAGGCCGGCCTGACGCCGCGCCAGGTGCTCGCCGCCGCGACGCGCGACGCCGCGCGCTGCATGAAGATCGACAAGGAAGTCGGCACGATCGAAACCGGCAAGTGGGCCGATTTCATCGTGCTGAACGCCGATCCGCTGGCTGACATCACCAACACGCGCGCGATCGACTCGGTCTGGATCGCGGGAAGGAAGCAGGACTGACGACTGCCGACCGATGACTGACGACTGTTAGGCTGGTTTGTCCGTGTTGCCCGGGGCGGCTTCGGACGCCTGGAAACCAATCTTGGCGTGCGTGCCGTCGCAAAACGGCTTGTTCCCTGACGCGCCGCAGCGGCACAACGCGAACGGACGCTTCGTCACCGGATATTCGTTGCCGTTCCAATCGACGAGCTTCACGTCGTCCGCGTCGACGAGATACGGACCGTTCTGTCTGACCTTGATTGTTCCCACGGCTACCCCATCTTCTGCATGGCCGAGAGAAACTCGGCGTTTGACTTCGTCTTCGACATCTTGTCGAGAAGCAATTCCATGGCCTCCACCGGTGAAAGCGGCTGGAGCACCTTACGCAGCACCCAAATGCGGTTGAGATCGTCCTTCGGGATGAGCAGCTCCTCCTTGCGTGTGCCGCTTTTCTGGACATCGATCGACGGAAAGACGCGTTTGTCGGTGAGCCTCCGGTCGAGGTGGATTTCCATGTTGCCGGTGCCCTTGAACTCCTCGAAGATGACGTCGTCCATGCGCGACCCGGTGTCGATGAGTGCCGTCGCCATGATGGTCAGCGAGCCGCCTTCCTCGATGTTCCTCGCGGCGCCGAAGAAGCGCTTCGGTTTCTGCAGGGCGTTCGAATCGAGACCGCCCGAGAGCACTTTGCCCGACGGCGGACTCACCGTGTTGTAGGCGCGCGCCAGCCGCGTGATCGAGTCGAGCAGAATCAGCACGTCCTTCTTGTGCTCGACGAGGCGCTTGGCCTTTTCGATCACCATCTCGGCGACCTGCACGTGGCGCTGCGCCGGCTCGTCGAAGGTCGATGAGATCACTTCCCCGTCCACCGACCGCTGCATGTCGGTGACCTCCTCGGGCCGCTCGTCGATGAGCAGCACGATGAGGAAGATCTCAGGGTGATTCTTCGACACCGACTGCGCGATGTTCTGCAGCAGCATCGTCTTGCCGGTGCGCGGCGGCGCGACGATGAGGCCGCGCTGGCCTTTGCCGATGGGCGTCCAGAGGTCCATGACGCGCGCCGACAGGTTCTCCGGCGTCGTTTCCAGCTTGATGCGCTCCTGCGGATAGAGCGGCGTCAGGTTCTCGAAGAACAGCTTGTCGCGCGCCTGCTCGGGCGCTTCGAAGTTGACGGCCTCGACCTTGATGAGCGCAAAGTAGCGCTCGCCTTCCTTCGGTGGACGAATCTGCCCCGACACGGTGTCGCCGGTCTGCAGGTCGAACTTGCGAATCTGCGAGGGCGACACGTAGATGTCGTCGGGGCCGGGCAGGTAGTTGTAATCGGGCGCCCGAAGAAACCCGAACCCGTCGGGCAACACTTCGAGGACGCCTTCCGAGAAGATGAACCCGCTCTGTTCGGTCTGCGCCTTGAGAATCTGAAAGATCAGATCCTGCTTGCGCATCCCGGTCGCGCCGGCGACGCTCATGTCCTTCGCGATCTGCGTGAGCTTCTGGATCGTCAGATCCTTGAGATCGGTGATCCGGTGCCCCTCGCCGGGCCGCGCGGGCTGGGTGGGCTTGGGCTCTTCGTCTGGCGCTTCTTGATGGCTTGGCATGGTTATGTCAGGAATACGGGTTTTCGCCGATGCCGATGATGCTGCACGCGATGATCGGCTGAATGTTGAGGGCGCGTGCGCGGGTAATCAGAGCGTCACTCTCCGAGCCGGGGTTCAGCCACACTTCGGCAATCTTCTTGCGTGCGATCTCGTCGATGATCTGCTCGCCGATTTCCGGCGGCACGTACAACGTGGCCATGTCGATGGCACCCGGCACGTCGAGCACCGAGGCGTACGCTTTCAACCCCTCGACTTCCGTTTCGTGCGGATTGATCGGCACGACGGTGTAGCCTTGCCGGCGGAACGCGCGGACGGCACGATTGCCGAACTTGCGCCGATTGCTCGAGGCGCCGATCACGGCGACGATCCTGGACATGCGCGTCGCCCCGCCTCAGCCCGCCGCGGCGCGGCGGATGGGCGCCGCGTGCGCAGCCACGAACGCCAGCAGACGCTCGGTCCCCTCGCGGAGCGTCTCCATCGAGGTGGCGTAGGAAATGCGGATGAAACCTGGCGCGTCGAAGGCTTCGCCGGGCGTGACGGCCACGCGCGACTCGTCGAGCAGCGCCTGCGCGAACTCGGTTGACGTGCGGAAGCCGCCGGGCTCGAGGCCCGACAGCACATCGCCGACGTCGATGAACATGTAGAACGCGCCGGCCGGCTTGCGGCATCGCAGCCGCGGATCCGCGCTCAGCCACTGCCACAGATTATCGCGCCGCGTGCGGTATTCGTCGAGCATCGCGCGGACCGTCTCCTGCGATCCGGTGAGCGCCGCGACCGCCGCCTTCTGCGTGATCGACGAGACGTTCGAGGTCGAATGGCTCTGGATCGCGCCGCACGCCGCGATGACCGGCGCCGGCGCGAGCGCCCAGCCGCAGCGCCATCCGGTCATGGCATACGCCTTCGACGCCGAGCCGCACAGGACGGTGAGGTCGCGGCACCGCCTGGCCAGCACCGCCGGCAGATTGTGCGGGACCGCGTCGTAGATCAGCTTCTCGTAGCAGAGATCGAGGATCACCCAGATGCCCTGGCGCGCGGCGGCGTCGGCGATCGACGCGAGGTCGTCCTCGGTGATGAGCGCCCCGGTGGGGTTGCACGGCGAGTTGATGATGATGCCGCGCGTGCGCGGCGTGATGGCGTCCAGGATCGCGCGGCCGCCGATGGCGAAGCCGTCCTCGGCGTGCGTCCGCACGAGCACGGGCGACGCGTCGGCGAGCTTGATCTGCTCGGGCAGGGTCGGCCAGCACGGCGCGTGCGTGATGACCTCGTCGCCCGGGCCGAAGAGCGACAAGGCGGCGTTGAACAGCGCCTGCTTGCCGCCGGCGCTGACGATCACTTCCGAATCGGCGTAGTCGACGCCGTAATCGGCGCGGTACCGATCGCCGATCGCCCGCTTCAGCTCGGCGATGCCCGAAACGGCCGTGTACCTGGTGAAGTCCTGATCGAGGGCCGTGTGCGCCGCGGCTTTGACCGCATCGGGCGTGGCGAAGTCCGGTTCTCCCGCGCCGAAGTCGAGCACCTCGACGCCCGCGCGCCGCAGACGATCGACGGTGGCCGTCACGGCCATCGTGGCCGACCCCGCGATCCGAGTTGTCCGTTCCGCTAACCGCGCCATGGACCCCTCACTGCCTCTTGGTGTCGCGTTTGTCGCGCAGCCGCGCCTCGACCATGTCTGGCACGAGCCCGTGCACGCGGCCACCCAGGGAAAAGACTTCCTTGATCAACCGCGAGCTGATGTACGTGTACTGCTCGGCCGGCATCATGAA
>JADGOC010000186.1 GCA_017883165.1 Acidobacteriota bacterium
AAACGTCACTCTGGGCGGCGTGGTCGTTGCCGCCGCGACGACGACAACGCTGAAGATCAACAACGTCGCTGGCCAGGATTACCAAGCTAGAGGTCGGATTACCGTAGCCAGCACCGCCTCGTTCGGTCCGGCGCTGCCGCTCGCGTGGGTGAACCTGGCCGCCGGAACCCAACCGCAGTTCATCACCTGCACAGGCGCCGATCCGGCCGCTGCCGGAACGTCGCCCAATTGGTGGCTGCAGGCGCCTGTCCAGTTCAACGGATGCCTCGGTCTGAACGTCGCAGCTCCCGTCGGGACGCAGCTCAGCACGAACTCGCTGGCCACTGCCGGCCAACCTCTACTCAACGGCTACATCAAGATCGAGCTGCAGAGTGCTGCTGGTGTCTGGACCGACATCACGTCGGAGATTCTGAACCTGGGGATCGCGGCGAAGAGCCAGTGGCCCACCGGCGCGCCGTGCGCCGATCCCACGCCGAACGCCGTCATCAGACTTCAGCGCCTGAGAGACAGCGGCAACGGCAATTGCTACTACCTGCACAGCCAGAGCCCATACGACTATTGGCCCAACGTGTTGTATGACACGCGCGAGGGCAACGTCCGCGACACCTACGCGGTCGCCAACGAGACGATGTCGCTGCTGGGCGGGATGTACTACGTCACGCTGGACGTGAACAACCTCAGGCAGTTTCTGGCGGGCACGGTCGCTCCCTACAATGCCCTGGCCGTGAATGGGAATACCGCGCAGAACAACAACGGGTTCATCGTGTACTTCTCGGATCGGCGCAACAATGTGTGCCCGGCCGGTGCAGCCACCCCTTGTCCGGCCGCTGGTGGCGAAACGGGGGAACTCGGCTTCGAGGATGTGGTGAACCCGGCCACCGCCGCCGGCACGCCTGACGGCGTGCTGCAAACCGGCGAAGACGTCAACGCGAATGGGGTGATCGACACGTACGGCCAGACGCCGCAGAACCTCCCCGCCGGAGCGGCGCTGCCGCTGACGGCCGCCGCGAGAATCTACAATACGACCGTCACTGCGACGCCCGTCACAGCGGCGACGTTCATGGTCAACCGTCCGATCTTCTTCCGGCGCGCGCTGAAGCTCGTCAACGGCGCAATCAACGCCGGTGTGGCCAGCCTTCCGCCGGGTCTGACGGTCGCGACGGAAAACCCACTTTACATTCAGGGCGACTACAACGCCGCCCCGGCGGCGGCGATCGCGGGGAACGCGGCGGGCCACGTCCCGGCCTCGGTCCTCGCCGACTCGGTGACGGTGCTGTCGAGCGCTTGGCTCGACGTCCAATCGTTCTACAACCCCAACGATCCGTCCACGCGCCAGGGCACGACGACCGCCTACCGCATGGCAGTCGCCGCGGGGAAAGGTCTGTCGTTCCCGCAGCCGGCGGGCTGGGGCGCGGTTCAGGACTTCGGGACCGACGGCGGTGTCCACAATTTCCTGCGGTACCTCGAAGGCTGGGGCGGTAACAACCTCTACTACCGCGGTTCCATCGTGAACCTGTTCAATAGCCGCCAGGCGGTGGGCACCTACAAGTGCTGCACCAACGTCTACAGTCCGCCGACCCGCGTCTACAACTTCGACAGCGATTTCCTGCTGCCGTCGCTCCTGCCGCCGGGCACCCCGATGTTCCGGGACGTCGACACGCTGACGTTCAGGCAACTGCTCAGGCCGAATCAGTAAACGGTTGACCGGCCGGGGGGCCTCACGTACGATCGAGGTCGAGCCGATAACATGCACGCAATGACTATTTCCGCGCGGCCCTTCGGGGCCGCCCTTTTGGCGTTCCTGCTGACCGGCGGCGCTGCGTCTCTGGTCTGCGCGCAGTCGCTCGCCGACGTCGCGAAGAAGGAAGCCGAGCGCCGTCAGGCCATCAAGGAGCCGGCCAAGACCTACACCAATGCGGACTTGGCCAGCCTGCCGCCGGCCACCGGCGATACATCGAAGGCCGGTGTCGCGGCGACGCCTGCCGGCGCCGCCGCGAAAGAGGCGGACAGCGCCGACAAGAAAGAGAAGGACAAGGGGTCGGTCAAGGATCAGAAGTACTGGGCCGGGCGCATGAAGGAGCTGCAGACGCAGCTCGACCGCGACCAGATCTTCTCCGACGCGCTCCAGACCCGCATCAACGCCCTCACCGCCGACTTCTCGGCGCGCGACGATCCCGCGCAGCGCGCGCAGATCGGCCGCGACAAGCAGAAAGCGCTCGACGAGCAGACGCGGCTCAAACAGGCGATCCAGAACGACCGGAAAGCCATCGCCGACCTCGAAGAAGAAGCGCGCAAGACCGGCGTGCCCGCCGGCTGGCTGCGATCCTGATTGACCGCCCGCACCCGCCACCTAGCCGACCCTCCGATCCTGCTCGTCGAGGACAAAGACTCGCTGCGCGCGATGCTGCGCCACGCGCTCGAGGCGCAGGGCCACTCCGTGATCGAAGCGCGCAACGAGCCCGAAGCGCTCAAGGCGCTGCAGACAGCACGGCTCGGCGTCGTGCTGTCGGACCTGCGGCTGCCTGACGGCGACGGCTTCGGCGTCCTGCGCGCGGCCAAGGAGCTCGACCCAGAGCTGCCGGTCATCGTCATGACCGCGTTCGGCAGCATCCAGGACGCGGTGTCGGCGATGAGGGAAGGCGCGCTCGATTTCCTCGCCAAGCCAGTCGATCCCGATCATCTGCTGCTGATGGTGGAACGCGCGCTCGTCCAGCGCCGCATGTCCACCGAGAACATCCTGCTCAAGGAGGAGCTCGCCGCCAGGCGCGGCGCGCCGCAGATCGTCGGCGTGGACGCCAAGCTGAAACAGGTGACCGTCCAGCTGCACCGCGCGGCCGCCACCGACACGACGGTGCTCCTCGAAGGCGAGAGCGGCACCGGCAAGGAGCTCTTCGCCCGCGCGCTGCACGCGCTCAGTCCGCGCGCCGACGGCCCCTTTGTCGCGATCAACTGCGCCGCCATTCCCGAAACGCTGCTCGAAACCGAGCTCTTCGGGCACGAGAAGGGCGCGTTCACCGGCGCGTCGCAGCGCAAGGCGGGCAAGTTCGAGCTGGCGCACCGCGGTACGCTGTTCCTCGACGAAATCGGCGACCTGCCGCTCTCGCTGCAGGCGAAGATTCTGCGCGCGCTCGAGGAAAAGAGCTTCGAGCGCGTCGGCGGCACGGCGCTTCTTCACGTCGACGTGCGCGTCGTCGCCGCGACGAACCGGAATCTGAAGGCGGCGGTGGCCGCGCGGCAGTATCGCGAGGATCTGTATTTTCGCCTGTCGGTGTTTCCGATCACGATTCCGCCGCTGCGCGAGCGCCCCGACGACATTCCGATGCTCGCCAAGTACTTCATTGACCGCTTCTGCCGCGATTTGAACAAGAAGCCGCTGATCTTCGCGCCGAGCGCCGTGGAGGAGATGCGGCAGTACGCGTGGCCGGGAAACGTGCGCGAGCTGCAGAATTGCATCGAGCGCGCCGTCATCCTCACCGAAGGCGACACGATTCACGCGCGGCATCTGAGCCTGTCGTTCCGCGAGACGCCGGCGGCGGCCGCCGCGTCCGCCGCGGACAGCGAGGACGCCTGGTCGCGGATGGATTTGTCGGGCACGCTGGCTGAAGTCGCCAAGCGCGTGGTGAACGAAGCTGAGCGCCGCAAGATCGATCAGACGCTGAAAGAGGCGGGCGGGAACAAGAACCGCGCGGCCGAACTGCTGCAGGTCAGTTTCAAGACGCTGCTCGTGAAGCTCAAAGAGTACGGGCTCGAATAGCCGTCACTTCTTGAAGCCGACCCGCCCGAGCGCCGCTCTCATTTCCTTCTCGGTCACGTCATCGACAATCGTCGTCGCGCCGATCGCGGTCGGCAGTACGAAATGCAGCCGGCCGGCGACCATTTTCTTGTCGTGCTTCATCGCATCGAGGACGTCGCCCTTCGACACGTCGGCGATCGCGGGCAGCGGGCCGAGGCTCGAGATGAGGTCGGCGAGCGCTTTCCGATCGCGATCGGCGAGCGCCCCGCGGCCGGAAGCCAGCTGCGCCGCCACCAGCATCCCGTAGGCGACCGCCTCGCCGTGCCGGTACCGCCGGTATTTTGTCACCGCCTCGAGGGCATGGCCCGCGGTATGGCCGAAGTTCAACACGCGGCGCGGCCCGGTCTCTTTTTCGTCGGCGGTCACCACTGCCGCCTTGATGCGGCACGATTCGGCAATCACGGCGGTCAGGACGCCGGGATCCTTTCCGAAGATCGCCGTGCGCTCGCGCGCGAGGCGGTCGAAAAGTGCGGGGCTCGATGTCATCCCGTACTTGATCACTTCGTACAGGCCGGCGCGGAATTCTCGGCGCGGCAGCGTCGTCAGCACCGTCGGATCGATGACGACGGCGTGCGGCTGGTAGAAGGCACCGATGAGGTTCTTGCCGAGCGCGTGATTCACGCCGACCTTGCCGCCGATCGAGCTGTCGACCTGCGCCAGCAGCGTCGTGGGGACGTGCACGAGCGGGATGCCGCGCAGGTAGGTGGCCGCGGCGAACCCCGCCATGTCGCCGATGACGCCGCCGCCGAAGGTGATGAGCGTCGACGCGCGATCGGCGTTCGCGCTGATGAGCGCGTCATAGACCCGCGAGACCGTCTGCAGCTGCTTGAAGCGCTCGCCGTCAGGGACGAGGATCGGCTCCACGGCGCCGGCGATCCGCGCGAGGCGCCGCCCGTGCAGCCGCCAGACGAGCGGGCTCGAGACGATGAAGCGCTGTTCGGGAAGCTGGAGGTCGGAGAGCAGCCGCGGGAGACGGTCGAGGACCCCGTCGCCGAGCATCAGGGCGTAGGCGCGAGAAGGCGTGGCGACGTCGATGCGGATGGGTTCCATCTCGCGCGTGTTCGAATGCTATCCTACCATCCGGGTTGATCACTGACTTCATCATCGTCGGGAGCGGCATTGCGGGTCTCCGCGCCGCGATCGCGCTCGCTCCGGCGGGTCGCGTCCTCGTCCTCACCAAGGCCGATCCCGAAGAAAGCAACACCGGCTACGCGCAGGGAGGCATCGCGGTCGCGGTCGGCGCCGGCGACAGCCCGGCGCTGCACGCCGCGGATACGCTGCGCGCCGGCGACGGGCTCTGCGACGAGGGGGCGGTCGACGTGCTGGTCGGGAACGGACCGCGCTACGTGCGCGAGCTCGTCGACTGGGGCACGCGCTTCGATCGCGACGGCGACGGCCAGCTCGCGCTCGGACGCGAGGCGGCGCACAGCGTCCGGCGCGTGCTGCACGCGGGCGACGCGACCGGCCGCGAGATCGGCCGGGTGCTGTGGAAGCGGGCGAGCGCGTTCGGGTCGGTCGCGACGATCAACCACGCGTTCGTCACCGATCTCGTCATGGGAGGCGGCGCCGTGCGCGGCGTGCACTACGTTGATCGCGACGGCGCGCGGCATGAGGTCAGTGCGCGCGCGGTGCTCCTGGCCACGGGCGGCGCCGGACAGTTGTTCCGCGAGACGACCAATCCGCCCGTCGCCACCGGCGACGGCATCGCGCTCGGCTATCGCGCCGGCGCGCGTCTGGCGGATCTCGAGTTCGTCCAGTTTCATCCGACGGCGCTCAACCGCGCCGGCGCGCCGCGCTTCCTGATTTCCGAGGCGCTGCGCGGCGAAGGCGCGCGGCTGGTCAACGATCGCGGCGAGGCGTTCATGACGCGCGTGCACGCCGACGGCGATCTCGCGCCTCGCGACGTCGTCGCCCGAGCGATTGCCCGCGAGATGGAGCGGACCGGCGCACCCGTGTACCTGACGCTCGCGCACCTCGACGCCGGGTACGTGTGCGCGCGGTTTCCGACCATCGCCGACATGTGCCGCCGCATCGGCCTCGATCTCGCCCGCGACCCGATTCCGGTCGGGCCCGCCGCGCACTACATCATGGGCGGCGTCGACACCGACGAATGGGGACGGACCTCGCTCCCCGGGCTCTTTGCCGCAGGGGAAGTGGCCTGCACGGGCGTTCACGGCGCGAACCGCCTCGCGAGCAACTCGCTGCTCGAAGGTCTCGTTTTCGGCGCGCGCGCCGCGATCGCGATGCAGGAGCCGCCGGCCGCCGCGGCGCTCAAAGCCGATCGAGTGGTGGCTGGTGGCTCGTGGCTGGCCAGCCCCCAGCCACCCTTCATCAGCCACCTGTCACCAGCCGAGATTCGCGACCTGATGTGGCGCTCGGTCGGCCTCTTCCGGACTCGCGAAGGATTGGAGGCGGCGGTTGCGACGCTCGACGCTGCGTACCAGCATCAACGCGATCGCCTGAGTATCGACGCCGACGGATGGCGGCAGGTCAATCTCGTCACGGCGGCGCGCCTCGTCGCGCGCGCCGCGCTCCGGCGGGAGGAGAGCCGCGGCGCCCATTTCCGGTTGGACTTCCCGGTGCGGGACGACGAGCACTGGAAACGCCACATCGTGGATGTTCGGGGCGCTGAGTAACCACGAAGCAGGCGCTCCAGGTGGAGAGCACGGTTGCCGCTCACAGGAGCGGATCACTTTACGACGGCAAGGCTGTCGGCAATATTCTTAAGGATCCCTTCATCGGCGCCAGCGGCAAACGTAAACGAGGCGGTACAAACTGGCGACGTGTTCGTGATGACGTACCAGCCGTTAATCCCGGCTGTCCCTAAATTGCGGGCATCCGTCGTATACATCAAGCGCTTCGCGTCGTCCTGCACGATCTTGATCGGCTTCATGCCCTGCCTGGCGGCGTCCTTGCCGTCCTCGAACGTCTGACCCGCGCGAAGGCCATGAACCGTCACGGTCGCCTTCTTGCCCGGTGAGTATCCCGTACTCGTATCCGTGGTCCAGTCCGCCGGTACGGCAATCTGGCAGGCCTTCTTCGCGTCGAGGACGGTCTTCCCGGCGGAAGGGACGGCCTGATCCGCACCGGCGACGGTCGCCGCCGTCAACAGCATCGCGCTCAAACACA
>JADGOC010000187.1 GCA_017883165.1 Acidobacteriota bacterium
ACGCAACAAGAACTCGTTGCAGCCGGCGTATACAGGTGTAACATGTTGCCGATCTTGGCGGGCAAAACGAAAATCAGGGCCAACGCGAACAGGAGATCTCGAGATGGTAAAACGCACGCTCGTCGTCGTCGTGGCCCTGCTGATGTCCGCGGGCGCGGTCCAAGCGCAGACCCGATCAAGAAGGTGCCGATCAAACCGACAATCGATGCAGCAGTGGCCTGACGCCCGGTGACGGCGCTCCCCATACGGTGGGGCCCGGCAGCCCCACGTTCTTCAACCACCAGGATCAGTAGCCGTTCTCGAGTTCGATGGCTTTCGGAAACAGCACGTTGTTCTCGAGGTGGACGTGACGATGCAGGTCGCGCTCGAAGCGTGCCAGTTCCGCCAGACAGACCGTGTACGTTGCGCAGCCATCTTCGGGCGCCACGTAGCCGCGTGTCAGCTCGCGGATGATCCGCAGTTCATCGGCCACTTCGCGATGCTCCCGCTCCATCATGCGAATCGGATTCTCGACGGCGCCGAACGGACTTCGAAAGTGGCGGCCGCCCGCAGCGGTCATCGCGAGGTCGCGCACGTAGGGAAACAACACGTGCTCCTCCTTTAGCAGATGCTGTCCGAGGTCGGTGCTCACGTGATCGAAGTACGCGGACACGCGGGCGAGTTCCGGATGCCGAGCGCCGTGGACGTCAATCAACTTCGCCAGATACCGCGCGATCACCGGCATCGACGACCGCACGTAGGCGTGGTGGGTCGAGACGATGTGGTCGATCAGCCGACCGAGCGGCCACTGCGTCACGTCAGATTCCGCGTCGGCCACCGCGGGCAGCGCCTCGAGGGCTCGCACGACGTCCGACGGATCGGCCTTCGCCGTGCGGCACGCGTCGTCGAGGGGCCGGCGTCCGCCGCAGCAGAAGTCGATTCCGAACTGCTCGAACACCGCCGCCGCGCGGAAGTCCGTCGCCACGATCTCGCCGATGGTTGCCGTTGCCAGTCGTTCGTTCATGAGGTTCTCCCGGTCACTCCAGAGAGTAGCGGGCGCGGCAACCGGACGGTATGATCCAGGTCATATGCACGAGCCAATGGAGGAGGTCCTCCGACGGAGCACGCTCTTCCGGCGGCTGAAGCCCGATGACCGGCAGCGGCTTGCGGCCGTCGCGACGGTGCGGGAGTTCGACAAGGGCGCCACGCTCTTCAGCGAGGGGGAAGGATCGGATCTGCTCTACACCGTCGTGACCGGACGCGTGAAAGTGTCCAAGACGACGGCGCGCGGTACTGACGTGATCCTGGAGATCTTCGGACCCGGCGACCCGGTCGGTGCGGTGGCGGTCTACGAATCGCGGCCGTATCCCGCAAGCGCTTTCGCGATCGAACCGACCGTGTGTCTGCTCATCCCGCGGCAGGCGTTCTTCGCGTTGCTCGAGACCTATCCAACGATGGTGCGAGGGTTGCTCGTGGGTTTGACCCACCGCCTCGTCGAGCTGACAAACCGCTTGACCGAGCTGTCCGGAGGGCGCGTCGAAGGCCGACTTGCGCGGTTCTTCGTGAAGCTGGCTCAGGACATGGGGCAGGCGCGCCCCGAGGGCACGTTCATCGCGCTCACGTTGTCGCGCCAGGAGCTCGCCGACATGATCGGGACGACGATCGAAACCTCCATCCGGATCATGAGCCGCTGGGGCAAGCAGGAGATCGTCCGCACCGAGAAAGACGGGTTTGTCGTGGTCGATCGATCCGCGCTGGACGCGATCGCGCTGAGCTGATCGCTAGAGATCTCGCCGGCTCATGAGCCGGACACCGACGGCCAGAGGCGCAAGCATCCACGCGGTCAGCGCGCTCATCGCCGCAACGGTTGCCGTGGTCGTGCCGCCCAGGAATCGAATCCAGGCGTCGCCGGCGGCGCCGAGCACGTTGGGCGTTCCGGCGATTGACAGCGTGACTACTCGAATCAAGTCGGCGGGATTTCCGAATACCGATCCGAAGAGCACCCGCCCGCCCAGCGACCCGCTGATCCACCCGGCGAGCGACAGCGCCGCGCCGTCGTAGAGCAGCACGAAGAAGAACCAGGCGAAGGTGCCGGCCCCGAGCGCCGCGACGCGCTTGTCGGTTGCCGACGCGATCGCCGCCGCAATGGACAGGAAGATGACGGCGAGCACGACCGCCGCAAGCACGAACACGGCGAAGCGCGGCAGCCCATCGACGCCGCTTCCCAAGGCGACGA
This sequence comes from Acidobacteriota bacterium, assembly GCA_017883165.1. Classification (GTDB taxonomy): domain Bacteria; phylum Acidobacteriota; class Vicinamibacteria; order Vicinamibacterales; family CAVVIG01; genus JADGOC01. The sequence goes on from JADGOC010000187.1 coordinate 2,216, forward strand.
CGCCGCCCCCGACACCGAGCCCAACAACGATCGCACCGGCCAGGGCGGCCGACTCCCCCATCCACCGGCCAATCACCACCGTGGCACGACTGACCGGCTGACCGAACAGGAACGGCTCGCTGCCCGGCTCGGCCGCCTGGCCAGACACGCCGAGGACGAGCGCCGCCAGCGGCACCAGAATCATCACCACCGGCACCAGCGCCATCGTCGTCCGCGCGAAGCCGTCGGCTCCCGATAACTCGGTTGCCGCGGCGGCGGAATACGCGGCCGCGGCGGCGAGCAGCGCGAACGCCGCCGTCAGCAGCCGGATCCACTTCAGCCGCGCGGCGGCGACGAACTCCAGCCGCGCGATGGTCAGAAGATGCGCGGTCATCGCTGTGCCTCCGTCAGGTGCACGACATCGTCGAAGGTCAGGGCGCGGCCCGCGCGATCGGCGGCGCGCGCGTCGGCCACCGTGGCGAACGCGGCGACGCCGGATCCCATTGCCGTGCGGGCGGCGGCCGGTTGCGCGTACGACGCGCCGAGTGCGTCGGCCCACCCGCCGCCGCTGATTCGCACGAACGCACGGGCATCGGCTGTGTGAGCGGTCCAGTCGGCGGCGAGGCAGGCGACGTCATCATAGAACCGTGTGTCTTCCGAGGACGACACGATTTGGCCGCCGCCGTTCTCGCTGGAGATCAGCATGCGGCAGCGTGCGCACTCAACGCGATCGAGCGGCACCGGCTCCGGCGACCGCGCCCGTGTCGCGCAGCCCATCGTCGGCAGCCATGCGATCGCCAGCGCGATGGCCGTGTATCGGGTCCTCATGATCGTTCCCCCACATGTCACGTTCGAGCATTCGTTCGTAGCGGCGGAGCTCGAACTCGCCCGCGGCTTCCGATTCGAGGCGGCCGTCGCGGAGCAGCACGATGCGCGTCGCCAGATGCCGCACGTCGGCCGGGATGTGCGTCGTGAATAGCAGCGTGCGTCCGTCGCGCTTGAGCTGACGGGCGCGCTGGAAGAACAGCCGCGAGGCGACCGGATCGAGACTGGCCGACGGTTCGTCGAACAGGTACACGTCGACCGGAGGGAGAAACGCCACGGCCATCGCGAGACGCTGCCGCTCCCCTCCCGACAGATGTCCCACGCCGCGATCGGCGAGCGCGGCCAGGCCGCACGACTCGAGTTCGCGATTGACCGCGCCGCCCGCGAGCCCGCGCAGCCGCGCCACGACCGCCAGCGTCTCGCGGACGGTGAGGGTCGGCGGAAAGACCGATTTCTGCGGCAGATAACTCAGGCGGCTCCGGGCGCGAATCGGGTCGCGCGCGAGGTCGATGCCGCCGATCGCGATGCGCCCGGCATCGGTCCGCGCGAGCCCGACGATGCAGCGCAGCGTCGTCGTCTTGCCGGAGCCGTTGGCCCCGAGCAGCGCGACGCTCTCGCCGGGCGCGACGTCGAGGTCCACGTGATCGAGCACGCGGCGGTTGCCGAACGACTTGGTGACGCCAGTCAGCGCGAGCATGGGTCTGTCCCTCGAATCATGGCAACAGCCAGCGCCGCCAGGCCGGCGAAGATGGACGCCGCGGCGAAGGGGTGAAGCGTGCGGGCGGCGGCCGGGTCGCGACGCGCCGCGCGTCGTACGAGCGGCCGATCGTCGGTCGCATCATCCGCCGCGCGTCCGCCCATCCGCGCGGCGAGCTCCAGACCCGCGGCCGCCGGGCTCTGAAGGAAGATCCGGGCGGCAGGGGTCGTCCCTTCGAGACGTTCGAACGCGCCGACCAGCGGATGCGGCGTGTCGCCGATGCCGTCGCCGTCGAAGTCGAAGCCGCGATACCGGCTCCAGTAGTTGCCGCGTCCGTCGATGGTCCAGCGCGTGCCTGAATCGCGTCCGCTCAGGACAAGATCGCTCCAGTTGTCGACGAACTGGTTACCGCCGAACGCGTTGCGCTCGGCGCTGGAGAACAGCGTCACCGCCGTGTCGTTCGCGCGGAACGTGTTGTCGCTGAAACGGTTCGACGACGAACCGTCGAGGAACAGGCCGCGCGCGTTCTCGACGATCTCGTTGTCGCGGACGATCGAATCGTCGCAGTCCTTCAGCGTGAGGCCGATGCCGGGCACGCCGCGATTGCGCGCGATCCGGTTGCGCTCGACCAGAATCCGGCGCGAATCCATGATGTTGGCGCCGACCACCGAATCGCCGAAGCGGTTCCGCGCGATGACCGCATCGTCGGAGAACATGTCGTGCAGCCCGTAGCGGGAATCGGAGACGACGTTGTCGACCGCGCGGCCGCGCGGCGCGTACTGGAAGTAGATGCCGTCGCGCTCGCCGCTGATCCGGTTGCGCGCGACGGAATTCTCAGGGGCGCGATACAGGTAGATGCCGTCGCCGCGCTGGCCGAAACCCCGATCGCGCAGCCCCTGAATCTCGTTGTCGGCGATCTCGTTGCGCCTCGCGTCGGCAACGACCACTCCGTAAAAGACCCGGCGCATGCGGTTGTCGACGATGCGGTTGCCGTTCGACCGCACCTGCACGGCAGCGTCCATTTCGTTGGTCTCGCCCATGCCGCTGCCTTCAATCGTGAACCCGCTCAGTTCACACCCGGGGGCCGTGATGGTGACGACCGACCCGAGACCGGTGCCGAACAGCGTCGGGTGCCCCTCGCCGATGATGGCCAGTTGTTTGTCGATGACGAGATCTTCGCGGTACACGCCGCCACGCACGCGGATCACGTCTCCCGCCGACGCGGCGGCAATCGCCGGCGCGATGAGGGGAAAGTCCGCGCCATCGCCGCCGACGGTCCACGTCCGCGCGTCCGCACGCGCGGCGACGAGGCCCAGCACGACGGCGCACAGCGCGATCCGGCGTGTCACGCCGCCGCCTTTCGGCTCCCGGCGACGGTGAGCACGGCGGCCGCGACGAGCAGCACGGCTCCGATGTGGGGGAACGACCAGACTGTAAAGTTGCCCACCTTCACCGGGCCGATGAGCGGCGGGGTGAAATTGCGCATGCCGCGCAGCGGCGCGTTTGGATCGCGATGGTGGCCGACCTGGTACAACCGCACCTGCACCACGGCGGCCGATGCCACGAGAAACGTCACCAGCGCGACGGAGCACAGCACGCGATACACCCGACCGACCGTGCCGGCGCCGACACACGCGCCGAACAGCAGGAGGGCCGCCAGCGCAGCGATCGCGCCCGTCGCCCACCTCAACTCGGGCAGCTCAGTCGGAAACCGCACGCCGATGAAATGCTGCAGGGTCGAGACCTCCTGCACGTCGCCGACAATCCCGGTCCGCGCGATCTGCAGGTGCAGCGTCTCGTCGGGGTATTGCGGCGCCGCCATGGCGAAGCCCCACAGCGGGAACGCCAGTGCCGTCGCGACGAGCGCGGCGGCGGCGGCGTACAGGAGCCGCGCTTTCATTGCTTGGCTCCGGTCGACGGCACGCCGGGGACGACCTGTCCCTGGACGTTCGCCGCCGCGTGCCAGTCCGGCAGCGTGACCGTCGAGTCCTTCGGCTGCACGACCATCCGCCCGCGCATCTCGAGGTGCAGCGCGCTGCAGAAGTTCGTGCAGTAGTACCAGTAGACGCCCGGCTTGCCCGCATCGATGGTGATCGTCTTGGTATACCCGGGCGCGAGCGCGATGTTCAGGTTGTGATCCGGCAGCGCGAAGCCGTGAATCATGTCGCGAATCGTCTCGACGTTGGTGATCTTCAGCGTCACCTGATCGCCTTCCCGCACCTCGACTTTGTCCGGCGTGTAGGCGCTTCGAATCAGCGTCATGTCCACGGTCACCGCATGCGGACCCGTGCGGACGACGCGCTCTTTGCCGGCCTCGACCGCGTCGGACGCGGGCGTGAAGGTCTGGTGGACGAGCGGCTTCAGCAGCGAGACCGCCATGAACGTCGCCTCGTGCGGCTCGGGCACCGTCGGAAACGAGGAGAGCATCTTCATCTTCTCGCCGGAGATGTCGATGAGTTCCTGGTTCTCCGGCAGATCGGGCCCGACCGGGATGTACTGATCCTTCGACAGCTTGTTCAGCGCGAGCAGGTAGTCGCCGGCCGGGTGCATGTGATCGCCGCCGACCGCCTGAAGGTGGCCGATGTTGTAGTGCACGTTGATGCGATCGACGATGTAGTCCGACTTGCCCGCCACCGCCTTGTCGATGTTCCACTTGACGACCTGACTGTCGAGGAAGAGCGACGTATACGCGTTACCGCGATCGTCGAAGGTCGTGTGCAGCGGTCCCAGGCCCACCTCGGGCTCGGCGACGATCTTGAGCGTGTGGGCGTCGATGATCGTGACCGTCGGCGACAGCTTCCCGGCGGCGATCGCGTAGCGGCCGTCCGGCGTCACGTTGATGCCGTGGGGGTTCTTCGGCACGGGAATCAGCGTGAGCACACCCGGGTTCTGTTCCGGATCGAGAATCGGCACGCCGTTGCGCACGTCGCCGCGCCCGGCGGCGACGGCTTTCTCGGCCGCCGGAATGTCGATCGCCGCGACCGCGTCACGGTCGTACTGAATCATCGATCCCAGGTCCTTGCCCTGCTCGAGGTTGTAGATCGTCGAGAACGAGTAGCGGCCGTCCTTCGACGTGTCGGCGATGTCGATGTTGCCGTTGATGCGCACCTGGAACTTGACCTGCATGCTGTCGGGATCGACGAACGAGACCACGGACGTGTAGGGCGCCGGATTCGTCACGAGGCCGTCGGTCGGCTGCTC
>JADGOC010000059.1 GCA_017883165.1 Acidobacteriota bacterium
TTGTGCGTGATCTCGGAGAGCGGGTTGGTCTGGTCCATGAACTGCGAGAGCTGCGACGACCCGAAGAACTCGCGAATCGCGGCCATGACCGGCTTCGCGTTGATCAGGTCGTGCGGCATCGCCGTCGCCATTTCCTGGTACACCGACATCTTTTCCTTGATGGCGCGCTCCATCCGGACCAGCCCGATGCGGAACTGGTTCTCGAGGAGCTCGCCCACGGATCGGACGCGGCGGTTGCCCAGGTGGTCGATGTCGTCGACGTTGGCCGGGTTCTTCCGCAGCTTGAGCAGGTACTTGATGACTTCGTAGAAGTCCTGCGGGTGCAGGATCTTCTCGTCGAGCGGCGTGTTCAGCCCGAGCTTGGTGTTCAGCTTGAGCCGGCCGACGCGCGAGAAGTCGTACTTCTGCGGGTTGAAGAACATGTTCTCGAAGAGCGACCGTGAGCTGTCGAGCGTCGGCGGATCGCCGGGCCGCAGGCGACGGTAGATCTCGATGAGCGCTTCTTCGTGCGTGTGAATCGGATCCTTCTTCAGCGTCTGGCCGATGATGGCGCCGACTTCGTCGCGCTCGGGGAAGAACACGTCGATGCGATCGACGTTTTTCTCCTGCGCCATCGAGATGACGCGCGGCGTCAGCTCTTCGTTGGCTTCGAGGATCACTTCGCCCGTCGACGGATCGACGACGTCGGCGGCCGCGTAGGCGCCTTCGAGTTCGGCGTCCGAGATCTCGACCGACTCGACGTGCGCCTTCTTCAGCGCCTCGATCGCGTTCTTGGTGATCTTCTTGCCCTGCTGCACCGTGAAGTTTTCGCCGGGCACGACGATGTCCTTCGCCGCGCGCAGGCCGACCAGGCTGTCGGCGACGCTCCAATAGAGCGTGCCGCCTTTGACCTGCAGCTTGTCGACCGTGTAGAAGCTCCGGATGATCTCGTCGGCGCCGCGCAGGCCGAGCGCGCGGAGAAAGACCGACGCGAGGAACTTCCGCTTGCGATCGATGCGGACGTAGAGCAGGTTCTTGCTGTCGTACTCGAACTCGACCCACGAGCCGCGATACGGGATGATCTGCGCGACGTACAGTGTCTTGTCTTCCGAGTGGAAGAACGCCCCCGGCGAGCGGTGGAGCTGGCTGACGATGACGCGCTCGGTGCCGTTGATGATGAAGGTCCCGTTCTCCGTCATGAGCGGGATGTCGCCGAAGTAGACCTCCTGCTCCTTGATGTCGCGGATGGTCTTGACGCCGGTCTCCGGGTCCTTGTTCCAGACCACGAGCCGGATCGTCACCTTCAGCGGCACGGCGTAGGTCATGCCGCGCTCCTGGCACTCGTCGACGTCGTACTTCAGCTTCAGCGCGACCGTGTTGCCGCAGATGTCGCAGACGTCGCCGCGCGCCTGATTCGCCTTGCCGCAGCGCGCGCAGAGCACTTCGCGGTCGCCGTACGGATCGGCGATGAGCGTCGCCCCGCACTGGCTGCAGGGCTTGCGCAGGTGGTGCAGGCCGGCGAGCTTGCCGCACTTGCACTCCCAGTTGCCGATCGAATATTCGATGAACTCGAGCGACGAGTTCTCTCGGAAATCGCTGATCGGAAAGACCGACTTGAATACCGACTGGAGCCCCGCGTCCTCGCGCTCGCTCGGCAGACGGTTCATCTGTAGAAAGCGTTCGTAGGACTTTTTCTGGATCTCGATCAGGTTCGGAATCGGAACCGTCGTCTTGATTTTCGAGAAGTCGATGCGCTCGCGGTAGACGTTCTTGGGAAGGCTGTACATTCTTTAGACCTCGAGAAAAGACGGAGCGCTGTCAGACTGGCGGCTGGAGGCTGGTGCCTGGTGGCTGGAACGAACCAGGCACAAGCCACCAGTCACCGGCGCGTAACGCGCATCGACGCGAGCGTGTTACTTGACCTCGACCTTCGCGCCGACTTCCTCGAACTTCTTCTTGATTGCCGCGGCTTCGTCCTTCGTCACGCCCTCTTTGACCGCCTTGGGCGCGCCTTCGACGAGATCCTTGGCTTCCTTCAGACCGAGGCTGGTGACTTCGCGGACGACCTTGATCACGTTGATCTTGTTGCCGCCGACTTCGGTCAGCGTCACGGTGAACTCGGTCTTCTCCTCGACGGGCGCGGCCGCGCCGCCGCCGGACATTCCGCCCTGCGGCATCGCCATCGGCATCGCGGCGGACACGCCGAGCTCGGTCTCGAGCGTCTTCACGAGCTGCGAGAGCTCCAGAACGGTGATCCCCTTGATGTATTCGACCACTTGCTGCTGCGTCACTTCGGCCATGCTCTGTTCTCCTGAAAACTAGAATCAATTCCTAATTCTGAATTCCTAATTCCTCATTACGACGCTTCTGATCTCTTCTTCTCCGCCTGCGCCAGCACGCTCATGAGATCCCGCGGCGCGGCGTTCAGCACACTGACAATCTGCACCATCGGCGCCTGCAGCACGAAGAGCAGCTTCGCGTACAGCTCCGGCTTGCCCGGCAGCGCGGCGAGTTCGTTCACCTCAGCCGGCTTGATGGCGCGGCCCTGCACGACCGCCGCCTTGATCGTCAGCGTCGGCGCCGTCTTGACGAATGCCGTCAGCGTCTTGGCCAGCGCAACCGGATCGGACTTGGTGTAGGCGACCGCCGTCGTCCCCGCGAAGTGTTTCTCGAGCGACGCGAAGCCGGTCCCCTTCAGCGCGCGACGGGCGATCGTGTTCTTCACGACCTTGTAGCCCGCCTTTGCATGGCGGAGCTGGCGCCGCAGCTCGGTGACCTGCGGCACGTTCATGCCCTTGTAGTCGACGAGGATCGCGCTGTCCGCTCCTTTTAACGCCTTCTCGATCTGCTCGAGCTCGGCCTGCTTGTCCGCTCTGGTGACAGCCATTAGTGTTTCACCGCCACATCGATGTGCGTCGTGTCGATGCGGACGCCCGGCCCCATCGTCGACGACAGCGTGACGCTCTTCAGATACTTGCCCTTGGCCGCCGACGGCTTCGCCTTGACGATGCTCTCGACGAGCGCGTGCGCGTTGGCGACGAGGGACTCGGTGGCGAACGACATCTTGCCGACCGGCGCGTGGATGATGCCGGTCTTGTCGACGCGGAATTCCACCTTGCCTGCCTTGATTTCCCTCACGGCCTTGCTGATGTCGGCGGTGACGGTGCCCGTCTTCGGGTTCGGCATCAGGCCACGCGGGCCGAGCACCTTCCCGAGCTTGCCGACGGCGCGCATCATGTCGGGGGTCGCGACCACGGCGTCGAAGTCCATGAAGCCGCCCTGGATCTTTTCGACGAGCTCCTCGCCGCCGACGATGTCGGCGCCCGCCTCCTGCGCTTCCTTCTGCTTCTCCGCGCCCGCGATCGCCAACACGCGTTTGGTCCGGCCCAGACCGTGCGGCAGCACCACCGTGCCGCGCACCATCTGGTCGGCGTGTTTGGGATCCACGCCGAGCCGAAGCGAGAGATCCACGGTCTCGTCGAACTTCGCGAACTTGACTTTCTGCACGAGCGGCACCGCCTCTTCGATCGTATAGGTGCGATCGACGGCGATCTGTGCCCGTGCGGCTGCGAACTGCTTGCCGCGCGTTCTCATAAGCTCTCCTGTGGTCCTGACGCGCTCGTGAAAGCGCTCCCACTCTTCTTACCTTTGCGCTGGGGCCCCACCCCCAGCGCCTGTGCCTTCGCCGCTCACGCGGCTCGGCATTGGCTCGACACGACTTTCCGCTCAGTGCACGAAGCGTCAGCCGATGACGTCAAGCCCCATCGACCTCGCCGTGCCGGAGATCGTCTTGACCGCCGCCTCGAGCGACTCGGCGTTCAAATCCGGCATCTTCAGCTTCGCGATGTCTTCCACCTGCTTAACCGTGACCGTGCCGACCTTCGTCTTGTTCGGTTCGGCCGATCCCTTCGCGATGTTCGCCGCCCGCTTCAGCAGCACCGCCGCCGGCGGCGTCTTGGTGATGAAGGTGTAGGACCGATCCGCATACACCGTGACGACGACGGGAATGATGAGACCCTCGTCCTTCGCCGTCTTGGCGTTGAAGTTCTTGCAGAAGTCCATGATGTTGACGCCCTGCGGCCCGAGCGCCGTGCCGACCGGCGGCGCCGGCGTCGCCTTGCCGGCGGCAATCTGGAGCTTCACCATCGCCTGAACTTTTTTCATGACTAGATTTTCTCAACCTGCAAGAAATCGAGCTCGACTGGCGTGGCGCGCCCGAAGATCGTTACCATGACCTTCAACGTGTTCTTGTCGAGATTCACATCGTCGACCACGCCGTTGAAGCTGGTGAACGGCCCTTCGTTGATCCGCACCTGCTCGCCCTTCTCGAACATGTACTTGGGCTTCGGCTTCTCCGCCGCCGTGCGCACCTGATCGAGAATCTGCTCGACTTCGTCCTTACTGAGCGGCGTGGGCTTGGCCCCCGCCCCGACAAATCCGGTGACCTTCGGCGTGTTCTTCACCACGTGCCACGCATGGTCGGACATGTGCATCTCGACCAGGATGTAGCCGGGGAAGAACCGCTTCGCCGTCACGACCTTCTTGCCGCCGCGCATCTCGACGACGTCCTCGGTCGGAATCAGGACCTCGCCGATGTCGTTCTGCAGCCCGTACGCCTTGACGCGTTCGGTGAGCGACTCGGCGACCTTTTTCTCGAACCCCGAGTAGGTGTGGACGATGTACCAGTTCTTGGTCGCGACGTCCGTCATGACGCACCAAACCGCCGGAAGATCGCCGTGACGATCTGGTTGAACCCGTAGTCGAGGACGAACAGGTACACGCCGAAGAACACCGACGTGAGAATCACGACGACCGTCGTCGCGTAGACTTCCTTCTGCGACGGCCACGTGACCCGTTTGAGCTCGTTGCGGACTTCGCTCAGGAACAGCCGCCAGCGCTCGATCCGCCCGCCCGCCGCCTCCCTGACCGTCTCGATCGTCGTAGTGTTGTCCGCCATGGCCTTCGTTCTAGGTTCTACGTTCTCGTGCTCGTTCCAAGACTGGCAGGCCAGGAGGGAATCGAACCCCCAACCCCCGGTTTTGGAGACCGGTGCTCTGCCAATTGAGCTACTGGCCTACGTGCCGCGATCTACTTCGTTTCCTTGTGAGCCGTGTGCTTCCGGCAGAACCGGCAGTACTTGCTCATCTCGAGGCGCTCGGTCGTCTTCTTCTTGTTCTTCGTCGTGCTGTAATTGCGCCGCTTACACTCGGGGCACGCGAGCGCGATGATGTCTCTCATGACGTGCGTTTCCTATTCGACGATGTCGGTGACCGTGCCGGCGCCCACCGTGCGGCCGCCTTCACGGATGGCGAAGCGCGCGCCCTTTTCGAGCGCCACCGGTGCCATCAGCTCACCGCTGATCGCCGTGTTGTCGCCCGGCATCACCATCTCGACCCCTTCCGGCAGGTGGAGCGTGCCGGTGACGTCGGTCGTGCGGATGTAGAACTGCGGACGGTAGCCGTTGAAGAACGGCGTGTGACGGCCGCCTTCTTCCTTCGACAGGATGTAGACCTCGCCCTTGAACTTGGTGTGCGGCTTGATGCTGCCCGGCTTGGCCAGCACCTGCCCGCGCTCGACGTCGTCTTTCTCGACGCCGCGGAGCAGCACGCCGATGTTGTCGCCGGCCACGCCGGAATCGAGGAGCTTCCGGAACATCTCGACGCCGGTGACGACCTTCTTCTCGGTCGGCTTGAACCCGACGATCTCGATTTCCTCGCCGACCTTGACCTGCCCGCGCTCGACGCGGCCGGTGACGACGGTGCCGCGGCCCGAGATCGAGAACACGTCTTCGATCGGCATCAGGAACGGCTTGTCGATGTCGCGCACCGGGAGCGGGATGTAACTATCGATGGCGTCCATCAGCTTCGTCACGCCGGCCACTCCCTCGGGGTCGCCCTGCAGCGCCTTCAGCGCCGAGATGCGGACCACCGGGATGTCGTTGCCGGGGAAGCCGTAGGACGTCAGGAGCTCGCGCACTTCGAGCTCGACCAGGTCGAGCAGCTCGGGGTCGTCGATGGCGTCGACCTTGTTGAGGGCGACGACCATGTACGGCACGTTGACCTGCTTGGCGAGCAGCACGTGCTCGCGCGTCTGCGGCATCGGGCCGTCGACGGCGCTGACCACGAGGATGGCGCCGTCCATCTGCGCGGCGCCGGTGATCATGTTCTTGATGTAATCGGCGTGGCCCGGGCAATCGACGTGCGCGTAGTGGCGCTTCGCGGTCGAGTACTCGACGTGGCTCGTCGCGATCGTCATCACCTTCGACTCGTCGCGCCGGCCCTGCGACTCGGAGGCCTTGGCCACTTCGTCGTACGAGATGAACTTCGCCCAGCCCTTGTCGGCGGCGACCTTGGTGAGCGCCGCGGTGAGGGTGGTCTTGCCGTGATCGATGTGCCCGATGGTGCCGACGTTCACGTGCGGTTTGCTTCGGTCGAATTTTTCTTTGGCCATGTCAACGATCCTCGTGTCGTGCCGTCGTTACGCGTGCTCTGGAGCCGATGTCCAGGATCGAACTGGAGACCTCGTCCTTACCAAGGACGCGCTCTGCCAACTGAGCTACATCGGCGGTCTAGTCATCAGTCGTCAGGTGTCAGTCGCCAGTCATCAGTCAGTCATGGAGCGGGAGACGGGGATCGAACCCGCGACCAACAGCTTGGAAGGCTGTGACTCTACCACTGAGTTACTCCCGCATCTCCTTACCGGATTCCATGTTGGTGGCGAGGGAAGGACTCGAACCTTCGAAGCCACTAGGGCGACAGATTTACAGTCTGCTGCGTTTGACCGCTTCGCTACCTCGCCAACTGTCTGTAATTGGAATGCGTTGCTTTTGACGTTACCCTGCGGCGATTGTCTCAGCCGGAAGCGGGACTCCAGGACATCGTCCGTTGGAGCTGGCGGAGGGATTTGAACCCCCGACCGGCTGATTACAAATCAGCTGCTCTACCGGGCTGAGCTACGCCAGCCAGCACAAAAGTCGAACTATAGCACGTCCTATGCCAGCCGGCAACATCCTGCCACGTCAATCGCTTGCTGAGCTTGCCGCCCGGCGCTGCCTAACTGCTTCAAATAGAACAATTCCGGTCGCCACCGACACATTCAGGCTCTGCACGCGCCCCTGCATGGGAATCGACACCACCCAATCACACCGCTCCCTCACCAGCCGCCTCATTCCGGCGCCTTCCGCCCCGACGACCACCGCCGTCGGGAGCGTGAAATCGATGGTCTCGTAGGGCTGCCGCGCGTCGCCGGCCAGTCCCACCGTCCACACGCCCGCCTCTTTCAGCGTCTCCAGCGCGCGCGCGATGTTGACGACGTCGGCGATCCGCACGTGCGCGACCGCGCCCGCCGACGCCTTCGCCGTCGCGCCGCCGAGCGGCGCGGCATGACGCGACTGCCGCACCACGCCGTCGGCGCCGGCCGCATCCACCGTCCGCAGAATCGCACCGAGGTTGTGCGGATCTTCGATGCCGTCGAGCACGACGATGAGCGGCGCACCGCGCGCGCCGATCACGAGATCTTCCACGCTCACGCTCTCGGCGTCGCGCACGTCGGCGACGACCCCCTGGTGCGCGCCCTCGCGCGCGGCGCGATCGAGGTCGCCGGCCGCCACGCGCCGGACCGGCACGCCCTTCTCTTCGGCGAGCCGCAGGACGCCGGCCACACGGTCGTCCGCGCGCGCCGATACGCGCAGCGCGCTCACGCGTCCCGCTCGGAGCGCTTCGAGGACGGGGTTGATGCCGTAGATCAGCATGTCTCCAACGCGCGCACAAACGCCGCCGCGCGCTCGCGGCAGCCGACGATCCGCGGGATCCCCGCGCCGGCCGGCAGATCGGCGCCGCCGTCGATCGCGGGAATCGCGAGGTCGAGTTCCGGCCCCTCGGCGCGTCCCGTCAGCGCGACGCGAATCGGATGGAACAGCGCCTTCCCCTTCTGCCCCGTCCGCGCCTTCACCTCGCCCGCCACCGCGCGGAACCGCTCGCGATCGAGGCGCGGCGCCGTCGCGAGCGCCTCGGCCAGCGCGCGCACCACCGCGCGCGGGCCGTCCTCGCGCATTTCGCGCCGCACCTGCCCGTCGCCGAGCGTCGTCTCGGGCGCGTACTCGAAGAGGAGCGCCAGCCGCGCCGGAACCTGATCCAGCCGATCGACCGAGGAGGTCGCCATCGACATCGCCGAGGCGAGAAACTCGAGGCCGCGCGCGTCGGGAGACAGCCGCACGCCGGCGGCGGCGAAGAACGGCACGGCGAGCGTGGCAATGCGGATCGGATCTGCGATCTTCAGGTAGTGACGATTCACCCACGCCAGTTTCTCTTCGTCGAAGACCCCGGCGCTGTGCCCGACCCGCTCGAGCGAGAAGCGGCGCGCGAGCTCGTCGATGGGCAGCAGCTCCGTGTTGTCGTCGCTCGGGCCCGCGGCGCCCGCCCCGCGGGGCGACCAGCCGATGAGCGCGAGATAGTTGACGAGCGCTTCGGGCAGGTAGCCCTTCGCGCGAAATTCCGCCACCGACGTGGCGCCGTGTCGTTTCGAGAGCGGGCTGTGGTCGGGGCCCATCACGAGCGCGAGGTGCGCGAAGAACGGCGGCGTGAAGCCGAGCGCCTCATATAACAGCACCTGACGCGGCGTGTTCGAGATGTGGTCCTCGCCTCTCACCACGTGCGTCACTTCCATCAGCGCGTCGTCGACGACCACGGCGAAGTTGTACGCGGGGTGGCCGTCGGCGCGGACGATCACCGGATCGCCGATGACGTCGGTCTGGAAGCGCACGTCGCCGCGGACGACGTCCTCGAAGACGACGTCGCGATCCTCGGGGACGCGGAAGCGGATCGCGGGCCGCTCGCCCGACGCGATGCGCGCGTCCGCCTGCTCGCGCGACAGGCGCCGGCACGTGCCCGCGTAGCGCGCCGGACGCCCTTCGGCGAGCGCGCTCTGACGCTCGGTGTCGAGCTGCGCGATCGAGCAGAAACAGTAATACGCGTGGCCGGCGGCCAACAACTCCTGCGCGTACGACGCGTACAGGTTCAACCGCTCGGATTGCCGGTACGGACCGCGTGCGCCGCCGACATCCGGCCCCTCGTCCCAGTTGAGCCCGAGCCAGCGCAGATCGCGAAGGATCGCCGCTTCCGATTCCTGCGTCGACCGCTCGACGTCGGTATCCTCGATGCGGAGGATGAGCGTTCCGCCGTGGCCGCGCGCGAGCAGCCAGTTGAACAACGCGGTTCGCGCGTTGCCGACGTGCAGGTGCCCGGTGGGGCTGGGTGCAAAGCGGACTCGCATTTTTACTTTATCGGCTTCGCAGCAGCGCGATGGCGTGCACGGCGATCGCTTCGCCGCGACCGAGCGCGCCGACGCCCTCGTTGGTCTTGCCCTTGATGCTCACGCGGTCGGCCGGAATGCCGAGCGCATGGGCGACGTTCGCGCACATCGCGTCGACAAACGGCGCCAGCTTCGGGCGCTCGGCGATGACCGACGCATCGACGTTGCCGACCTCCAGACCGCGCTCGCCCACGATCTCGGCCGCGCGCCTCAGCAAATCAATACTCGACGCGCCCTTCCACCGCGGATCGGTGTCTGGAAAATGGCGGCCGATGTCGCCGGCCCCCGCGGCGCCGAGGATCGCATCGGTGATCGCGTGGCAGACCGCGTCGGCGTCAGAGTGGCCCGCGAGGCCGCGCGCGAAGGGAATCGTGACGCCGCCGAGAATCAACGGACGGCCCTCGACGAGCCGGTGCACGTCGTACCCGATGCCGGCGCGGCCGGTCCGGGCCGGCTTCGCGCCGCGCGCCGCCGCATCGCCGCTCGCTTCCGCGATCGCGCGAGCGAGGACCAGATCGTCGGCCGTCGTGATCTTGATGTTCGACGCCTCACCCTCGACGAGCCGGACGATGTGCCCCGCGCGCTCGGCCAGCGCCGCCTCGTCGGTCGCGTCGACGCCTGCTTCGCCGAGCGCGAGCGCCTCGCGCAGCACGTCGCGTCGAAACGCCTGCGGCGTCTGCGCCAGAAAGATCGACTCGCGCGGCAGCGTGGCGCGCACGATGCCGGCCTCGCCCTGCTTCACCGTGTCGCGCGCGGGCAGCGCCGCGAGCGCCGCCCCGCTTTCGGCGGCGGCCGCGATCGTGCGCCCGATCAGCGCCGCGCTCGCGAACGGTCGCGCCGCGTCGTGAATCACCACGATCTCGGCGCGATCGTCAATCGCGCGGAATGCGTTGGCCACCGAGTCCTGCCGACGGTCCCCGCCGGCCACGATCCGCAACGGCTTGGCGGTCGCGCGCAGATACGGCGGCGGATCGCCGGCGAGATCCGTAGGCAGCGCGACGACGAGATCGTCGACCGACGGATGCGTCAGAAACGCGCCGACGCTCCGCTCCAGGACGGCACGGCCGCCGATCTCCAGCAGCTGCTTGGGGCGCGCCCCGCCCAGCCGCTGGCCCCGCCCGCCGGCCGCGATGATTGCTGTGACGTACATGCGTGGAGGCAAACCTTAATTATAGGCGACCGGGCAGTTGCCGCGACTCGACGGCCGGGGCCACGATCGCGTGCACGCGGGCGGCCAGCGCCTTCGCATCCGCCGCCGTGGGCGATTCGAGCGCGGGCGGCCGGATGGGATCGTGGACGACGAGCGTCACGGCGGCCGGCTCGGTCCGCAGGCGGCCCTTCGGCATCACCGCCCGCGTGCCGATGACGGCAATCGGCACGACCGGGAGCCCCGCCTGGATCGCCAGCAGAAAACTCCCCGCCTTGAACCGCGCGACGCGCCCATCCCAGCTCCGCGTCCCCTCGGCAAAGATGATCAGCGACAGCCCTTCGGACACCAGCGCCCGCCAGCGCTTCAGGATGCCGGCGTGATCGGGATGCCGGCGATCGACGAAGAGATGCCCGCCGCGCCGCAGATGCCAGCCCAGCACCGGAAAGCGCGAGAGCGACGCCTTGGCGATGATCCGGAGCTGAAACGGCAGCGACGCGAAGATCACGGGGATGTCGTAGATACTCTGATGGTTCGAGACGAAGACATAGGTCGTGCCCGGCACCACGCGATCGAGGCCTTCGACGGTCACGCGGACGCCGGTGGTCTTCAGAATCAGCCACGACCACAGCCGCGCGCAGCGGTGCGCCGTATAGCCGCGCCGATCGAACAAACTCGACGCGATCGACACCGCGCCGAGCACGATCGTGTAGACGGTGATGGCGGGGATCAGGAAGAAGACCGTCCGCCACCAGTGGAATGGGGGGAAATTCACAATTGACAAGGCACAATTTACAAAAGGATCGGTGACGCTTTACAAAGGATCGGTGACGCTTTGTAACTTCTCACATTGTAAATTGTGAATTGCCTATGTCGGCTGCGGCGTCGGCATCGCTTTCGCGCGATCGCGCTCGGCCGCGGCCGGCGGTTGAGGAGCCGCCTGCGCCTGACCCGCCTGCTCGATGTAGCGCCCGAAGATCATCTTCCCCGCCGTCGTCTGCAGGACGCTCGTGACGACGATCTCAATCGTCTTGTTGATCATTTTGCGCGCGTTGTCGACCACCACCATCGTGCCGTCGTCGAGATAGGCGACGCCCTGGTTGTATTCCTTGCCTTCCTTCAGGATGAACACCTTCATGATCTCGCCGGGGAGCACGACCGGCTTGAGCGAGTTGGCGAGCTCGTTGACGTTCAGCACCTCGACGCCGCGAAGCTGCGCGACCTTGTTCAGGTTGAAGTCGTTGGTGACGATCTTCCCCTGCAGCGAACGCGCCAGCTCGATCAGCTTGAGATCGACCTCGCGCACTTCCGGAAAATCGACGTCGGAAATGATCACCTCGACGCCCGACATCTTCTGAATCTTCTGGAGAATGTCCAGGCCCCGGCGCCCGCGGTTGCGCTTCATCGAATCGGAGGAGTCGGCGACCAGCTGCAGTTCCTTGAGCACGAACTGCGGGATGACGAGCGCGCCGTCGACGAAACCGGTTTCGCACACGTCGGCGATCCGGCCGTCGATGATGACGCTCGTGTCGAGAATCTTGTAGCGCCGCGCGGGCCCTGCTGATCGAAACAGGCTGACGAGGCGCGCCGGCTCCAGCCACTCGCCATGTTTGCCGCCGAGCACGAGCCCGAGGTACGGCAGGACGATGAGCACGAAGCTGTGGAGAAACGCGACGCGGCTGTCGCCGATATCCGCCCAGAAGAGGCCGGACCCGATCGTCCGCGCGATGACCAGCCCGACGCATCCGCCGATCAGCGCGCCGAGAATGTGTGTGGCCGCCGTCTCGCGCAGCCAGCTCTCGAACGCGACCACGAGCGCCGCGAGGACCAGCGCGAAGCCGACGTTGGCGAGAACACCAAACGGAATTGGACGAATGAGCGCCGCGGCGTACGCGACCGCCGCCACGAAAAGGACACGCCCGAGCGCAAACCAGGCCATGGCACGACCCCCGTTATGAACCGCGCGTCGCCCCGGTATGAACGCGATAAAAGGAGGCCGGGCGGCTGGGCCTCGGGCACACCATATCATTCATCCGGCCATGGGGCCATCGGGTCACTGCAGGAGGGCGTCGAGGGCTTCGCCGACCGTGCGGACGCCCACCAGCTCGCAGTCGCCGGCGCGCTGGCCGCGATCGGCCGGATCGATGTTCGCCTCGGGCATGACGCAGCGGCGAAATCCCATCTGCGCCGCCTCGCGCACGCGGAGCGTCGCCTGGGCGATGCCGCGCACCTCGCCCGCCAGCCCCACCTCGCCGAACATCGCCGTCGTCTGGGGAATGACGCGGTTGCGGACGCTCGAGGCGATCGCGGCGAGGACGCCGAGATCCGACGCCGGTTCGTCCACCGTCATCCCGCCCGCGATGTTCACGAACACGTCGTCACCCATGAGATTGAGCCCGGCGCGCTTTTCGAGGACGGCGAGCAGCAGCGAGAGGCGCTGCTGATCGATGCCGCTCGCCATGCGCCGTGCGGTGCCGTAGCTGCTCGAGCTGACGAGCGCCTGCACTTCGACGAGGATGGGGCGCGAGCCTTCGACCGAACAGAGCACCGCGGAGCCCGGCGCGTTCGAAGGCCGTTCCGCGAGAAAGAGCTTGGACGGATTGGGAACGGGACGCAAGCCGGTCGACGTCATCTCGAACACGCCGAGCTCGCTGATCGCGCCAAATCGATTCTTCACCGCGCGAACGACACGGTGCGAATGGTGGCGCTCGCCTTCGAAGTACAGCACGGTGTCGACGACGTGCTCGAGCGCCTTCGGACCGGCGAGGCTGCCATCTTTCGTGACGTGCCCGACGAGGAACGTCGGAATGTTCTGCCCCTTCGCGGTGAACAGCAGCTGCGTCGCCGCCTCACGCACCTGCCCGATGCTGCCGGGGGCCGACTGGAACTTGAGGGAGAACACCGTCTGCACCGAATCGACGATAACGAGCGCCGGTTTGATGCGCGCGATCTCCTCGAGAATGCGCTCGAGACACGTTTCGGCGAGAAGATAGAGCGGCGCCGCGCCGACCTCCAGCCGCTCGCCGCGCAATTTGATCTGGTGCTCGGACTCCTCGCCCGAACTGTAGAGCACGGGCCCCGCGGTCCGCGCCATGTTCGCCGCCGCCTGCAGCAGCAGCGTCGATTTGCCTATGCCGGGCTCGCCGCCGAGCAACACGAGCGAGCCTGGCACGACGCCCCCGCCCAGCACGCGATCGAATTCGTCGATGCCGGTCGAGAGCCGCGCGTGCTGCTCGATCTCGATGTCCGAGTACAACCGCGCGGATCCGGCGTTGCCGGCGAGCGCGTAGCGATGCACGCCGGGCGCGCCGGCCGGCGCCTCCTGCGGGCGTTCCTCGACCAGCGAGTTCCACGCGCCGCAATCGGCGCAGCGCCCCAGCCACTTGGGCGACTGCGACCCGCACTCCTGACAGACAAACACGGTAGAGGGACGCTTTGCCACAAAGGTGATTATGGCATTTGGTGATGGGGGATGGAGGGGATGTGATGATGGAGGGATGTGATGATGGAGGGATGGGGAGAGGGAGTGATCGAGGATCACCCCTTCACCACATCACCCCTTCATCCCATTCCCAGCTTCATAAACCCGCTCTATCCGCGATCCGATCCTGCACAGGATCTCGTACGGGATCGTACCGATTTGTGCAGCCATCTCGCGAACGTCGATGCGCTCGGCGCCCTGCGATCCGATGATGACGACTTCGTCGCCCGGCGAGACGTCGAGGCCGGTGACGTCGGCCGTCAACATATCCATGCACACCGAGCCGACGATCGGCGCGCGGCGGCCGCGAATCAGGACGGCGCCGCGTCCCGCGAGCCGCAGATCGAGGCCGTCCGCATAGCCGGCCGGCACAATCGCGATCGTCGTCGGATGCTCGGCGATGAACCGCGCGCCGTAGCCGACGCCTTCACCCGCGCGCACGCCTTTGACGGCGACGACGCGGCTGTCGAGCGTGATGACCGGCGTGACGGCCACGTTCGCCGCCAGCGGCGGCGGGACGATGCCGTAGAGCAGGAGTCCCGGGCGCACCTCATCCCACCAGACGCGCGAGTCGCGCAGGAGCGCCGCGCTGTTGGCGGCGTGGACGTGCGGAGGCGCTGAGATCGCGGCGTCCGCCGAAAGCTCCTTGATCACCCACAGGGCGCGCTCGAAGCGGACGCGCTGCTCGTTGAAGAGCGGCGATTCCGGATCGTCCGCCGTCGCAAAATGCGTGTACACGGCCTCGAGCTCGAGGTTCGGGCTCGCGAGCAGCTCGGGAAGCGTGCGCCGCAGGTTGGCGTCGCGGAAGCCGAGCCGGTTCATGCCGGTGTCGATCTTCAGGTGATAGCGCAGCCGCTGTTTGTGGCGAGCCGCCACCGCCTGCACCGCGCGCGCGGCGCCGGGCGTGGAGATCGTCGGCGTGAGCCGGCAGTCGAACAGGCCGTCCAGATCGCTGACGCTCAGCGCGCCGAACACGAGAATCTTGCACGCGACGCCGGCCGCCCTGAGCGCCGCGCCTTCTTCGATGTCGGCGCACGCCAGGACGCTGGCCCCCGCCTCTTCCAGCGCGCGCGCCACGTGACCGGCTCCATGCCCGTACGCGTTCGCTTTGACGACGGCGATGATCCCCGGCGGATGGGAAGGCTTCTCGCGCGCGAGGTGCGCGACGATCGAACGGTAGTTGGCTTGAAGCGCGCCGAGATTCACGCGCGCGACTGTTGGACGGATCATTCGACCTGATCTTACCCTCAGTACGCGTCAGTCTCTAGGCAAGGCACGACCGGAGATCGGCCAGCGCGGCAGACCTACGGCGAGCCGAGCGCGAGGTTTTCGAAGCGCGTGAATTCTCGGATGAACGCGAGCTTCACGACGCCGGTCGGGCCGTTGCGCTGCTTGCCGATGATCAGCTCGGCCACGCCTTGCGCCTCGGTCGGCGGCTGATTCTTGTCGGCGTACAGATCCTCGCGGTAGATGAAGACCACGACGTCGGCGTCCTGCTCGAGGGCGCCCGACTCGCGCAGATCGGAGAGCTGCGGGCGATGATCCGCGCGCGACTCGGGGGCGCGACTGAGCTGCGACAGCACGACAATCGGCACGTGCAACTCTTTGGCGAGCCCCTTCATCGACCGCGAGATCGACGCGAGCTCGAGCGTGCGGTTCTCGAACCGCCCCCGGCCCTGCATCAACTGAATGTAGTCGATGATCACGAGGTTCAGCCCGTGCTCGGACGCGAGCCGGCGGCACTTCGCGCGCATCTCGAGCACGCCGATCGACGGGGAATCGTCGATGAAGATCTTCGACTCGCTGAGCGTCCCGATCGCCTGCGACAGGCGCCCCCAATCCTTCTCGCCGAGAAACCCGCCGCGCAGCCGGTGCGCGTCGATGCGCGCCTCGGCGGTCAGCATGCGCAGGAAGAGCTGCTCCTTCGACATTTCGAGGCTGAAGAGGCCCACGGTCATGTCGGTCTTCGTGCCGACGTGCTGGGCGATGTTCAGCACGAGGCTCGTCTTCCCCATCGACGGCCGCGCGGCGATGATAATCAGATCCGACGGCTGGAAGCCGGACGTCATCTCGTCCAGCTCGACGAAGCCGGTCGGCACGCCGGTGATGAGCTCCTTGTGCGCGTGCAGCTTCTCGATCGTCTCGAAGCTGTTCTGCGCCAGGTCGCGCAGCGACACGAAGCCGTCGCGCACTTTGTCGTCGGCAATCGCGAAGATCGCGTGCTCGGCCTGGTCGAGGATGACGTCAGCGTCCTCTTCCGCGTCGTACGCCGTCGCCAGGATCTTATTGGCCGAGAAGATCAGGTTTCTGAGCGTCGCCTTCTCTTTGATGATGCGGGCGTAGTGCTCGACGTTGGTCGAGCGCGGCACGCCGTCGACGAGCGCCGAGATGTAGGCGGGGCCGCCCACCTCGTCGAGCTCGCCAGACCGGCCGAGCTCCTCCTTGAGCGTCACCAGATCGATCGCGTCGCCGCGCTCGGAGAGCTTCACCATCTTGTCGAAGATCCGGCGGTGCGCGTCGCGGAAGAAATCGGCCGAGTCGATCACCTCGGCGGCGAGGTTGAACGCGTCGTTGTGCAGCAGCACGGCGCCGAGGACGGATCGTTCGGCCTCGAGGTTGTGCGGCAGCGTGCGTTCAGCGACGGCGTCTGGCATAAGGAAAACGGTGCGAGGGGAGACGAGAGTGTAACTCAAAAAAGAAAAGGCGGAAGGAAAAAGTCCGACTTTCCCCGTCCGCCTTCAATTCTAACTTCCTAATTCTAGCTTTCTAATTCTGTGTGCCCTCGGCGACCACCTTCACCTTGACGCGCGCCGTAACGTCGCGGTTCAGGCGCACCGGGACGTCGAACTCGCCCAGTTGCTTGATCGGCTCGGCCAGCTGCAGCGTGCGGCGCTCGATGTCGAAGCCTTTCG
Source organism: Acidobacteriota bacterium (assembly GCA_017883165.1). GTDB lineage: Bacteria > Acidobacteriota > Vicinamibacteria > Vicinamibacterales > CAVVIG01 > JADGOC01. The sequence continues at coordinate 16,829 of JADGOC010000059.1, forward strand.
CCGCCAGCCCCTCCGCGATGTCGGCCGTCGTCACCGACCCGTAGAGCGCTTTGGTTTCGCCGACCTTGCGGGCGATGATGATCTCGACGGTGCCCAGCCGCTCGGCCAGCGCTTCGGCGATCTTGTTCTCTTCGGCGTCCTTGACGTCCAGCTTCGCGCGCTCGCGCTCGATCTGCTTCTTGTTGCCCTCGGTCGCGAGCAGGGCGAGCTTTCGCGGCAACAGGTAGTTGCGCGCGTAGCCGTCGGCCACCTTCACCAACTCGCCGCGGCGCCCGAGATTATCGACGTGCTCTCTGAGAATGACTTCCATGTGCTTCGTCCTCTAATCAGTGACGTACGGGATGAGCGCGAGCTGCCGCGCGCGCTTGATCGCCGTCTGCAGCTTCCGCTGGTGCGCCGCACACGTGCCCGAAATGCGCCGCGGCAGAATCTTGCCGCGCTCGGGCACGAACGGGCCAATCAGCTTGACATCCTTATAGTTGATGTCGTCGATCTTGTCCGCGCAGAACTTGCAGACCTTGCGGCGGCGAAACAGCGTCCGCCGCTGGCCCTTCTCTTTGTCGCCCGGTTTCTTGTCGCCACGGCCGCCGCGTCCGCCGCCGCCGCCGCCCGATCGCCCTTGTCCGAATGCCATCTAAACCTCCACTCCGTCAAAGCGATCGTCTTCGGGCTCTTCCACTTCGCCGGCCGGACGGCCTTCGCCCGGCTGCCGCTGCGGCGGCAACCCGCGCTTGACGCGCCGCCGCTCGGAGTTGGACTGCCGCTTCGAGCGCGTGCGCTCGACGACGCGCTTCTCGTGATCGACGCGGACGACGAGATGGCGAATCACCTGATCCATCACGCGCAGCCGGCGGTCGAGCTCCTTCATCAGCTCGCCCGATCCGTTGATCAGCTCGAGGACGTAGACGCCCTCTTTCTGGTGCGCGATCTCATAGGCCAGCCTGCGCCGGCCCCAGTTCTCGGTCTTCTCGATCTGTCCGTGCATGCGCGACACGACCGCCTCAAGCTGCTCGTGCAGCTCGGTCACCTGCTGTTCGGTGGTGTCTGGGGGAAGGATGTAAACGAGCTCGTACTGTCGGTCTGACATCTGACTCTCCTCGAGGACACATCCCACGGTCCGGCTAGAGCCGGACCGCGAAACGCGGCCACCACATGGGTGGCAAGGTTATGCGCGTTCACGCGCTATTCGGTTGTCGCCGGATCGCCGCCGTTGAACCCGTTCATCACCGCCCCGATCCCGGACGTGACGAACATCTCCGCCGCATCGGCCGCGCGCGCCGTGACGCGCTCGACCTCCGCGGCTTCATCCGCATCGAACCGCGTGAGCACGTGGTCCGCCAAATCGCGCCGCGGATCGCCTCGGCCGACGCCGATACGCAGCCGCGAGAACGCGTCGCCGACGTGCGCCACGATCGACTTCAGCCCGTTGTGGCCGCCCGCCGACCCGCGCACCCGGGCGCGGAGCTTGCCGAGCGGCAACTGCACGTCGTCGACCACCACGAGCAGGTCGGCGATCTCAATCTTGTAGTACCGCAGCAGCGCGCCGACCGCCTCCCCGCTCGCGTTCATGAACGTCAGCGGCTTGGCGAGCAGGACCTCGTCGGCGCCCCGGACCTTCGCGATCAACGCGTCGACCGGCGCCGATTCGAAGCTGACCTGCCGGCGCGCCGCCAACTCGTCGAGCACCGCGAACCCGATGTTGTGCCGGGTGCCGCGATACTTCGCGCCGGGATTCCCCAAGCCAACAATGAGCTTCACGCGAGGTCAGGCTGCAATCGCTACTTCTTCTTCTCGCTCTTCTCGCTCTTCTCGTCTTTGGCTTTCTTCTCGTCCTTCGCGTCCTCGTCTTCGTCCTTCTTGCCCTTCTTGATGACCTCGGGCTCGGCCGGCACGGTCGGCGCCGCCGCCACGGCTCCCTCCACCGGCGCCGCGACCTCCTCGGCCTTCGGCAGAATGACGTGCACGATCATCATCTCGGGGTCGCTGATCGGCTTCCACTTCTCCGACACCGCAAGGTCGCGCACGCGGATGCCCTGGTGCAGCATCAGCTCGCTGACGTCGACTTCGACGTGCTCCGGGATGTCGGCCGGCAAGCACTCGATCTCGATCTCGCGGCGAATGAATTCGAGGAGGCCGCCCTGCTGCTTCACGCCCTGCGGCGTGCCCTTGACGACGATGGGAATCCTGCGCTGCAGGAGGCGGTCCATCGCGACGCGGTAGAAATCGGCGTGCAGCACTTGATGGGTGACCGGGTCGAGCTGATACTCCTTCACGAGCACCTTGGAGTCGGCGCCGCCGAGCTTCAGCGAGATCAGCGTGTTGACGCCAGACTCGGAGTGCAGAATCTTCAAGAGCGCCTTCGGCTCGACGGAAATCGCTGTCGCGTCTTTGCCTCCAGGGCCCCCAGCGCCGGCGCCGCCGTAGAGCACGCCGGGCACTTTGCCCTCGCGGCGCGTCCGCCGCGCCTCGTTTTTTCCAAACGTGTCGCGCGTAATGGCTTCGAGTGTCGCGTCCATATCGAATTCCTAATTCCTAATTCCTAATTACACGAATAACGAAGAGACCGAGGTCTCTTCGTGAATGCTCTTAATCGCCTGCCCGAGCAGCCGCGCCACCGAGAGCACCACGATCTTGTTGCACGCGGCGGCGGCGGGCGACAGCGGGATCGTGTTGGTCACGATCATCTTGTCGATCGGCGACTTCTCGATCTTGTCGATCGCCGACCCCGACAGCACGCCGTGCACCGCGCAGGCGAGCACGCGGTCGGCGCCGTTGGCCTTCAGCGCGTTCGCCGCTTTGGTAATCGTGCCGGCCGTGTCGACGATGTCGTCCTGGATGATGCAGGTGCGCCCCTGGACGGCGCCGATCACGTTCATCACCTCCGCCGTGCCGTCGTCGATCCGCCGTTTGTCGATGATCGCCAGCTCGGCGTCGAGCCGCTTGGCGTAGGCGCGGGCGCGTTCGGCGCCGCCGGCGTCGGGCGAGACGATCGTCAGCTTCGGGTAGTCCAGACGCGACAGGTAATCGATGATCACCGGCGCGGCGAACAAGTGGTCGACTGGAATGTCAAAGAACCCCTGAATCTGCGCCTTGTGCAGATCCATCGTCAGCACGCGGTTGGTGCCCGCGGCGCTCAGGATGTTGGCGACGAGCTTCGCCGAAATCGGCACGCGCGGCTTGTCCTTGCGGTCCTGGCGCGCGTAGCCGTAATACGGCACGACGGCGGTGATCCGCGCCGCCGACGAGCGGCGGAACGCGTCGATCATGATCAGCATCTCCATGATGTGCTGATCGACCGGCGCCGAGGTCGGCTGCACCACGAACACGTCGGTGCCGCGGATGTTCTCGTCGATCTGAAACGAGACTTCCGAGTCGGGAAACCGGCGCAGACGCGCCTGCCCCGGCTGCACGCCGAGGATCTTCGAGATTTCCTCGACCAGTTCGGGATGCGCGCTGCCCGAAAAGAGCTTCAATTCCCCAAAACCAGTTGACATGAAGGGATCACTCACCCGGCGCCTTCAGCCTCTCGAGGTGGCTGGGGCGGGAGGATTCGAACCTCCGAATACGGGATCCAAAGTCCCGCGCCTTACCGCTTGGCCACGCCCCAATCATGCCCGCCCGATCATTGACTTGGAAGAAGCTGCCTCAGGAGTGGCCTGAACCACGTGGCGCAAACGGTAAGTGTATACGATGCACTGTTTCGCCGGCAAGTCAGGTCGGCCGCGCCAGTCGCGCGTAGCCCGCCCGATCGAGCGTCCGCGCCACCACAATCGACCGGCCGCGCCGGGCGAGCGCCCGGGCGGCGGTTGACGCCTGGGATCTGGACCTGAAGAGCCCGAACACGGCCGAACCGCTGCCCGACATCGCCGCGTGGAAGGCGCCGGCGCGAGCGAGGGCGCGCGCGATCCGTCCGATGTCCGGATGGCGGGCCGTCACCGGCGCCTCCAGATCGTTCTGATCTGACGCGGGGCGTTCACCCTTGCGTCGATCGCCGTCAAACCAGGCGTATGCATCGGCCGTGCTCACGCCGAAGGGCGGCACCACGACGGTCGCCCACGCCGCCGGCGCATCGATCAGCGGATACAACAGGTCGCCGCGCTCGACGCCCAGCGCCGTCCCGCCGTCGAAAAAATACGGGACGTCGGCACCGAGCGCCGCGGCCATCGCGCGGAGCCGATCGTGCGGCACGTCGACGCGCCACCAGACTGCGAGCGCGCGCATCGCCGCCGCCGCATCGCTGCTGCCGCCGCCGAGCCCCGCCTGCATCGGAATACGCTTGATGATTCGCACCGAGACGCCGCGCGGCGCGCCGCTTCGCCCGGCCGCCTTCCACACCGCGTCCGCCGCGCGCCACACGAGGTTGGTCGCGTCG